>NZ_JBFTLC010000003.1:0-204913 GCF_056396245.1 Arthrobacter sp. 05T423
GACGAGTTCGTCAGTGAGGCGGGTGTTTTCTTCCTCTGAGCCGTCGACCCAGTGAATCCGGTCCGGCTGGGTAAGCCCAGCGACCTCTTCAACCCACGCCAGCAGACCGGGATGGGTGGTGGGTGCTTTCTCAAGCAGCGGCAGTCGCGCCAGGTGGGCCATTGCAGTTCCCTTCTTCGGGTTCAGTGGTGTGTGCTAAATGCTATTTCTGATGATCTGGACCAATTCGCGGTCAGACATCGGATGTCCTGCCCATCCGGAGGCAACTTCCGCGGAAATTCAAGGAATTTGGATTTAGAAAAGTCGAAATTAGTGACGAAGGTCACGTAGACCGGTCTAGTTGCGTAAATTACACGGTGCTCGATTTGGAACTGTGGCCGTCCTCGCGTAAAGTTATTCGAGGTTCGGGGCGAGCGGAAAGCTTACCGGGAACCTGAAGATGCGCCCATAGCTCAGCTGGATAGAGCGTCTGTCTACGGAACAGAAGGTCAGGGGTTCGAATCCCTTTGGGCGCACAAAAGAGAAGGTCCGCACCGGATTACGGTGCGGACCTTCTGCGTTAAGCGCGAATGCCGGTCGAGTCCGGGTGCCGGCGCGCCGGCTGCTCACATCCGAGGTCCTTATTCGCCGACGGCCTCAAGAATCCGCCGGCGGAAGCCGTCGAAGTGGTGGGTGAGTTCGCGGGCAGCCCGGGCCTTGTCCCCGGCAGCCACGGCCAAAAAAATGTTCCGGTGCAGGGCGGCGATCCCGGGCAGGTCCTCCACCCCGGGGCCAACCTCGGTGTAGATCTTGCGGTAGACCTTCCAGAAGACGCCCAGCAGGTTTAACAGGAGTTCATTGTTCAGGGGCTCAAAGAGCCTGCGGTGGAACTCGGCGTCGGCTTCCACAAAGGCCTCCCCTGCCGCCGCACTCCGCTCCATGCTGATCACGGCCTCCTCGACCGCGGCCAGCTGCTCGGCGGTCATCTCATCCATGGCGCTGCCGATAAGCCCCGCCTCCAGCGCCTGCCGGACGTCAACCAGCTGCCGCGCCTCCTGGCCATGGTGCCGCAGGGACAGCCGCCCCCGGAAAATCAGCCCGTCCGCGAGCGATTCGAAATTACTGGGCGCGACGAACATTCCGAAGCCGTGCCGGATCTCAATGACCCCCAGCGCCTGCAGGACCTTCAATGATTCACGGAGCGTGTTCCGGCCGACGCCGAGGGCCAGGCACAGCTCGTTCTCGGTGGGAAGGGCATCCCCGGGCTCCAGTTCACGGTCCAGGATCAGCTCCATGATGTCCGACTGCAGGGCACGCAGGCGGGCCTGGGCGCTGAAACGGGCCGGCGGAACCACGTTGGAGGGCTGCATGGAGGGCTCCTTTGCACTGTCCGTACTTTTCCTCACCGTAACGGATGTCCCACGTCCCCGGAACGGCCGGTCCATTGTGACAGCCACGGCAGCCAAAATCTCCGGCAGGCGTGGGCGTAGTCTGTTGCCATGCCACGTCTTGTTGAACGGGAATTCGATGTCATTGTGATCGGCGCCGGCGCGGCAGGGGAAAACGCCGCGGACCGGGTGGTGCAGGGCGGCCTGACGGCGGTCCTGGTGGAAGCCGAGCTGGTGGGCGGGGAGTGTTCCTACTGGGCCTGCATGCCATCCAAGGCGCTGCTGCGCCCCGGCACCGCGCTGCACGGCGCCCAGGCAGTTCCCGGGGCCAGCGAAGCCGTGACCGGGACGCTGGACGCGGCAGCTGTGCTCAAACGGCGCGACTCCTTCACCTCCCACTGGCAGGATGCCAGCCAGGTGGAATGGGTGGAGGGCGCAGGCATCGAACTGATCCGGGGCCGGGCACGGATGACCGGCGAGCGGACAGTAGGAGTAGCCGGGCTGGACGGTGACGACTACGCACTCACGGCGCGTCACGCCGTCGTGCTTGCCAACGGATCCACCCCCAACCAGCCGCCCGTGGACGGCCTGTCCGAGGTCGAATACTGGGGCACGAGGGAGGCGACCTCGGCTAAGGAGGTCCCCGGGCGGCTCGGCGTGCTGGGCGGCGGTGTTGCGGGCACGGAGCTTGCCCAGGCCTTTGCCCGCCTCGGGTCCGCTGTCACGCTCGTGGCGCGCAGCGGGCTGCTGCGCAACTTTCCGGCTGAGGCCGCGGAACTGGTGGCTTCCGGCCTGCGGGCCGACGGAGTGGAGCTCCGGCTCGATACCAAGACCCGCAGCGTCCACAGGAATTCCGACGGTTCCCTGACGCTCACGCTCGACGGCGGCGACACCGTCACGGTGGACAAGCTGCTGGTGTCGACCGGCCGGCGCCCCGCCCTCGATGAGCTGGGGCTCGACAGTGTGGGGCTGGCCGCCAGCGACGGCAAGCCGCTGACCGTCCGCACCGACTCGACCGGCCTGGTAGACGGGGCATCGGGGAACGACGGCGGTCCGTGGCTGTACGCGGTGGGCGACGCGGCGGGCAAGGCCCTGCTTACCCACCAGGGCAAGTACGAGGCGCGGGCCACCGGCGCGGCCATTGCTGCCCGGGCCAAGGGCGAGCTTCGCGGGGAACCGGAGCCGTGGAGCCGGTATGCGCAGACAGCCGACGAACACGCCATTCCCAACGTGGTGTTCACCGACCCCGAACTGGCCAACGTCGGCAGGTCGCTCGAGCAGGCCCGCAAGGACGGCTACAACGCCACATCCGTGGAGCTGCCCATCGAAGTGGCCGGTTCCTCGCTGCACGCCCGGAATTACAAGGGCTGGGCGCAGCTCGTGGTGGATGAGGACCGCAAGGTGCTTCTGGGGGCAACCTTCGCCGGGCCCGACGTCGCCGAACTCCTGCATGCCGCGACGATCGCTGTCGTCGGGCAGGTTCCGCTGGACCGGCTCTGGCACGCGGTTCCCTCGTACCCCACCATCAGCGAGGTCTGGCTGCGGCTGCTGGAGAAGTACGGCCTCTGACAGTTATTTGAACTGACCAGTCAGTTCGGTTAGCCTTGATGCAGACAACTTCTGCGAAAGGCTCCCTTTGCTCTGCACGCGACAGCTCAGCGTGAAAGGCCGGCGGCTTGACCTCCTGCCGCCGACTTCCCTGCAGGTGGCCCGCGGCGAACTGCTGCTGGTGACCGGTGACCGACAGGACCAGCGCACGGCCCTGGCGCTTGTTCTCAGTGGCCGGATGAAGCCCGACGGCGGTACTGCCAGCTGGGACGGCGCTGCCGGGATCAGGCAGCTGCGGCGCTCCAGCGCCCTAGTGGACTCCCCCGGCGTCAACGAACCCGAGCAGCACCTCAGCGTCGCGGACCTGGTAACCGAGGATCTTGCCCTGGTTCCCCGGCGCTACCGCGGCGCCCTTCTCAGCAGGCCGTGGCTGAAGGTCAACCGCTTCGAGGATGTCGCCGGCATGTGGACGGAGCAGCTCCCGCCGGCGCGCCGCACCGAGCTCCTCACGGCACTGGCTCTCGCCAACCCCGGAACGGACCTCCTCGTGGCGGACTCCCCCGACCGGCACGGCGCCGACCCCGCCGGCTGGCTGCCGCGGCTCAGGGAGGTGGCGTACGACGGCGGCCGGCCACTCGCCGTCGTCGCAACCGTCACTGCCCTCCCGGACGGCTGGACCGGACCGTCTGCCGCGATAGGCAACGCCGCCCGCCGTCGTCCCTCCGAGGGGAGTTTTTGTGCAGATAATGGCCCCAAAACGCCCCTGAAGTCCGAATATCTGGACAAAAACTCCAGCAAGGCAGAGGAGGTGGCGCAGTGACTGTTCTGCGCCTGGCGCGCTCCGAACTCAAGCGGATGACCGGCGGGCTGCTGCCCAAGCTGACCATTCTGGCCCTGACCCTGGTGCCGCTGCTCTACGGCGCCGTGTACCTTTACGCCAACTGGAATCCGTACGGCAACCTCGACCGGATCGACGCCGCACTCGTGGTGGAGGACACCGGGGCGGCCGCCGGCGACGGAACGCGGCTGGAGGCCGGGCAGAAGGTGGCGGACAGCCTCGTGGACGGGCATGTGTTCAACTGGCAGCGGGTCCCGTCCGCCGCGGAGGCGGAGCAGGGCGTCAGCGACGGGAAATACGCGTTCGCCCTCAGGATCCCCCAGGACTTCTCCGCCAACCTGGCTTCCCCGGGCAGCTTCGATGCGGCGACACAGGCCATGCTCAACGTGACCACGAACGACGCCAACAACTATCTGCTCAGCACCATCGTGGACAAGCTGACCACGGCCGTCCATGCCTCGGTGGCCAAGGAAGTCGGCGCGGAGACGGCCAACCAGCTGCTCACCGGATTCGGCACCATCCACACCCAGATGGTCAAGGCAGCCGACGGCGCCGCCCAGCTGGCCGGCGGCGTCACCCGGCTGCACGACGGCGCGGTCACCCTGCATCAGGGGACCGGGACGCTGGAGACCGGGGCGGCCGATCTCTATGGCGGCCAGGTCAGGCTGCGCGACGGTGCCAACAAGCTTTCGGCCGGTGCCGGGGAGCTGAGCGGAGGACTGGCCGAGCTGCGGGACAGGACGGCCGGGCTTCCGGCGCACTCGCAGAAACTGGCCGATGGTGCTGCCCAGGTTGCGGCGGGAAACTCGGCGCTCAACAGCAAGGTGCAGGACGCCGTCGGGCAGCTCGAGGCAGCTGAAAACGGCCTCCGCGGCCGTGTGCAGGAGAGCAACAACAAGCTGGTGGCCGCCGGCGTCCTGACCCAGGAACAAGCGGACAAGGTACTGGCGGAAGTCGATGCCGGGGCCGCCTCCGGCCCTGCCAGCGATGCGAAGGCGAAGATCCAGGCAGACGCCGCGCAGATCCAGCAGCTTTCCGACGGATCAGCAGCGGTCAGCGCGGGTGCGGCGCGCCTGGCCGCCGCCGCCCCGGCACTGACGGGCGGCATCTCGACGGCGTCCGCCGGGGCAGACCGGCTGGCGGCCGCGGCCGCGACGCTCGCTTCCGGAGAGCAGACGGCGGTGAACGGTTCCGCTGCACTGTCGGCAGGTGCCCAGAAGCTCGACGACGGTGCGGCGCAGCTGGAGAGCGGAGCGGGCACCGCCGCGGCCGGTGCCGGGAAGCTGGCTGACGGGCTGTCCCAGGGGGCCGGCAAGGTCCCCCACCCCGATGACTCGCAGAAAAGCAGCCTCTCGGCTGTGATGTCCGACCCCGTGGCGGTCAGCAACGTCTCGCAGGCAAAGGCCGGCTCCTACGGTGCAGGACTCGCTCCCTTCTTCATGACCCTGGCCCTGTGGATCGGCATCTTCATGCTGGTCCAGGCCATGCGGCCCATCACCCAGCGCGCCCTGGCCTCCAATGCGCCGGCCTGGAAGATCGCCGCCGGGGGCTGGCTTCCGTTCCTGGCGGTGTCCGCTGTGCAGGCGAGCCTGCTCACCGTCGTCGTCAACGTGGGCCTTGGACTGCATCCTGCCCATCCGTGGCTGATGTGGCTGTTCCTGCTGGCAGCGGCCATGGCGTTCAGCGCCATCATCCAGGGCGTTGTGGCGCTGCTCGGGTCCCCGGGAAAGCTGGTGGTGCTCATCCTGCTCGTGCTGCAGCTGGTCTCCTCGGGCGGCACTTTCCCCTGGCAGACCACGCCGGAGCCGCTGCACGCCGTCCACCGGGTCCTGCCCATGGGGTACGTGGTGGACGGCATGCGGCACCTGGTCTACGGCGCCGACCTGGCCCAGATCCCGGCCACCGCGGCGGGGCTGTTTGGCTACACTTTGCTGGGGGTAGCCCTGTCGACGCTGGCTGTCCGCAAGAACAAGTTCTGGACCCTTAAGACCCTGAAACCGGAGATCGCCGTATGAGCACATTGGAGGCGGACCAGGAACCCGTAGCACCCAGGAAGCTCCGCCCCGGCCGGACCAACGCCACGAAGCAGAAGCTGTTCGAGGCGTCCATGGACCTGATCGGTGAACGCGGCGCGTCAGGTGTCACGGTGGACGAGATCGCCGCGGCGGCCGGCGTGTCCAAAGGGACCGTCTACTACAACTTCGGCAGCAAGTCGGACCTGATCGCGCAGCTGCTGCGGCACGGCGTGGACATCCTCGAGGCACGGCTGCTCAGCGAGAAGGGCGGAGCGGCAGACCCGTTGGCCGGCATGGAGGCGATGATCGGCCAGGCCATGGACTTCATGGCCGAGTATCCGTCCTTCGCCAGGCTGTGGGTGGGCGAGCAGTGGCGAACCCCGAGCGAGTGGCAGGACACCTTCACCGAACTCCGGGCCCGGCTGCTGCAGGTGATTGGCACGGCGATCGAGAGCGTGGCGGCACAGTACCCGGTGGACGCGTCCATCTCGCGCGGCAGCCTGGAAGCGGCAGTGTTTGGCGCCTGCTTCGTGGTGGGGCTTGACCGGCAGACGTACAACCCCGAGCGGAGCCGTGACCAAAGCGTTGCAGCCATCATGACAATTATGCGCGGCTACGTGCTGAAGGGGCCCGAACCTCGTGGATGATTAGTCCCATGGGCCACATGGGTAACAGCGGAAAGACGGCGATCGGTGCGTACTGCGCAGCGGCCGGACTCCTCGTGCTGACCGCCTACACGCTGGAAGAGGCCGCACTCGTTGCCCTCCTCGGCGCCGTGGCGGTGGGTTATGTGGCCTCCGTGGCCGAGGCCTTTGCCCGTCACCGCTACCTTGCCCTGCTGGCGGGCGGGGCCGGAACCAGCCTGTTTATCGGCTGCAGCATCGCCTTCCTGCGCATGTGGGGACTCGCCTTCAACCAGGGCCCCGCGAGCCTGGGCCCGGCCATAACCACCCGCGACTCGGACATCTACTTCTACCTTGCGGCGGCCTCGGGGGTGCTGACCCTGCTGGTGCTGTTCTGCGCGGCGGTCTGGCCGTCCCGCAGGCGGCTGCGCCGGAGAGAACTCACGCGCCCCACGGCCACGGCCGGGCCCCGGAGCACGGCCCGACCACGGAGCGCGGGTCCGGCCCGCGCCACCGCAGCACAAGCCCGTCCTGCGGCCAGGCTTCCCGCGGGCGCCCGGCAATCGGCCCAGGGCGCTGTTCGGCAGCAGCCAGCCCCGCGGACGCCGGACCAGCGCTCAGATGCAAGGACGCCCCGCCGCTAACAGCGGCCACGGAGGCCGGCTACCGGAAGATGTTGAACGACTGCCAGCCGGGCCCGACGGGCCGCAGGCCCGTGAACTGACTGTTCCCCAGGCCGTAGTACAAGAGGCGTCCGTCGGTGGCCTTCGCGGTGAGTCCCCGGGTGCCCGGTCCCTGAAACCCAAACGACGCATGCGACTGGGCCAGCGCGTTCCAGCCGGTTCCCACCCGGCGGCGGGTTTCCGCGGTGAATTTTCCTGCGCCGTCGGACCGGTACAGCAGGAGGTCGCCTGACGCCGTGGTGACCAGCAGGTCCTGCCGGCGGTCATTGTCGAAATCAGCCATGGCCAACTTCATGCCCTGAAATCCGTGCCCGATCCGTAGCTGCGCGCTGAGTGCACCGCCCGAAACGTTCGGGTAGAAGTACATGGCGCCGTCTACTGCCGTGCCTACCACGCCCGGGTAACGCTGGCCGTTGTGCCACTTGCCCACGGTGACGTTAATGGACTGCCAACCGCCGCTGCCTACGCGCATGGGGCTCAGGAAGCCACCCGAGAGTTTGCCGCGGTACACGCTGAGCGTCCCGGTCTTCCATTGGGCCACGATGTCGTTCACGCCGTCGGCATTCCAGTCGGCGACGAAGCCGGCTTTAAGCCCTGACCAGCCGGGTCCGATCCGCACGCGCGTGCCGAACCCGCCCCGGCCGTTGGCCGGATAGGACCACAGCACGCCGCCGGAATCGGCGGCGAGCACGTCGGCCCCGCTCCTGATGGTGGGCCGGGCGGAAAAGTACTGTTCCATGGTGGGGATGCCCCGGCTCGTCATGTCCGTGGCCAGCGGAACGCCGACGAACCTCAGGTGCCAGGGCTCATACGTGTAGCCGGTGATGCCGGAGTAACCCTGCGGGTAGCGCACGATGAACCCGTAGCGGTGGGCGTTCGCCGCCACCCAGCGGCCGCCCGGAGTGGCCCCGAAGCAGTCCGTCAGTCCACAGGCGCCGCCCGCGTTGCCGATGTCTGCCGCCAGACCGGTCTGGTGCTCGCTGTAGCCTGGCTTGGCCGAAATCTGGTCAGCGTAGGCCTGCCCGTACATCTGCACATACGAGTTGTACAGGGCACTCTGCGATGCGTAGGACCGATACCCGCTGACGACCTCCAAGGAATACCCGGCAGCTCGCGCCCCGGCGAACAGCTGCCCGAGCGCACCTGCAACCTGGCGCCGCAGCACATGGCCGGTGCCGCTCCAGCTGACGAGGTCTGACGGCGCGAACTGACGGGGGTTCAGCGGTCGGGACTTGTTCACCAGGACCCAAGCATTGCCGGGGTTGGAAACCACCTGCGTGGACAACGGCTCGCCGGACGGGGCGGCCGTGGCCTGCTGCGCCCCCGCGGAAAGCATCATCAGAACGACGACGGCGGCAGCACACCGCCGGGCACGGGCCCGCCACCGGGCGGATAGAGAACTCAGCATGGCGGCCCTTCCCCACTAGACGACGCTGGGGACAAGCCTACTCGTCCGCGCAAGAGTGCGCGGCTGGTATTCGCTGCTAGTGCGGGAGGCTAGTGCGCGCGCGGGACCTTGAAGTGCGTGAGCCTGGCATCCTGGCCATCCAGCTCCGCCCAGGGCTTCTCCGTCTCCAGCACGGTCAGCCCGCTCGTGGGAAACCGCGTTGCGGCATCCATATACGCGTCGTGGTTGGAATCCCGTGAGGCCAGGTGCATGGCCAGGTCCTGAACGCCGGGCATGTGTGAGATCACCATCAGCGTGGTCACGGTGTCCGGCACTTGGTTGATGACCGCAAGCATGCGAAGCGCAGAGGTGCCGTAGAGGCCGTCCTCAAGTTTCGGCGTCGGGGCCTTCTCGCCGAGTTCACTGCACACCCAGGTACATGTCTGCCGGGTTCGCAGCGCGCTCGAGCAGAGGATGAAATCCGGGACAATGTTGTGCTTGAGCAGCCACTTGCCCGCCAGCGGCGCCTCACGGTGGCCGCGTTCCTCCAGGGGACGCTCGTGGTCCGCCACCCCGCCCGGCCAGTCGGCTTTGGCGTGGCGCATCAGGACCAGCCGCTTCTTATGGTGCGCACTCATGGACTCACCCTACTATCGCCAAACCAGCCGCGGAGGTCAGTACTCGCTGGCCCCCGAACGCGAAAAAGCGACCTTCTGCGTAGCGCCGCATCGCCGAGGGGGGCCACGCCCTCAGGGTTCCCTGGCCGAGCTTGCGAGGCGAGGGAGACGATGGGGAGGAACGAGCGCAGGCGCCGAGGGATCGTGCCGCCTTTAGGGCGGTGTTAAGGATGCTAGATCGAGTACTCCGGAGCGGCCCAGACAACGACCTCGGGGTGCTCGTAGAAGCGGTACCCCTGGCCGCGGACGGTACGCACGGTGTTGGCGAGGCGGCCAAGCTTGGAGCGGAGGCGGCGGATGTGGACGTCGATGGTGCGCTCGTTCGGCACCTCTTCAGCGTTCCGCCACAGGCCCTCGAGCAGTTCGTCGCGGCCCACGGTTCGGGTGCCGTTCTCCACAAGGTAGTTGAGCAGTTCGAATTCCTTGAACGTCAGGTTCAGGGACTCGCCGTCGAGGTGCACCTCACGGCGGGCGAGGTCGATCAGGACACCGGAAGGACGGGGATCCTGGGCCGGCTGCACGCGGGCGGTCTCGGTGCGCTGCCGGGCATTGACGGTGGGGTCACCGAAGGTGGAACGGACGACGTCGAGCGCCGAACCCGGCGCGCTGGCCGGCGCCACAGCGACGGCGGCGTAGCTCTCGGCACCGGTAACCAGCGACTGGGCGTACGCCCGGATCTCCTGGGCAAGCTTGGCGATCGACGTGCCGGCGGCGGCCGCCGTTTCCTCATCAATGCCCATGTACAGGACGAACCCGCGGGCCACGTTTTCATTGGGTACGGCGCGGACCGGTGTGGCGCCGGCCGGGGCAACAAGAGGTGTGGGTGCGGTGAGCGGCGCGGCTTCGTCAGCCTGAACGGCGCGCAGCTGGCCGTAAGAGTTCGGGTTGTAGCCCTGGGGTGCGTAACCCGGAGCGGCGGGAACGCTGTTTGCCTGGCCTCCCGGGGCGAAGGCGGGGCGGGCGCCGAATCCCTGCCGCAGGCCCGGCGTCTGGCCTGCTTTGTTGGCGTTACGTACTGAGATGTGGACGTATCCGGATGCAACTGACATGAATGCTTACCTCAATGTGAATGGCCGTCATCGCGGCTCGAATGCTTGGGTCCCCGCAATGATTCTGGGGAGGGGCGCCCTACGCTGGGCTGGGGGCGAATGCCTAAAAACTTCGTGGGGTGGTGAAAGTTAGGCGTGCATTCGACAACAGCGCATGTCGGCAGCAGCGGATGTGCTGGGCCAATATTCTGCGGCTGCAGGTGCTGTTGAGTTCTTGTTCACATTTGAAAGTGTGCAACGTAACAATGAAAACTTGCAAGTAACAATGGACGCGACTGTCCGCATGCTGAGACAAACGGCCTGTTTGTGTGATAAATCACAGTTTCGCCGGCGGCCAATTTTTTGATTTATTTTCCTAACCGGACGGTCGGAAGCCTACTCCAGCAGAATGCTGTTCGATTTTTCGGTGAATTTGCGCTGAATATTCAATGACATCCGAATTGCCGGAAACCTGCAGCCGCGATTCGCCGCTTGTCCAGCTATGCCGGAGTCCGGACGATGAATTTCTTGCTCAGGCTCGGGCTGCACCTTCGGTCATTCCAGCAGAACCAGAGCAGCAGCGCCTGGTTGCGCTGGGCACTGCTACTCCCGCAGCAATCAGCTGGACTGGCTGGATCCGCTGTTACTGCAACTGTCAGGTCGCCGGTCGCCGGTTGCCGGCTGCTGGCGCCTCTGCAGCATGTTGCCCACCGCCGTGTCGTCGCTGAGCGCATAGGTGCGGGTGAAACCGTCGGCACTCTTCACCGTGACCGAACCGGAGGAGACCTCGGAAACCGTGCCGAGCTGGGCCACCTTGGTGACATACGCCCCGTTCTGCTCGATGACGTACTCCGAATGGACCGCCGAAGAAACGCCGCTGCCCATGCCGCCGAGTCCGTTGGTCGCGAAGTCGCCTCCATGCTCGGGCACCGTTCCGCTGCCCGGGGCCTGCATGCCGCCGGGGCCTCCCAGCGACCCGCCGTCCTGCGGCAGGCCGCCCTGCGTACCGCCCTGGCTCAAACCGCCCTGTGTGCCGCCCTGGGCCAGGCCGCCCTGGGCACCGGCGGCCGTTCCGCCGGCGGCAGCAGCGTTGCTGCCCAGTCCGTACACGGTGGCTCCGGCACCCGCCGCCAGAACCGTCGCCGCGCCGGCCACAACCAGGCCGCGCTTTATGGTCCAGGGGTTGCCGCCTGCTGCCAAGCCAGCTGCTTTTCCTGCCGACGGCGGCCCTCCCCAGCCCCCTACCGCGGCGCCGTCCGCGGGTGCCCGGGCTGCGACTGCGCCCCGGCCGGCCGGCTCAGTTGCGGGTTCCGGCGGCCGGTCATCGGAAGGGCGGTCATCGGAAAATATGGCGCCTGCTGACCGGGGGTCCACTGCACAAGGGGAAGCTGCGGGAGCAGCGTTGGTGGGGCCGGGCGTCGGCGCTCCCCAGCCAACGCCCCAGCCGGGAGAGGTCTCCGGCGCCGGGGGGCAGGGGTGTGGTTTCTGGAACAGGGGCGTGCTGCTGTCCGCTCATTTGCGGTCTCCTTAGGGGATGCGGAAGTGTCCGTTCCAGAGTGGGAAGCCTTCCTGTGCGTGGCCTGTGCGGCGCAAGAGCCATGCCTGTGACCTGAAAAATGAGTACACGTGGCCTTTCAGCTCGTTAGGCTGGGATTCACAGCTGGCGCACAGGGATGCCAAAGCGCCTGCTAAACACCAGAACGGAGAGTTGTCACATGGCCACTTCGCACTCCATGACAAACAACCTTCCCCAGCTGACCCACCCGGACGGATCCCCCATCCGCGCCCTTGTGGTCGACGACGAGCCGAGCCTCTCCGAGCTCATGAGCATGGGCCTGCGCATGGCCGGCTGGTCGGCGGCTGTCGCTGCCGACGGCCCCGAGGCCGTGAAGCTCGCCAAGGAGTTCCGCCCTGACGTGCTGGTGCTTGATGTGATGCTTCCCGGGTTCGACGGCGTGGAGCTTCTGGGCAGGATCCGTGCCTTCGCGCCGGAGGTCCCGGCCCTGTTCCTCACCGCCAAGGACGCAGTACAGGACCGCATCGTGGGCCTCGCCGCGGGCGGCGACGACTACGTCACCAAGCCCTTCAGCATGGAGGAGGTCCTGCTGCGGTTGCACCGGCTGGTCCAGCGCTCCGGCGTCGCCGCCATGGATTCCGCCGAGCTCGTGGTGGGCGACCTCGTCCTGAACCTCGACACGCGTGAAGTCACCCGCGCCGGTGACGAGCTGCAACTGACAGCCACCCAGTTCGAGCTGCTCCGCTACCTCATGGAAAACCCCAAGCGCGTGGTCAGCAAGGCCCAGATCCTGGACCGGGTGTGGAACTACGACTTTGGCGGCCAGGCCAATATCGTCGAACTGTACATTTCCTACCTGCGCAAGAAGGTGGATGCCGTGCACGCGCCGATGATCCACACGGTCCGCGGCGCGGGCTATGTCATCAAGCCGGCCGAGTAGGCCGTGGCAAAACTTTCCGGTGCCACCCCTACCCAGCGCAGAAGCTGGGTGAAGCCGGACACGTGGCACCTCCGCACCCGGCTTGTCCTCGTTGCCATGGCGCTCCTGGTGGCCATTTGCGGCGCGATTGGCCTGTTCAGCTACGCCTCGATGGACTCCTATTTGACCCAGCAGCTGGACAAGCAGCTCACGGAGGCGGCCCACCGCTCCAGCGAGTTCGGCCGGCCGCCGCTCGGCAACCCGGGCACCAAGCCCGATCCCCTGGGGGCACGCGGCCAGCGGGTGGGCACTGTAACCGCCCGGATCGAGGACGGCACCGTCATCAGCGCCGGTTTCATTGCAACCGACGCCACCGTCGCCTCGCTGTCCGCCCGGGATGACCAGGTCCTCCTGGAGCTCCGCCGCGACGGTGTGCCCGTTGAACGCACGCTGTCCTCGGGCACGTACCGGCTTGTGGCCGCCCAAGCGCCTTACGGAGACGTCATCGTCACCGGGCTCCCGCTCGCGGAAAAGCAGAACACCCTGACGTCGCTCCTTTGGACGATCACCATCGTCTCGCTGGGCGGACTCGTACTGATCGGCCTGGCAGGGACGGTGCTCATCCGCCGCACCATGAAACCGCTGGAGCAGCTCTCCGAGGTAGCCACCCAGGTTTCGCGCCTGCCGCTGGACGCCGGTGAGGTTGCACTCGCCGTCCGCGTCCCGCCGTCGAACGCCCATCCCGGAACCGAAGTGGGCAGCGTGGGGCACGCCCTGAACCAGATGCTGGACAACGTCTCCAACGCGCTGGAAGCGCGGCAGGAAAGCGAAATGAAGGTGCGGCAATTCGTGGCGGACGCCTCGCACGAGCTCCGGACGCCGCTCACGGCCATCCGCGGCTACACCGAGCTGATGCGCATGACCGAAAAGTTCACTCCGGACGGCCAGCGATCCCTCGCACGCGTGCAGAGCCAATCCGAGCGCATGACCGCCCTGGTGGAGGACCTCCTGCTGCTCGCCCGGCTCGACGAGGGCCAGCCCCTCAAGGTCAGCGACGTGGACCTGACGCAACTGGTGATTGAGACCGTCAGCGACGAAAAAGTCATGGCGCCGGACCGGGCCTGGCACCTCGATCTTCCCGAGGAACCCGTATCGGTTCGGGGCGACGCCTCGCAGCTGCACCAGGTGTTGGTCAACCTGCTCTCGAATGCGCGCAAACACACACCGCCCGGGACCACGGTGACCACCGGCGTCATGCGCTCAGCGGACGGCAGTGCTGTGATTACAGTCACGGACGACGGCGCCGGCATCCCTCCCGAATTCGTGGACAAGGTCTTCGCGCGCTTCGCCCGCGCGGACGCGTCACGTGCGACGCCGTTGCCGGCGCCCCTGGCGCCTGCAACCGCAGCGGCGAAAGGCCCTGCCCGCGGCGGCGCAAGCGCAGGAACGGCCCTGCAAACCCCGGCCTCGCAGGGGGAACCGGGGATTGCCTCCGCAGAGGGAACCAGTGGCTTGGGCCTGTCCATTGTGCAGTCCATAGTGGAGGCGCATGGCGGCACGGTGGAGGTCACCTCCCGGCCCGGACGGACAGAGTTCGCCGTCCGGCTGCCCGCGCAAGGCGCCGCGCCGTTGTCGTGATGCCCGTTACCTAAATGTGACTTAATCAGAAGCCTCCTGTACCGTCGATATGGTGCGGCCGCCACTAGGACCGCATCTCCGGATTGACGCCCAGCTCTGCCGCTTCCCGGATTCCGCTAGATCAGGCAGAGGCGGGGGAACCAGAGTCCCGGGCTTTTCGCATCAGCCCTTGGGGTGAAGCCGACACGTGAATTTTCCGTGCGGCCGGATGACCTCATCCGAACCCGACAGCTAACTCCGCAGGTGTTGAGAGGCAATCCACCATGTCTGAATTTAAGGCTCAGGCGCGCCCTGAACGCGCCTCCCATAAGTCTGGCCGCACGACTTCACGCGACAGCATTTCCCGGCACCGCGCCGAGCCGGCCCGTCCTACGACTGCATTGGGCCGCTTCACTGCAAGCCTTCCGTCCTTTGGGCGCCGGGCAGCCGTCCTGACCACTGCCGCCGCCGTGCTCCTTGGCGTCGGTGCCGCAGGCCACGCGGCCGACCAGGCCGCGCCTTCCGCCGCCGCGACGGCGGCGGCCACAGCCGACGCCGGACAGGCGCTGAACTTCGACAAGACGCTGATCTCCGCCTTCCCGGCCCCGGCCGGGGCGACCATCGCCCCGCAGTCTGCCACCAAGGCCGCGCCGAAGGTTGCAGCCAAGACCGCCGCACCCAAGGCAGCCGCCAAGGCCGCTCCGAAGGCGGCGGTGGCGAAGGCGGCTCCCGTTGCCAAGGCCGCCCCGGTTGCCAAGGCCAGGGTTGCCGCCAAGGTTGCCCCCGCGAAGGCCGCGGCGCCCGTTGCCCTGAATGATCCTGCCGGCGCGCAGGCCTACGCGGCCAGCAAGCTGGGCTCCTTCGGCTGGTCCGCTGACCAGATGCAGTGCCTGCACCGGCTCTGGACCAAGGAATCGGAATGGCGCACCACGGCCACCAACGCCAGCAGCGGCGCCTACGGCATCGTCCAGTCCCTGCCCGCCGAAAAGATGGCGACCGCCGGGGCGGACTACCGCACCAACTACCGCACCCAGATCAACTGGGGCCTGGACTACATCAAGGAGCGCTACGACTCCCCGTGCGGCGCGCTGAACTGGCACCTCGCCCACAACTGGTACTGACAGGTTGCCGCAGCCGAACCGGCTGACGGCGCGCATTTCTGCACCGCTTAAGGGTGCCCGGGGCCCCGGATCCGCCAGGATCCGGGGCCCTTCGGCGTCCCGGCACCATCTGCGCCCGGCAAAGTGGTGCAGAAATGCGGCGCAACTCCGAAAGGACGCTGCTTGGTTCCGGCGGCCGGCGAGCGCCGATTTAACTTCCACAGCCCCTGCACAGCTTCGCCCTAAAACCCTCATAACAGCGGCCGCCACTGTTGATGCATGACCATCACCGACCAGGCCTCCGGAACCCAGCCGCACCCACCGCTGCACACCCCGCCGTACGTGCTCCACGGAGCCCACGCGGCCGGACAACCCCCGGTGCACGCGCCCCTGAGGCACCCCCGGCGGTCGCCCATCGACACCTCCGTCGCGGTACCGGTCCTGGACGTCACCATCCCGGTCTACAACGAGGAACGCGACCTGGAGGAGTGCCTACGCCGGCTCCACGCCTACCTGCGCGGCACCTTCCCGCACTCGTTCCGCATCACCGTCGCGGACAACGCGAGCACCGACGGCACGCTCAAGGCCGCCGAGCGCGTCGCCCGGGAGCTCCGCGAGGTCACGGTGGTGCACCTCGAGGAGAAGGGCCGCGGCAACGCCCTGCGGAAGGTCTGGCTGGCTTCGCCGTCGCCGGTCCTTGCGTATATGGACGTGGACCTCTCCACCGACCTGGCCGCGTTGGATCCCCTCCTGGCCCCACTGATCTCCGGCCACTCGGACCTCGCCATCGGCACGCGGCTCACCCGCAACTCCCGGGTGGTCCGCGGGCCGAAGCGCGAATTCATCTCCCGCAGCTACAACTTCATGCTGCAGTCCCTGATGGGCGCCCACTTCAGCGACGCGCAGTGCGGCTTCAAGGCCATCCGCGCCGACATCGCGCAGCAGATCCTCCCGCACACCGTGGACACTGCATGGTTCTTCGACACCGAGCTCCTGGTCCTCGCCGAACGCTGCGGCCTCCGCGTCCACGAGGTGCCGGTGGACTGGACGGACGACCCCAATTCCAGCGTGGACATCG
Source organism: Arthrobacter sp. 05T423 (assembly GCF_056396245.1). Lineage (NCBI taxonomy): Bacteria > Bacillati > Actinomycetota > Actinomycetes > Micrococcales > Micrococcaceae > Arthrobacter > Arthrobacter sp. 05T423. Next base: position 16,397 of record NZ_JBFTLC010000003.1, read on the forward strand.
TCCAGACAGCCCTTTGCGACGTCCGCGGCATGGCCCGGCTCAGCAAGGCCATGGTCACCGGCCGCATCCCCGTCGCCGAACTCCGTGCCGCCCTGGCCCGCGGCCCTCTCCCCGCAGCTTCCCGCAGCCAGGAGCAGAGCCCGGGCGGCAGCCTGTTCGGCCAGCTGGTACGGTTCGGCACCATCGGTGTGGCCTCCACCCTCGCGTATCTGGTCCTCTTCTACCTCTGCCGCAACCTGATGGACCCGCAGCTCGCCAACCTGCTGGCCCTGCTCACCACGGCCGTGGCCAACACCGCGGCGAACCGTCGCTTCACGTTCGGCATCGCCGGCAACAGCGACGCAGCCCGCCACCACTTCGAGGGGCTGCTGGTCTTCGGGATCGGGCTTGCCCTCACGTCGGGTGCTCTCGCCCTGGTTCACGGCGGAGCGCTGGCGGGAGGCACGACGCCGGACCGCTGGCTTGAGCTGGCCACCGTCACCGCCGCGAACCTTGCGGCCACCGCGCTGAAGTTCCTGCTGTTCCGGCTCTGGGTTTTCCGACGGCGGCAGGTCCCCACCAGCTCTCCCGCAGATCCTGCCGCCTCCGAGGCATCCCTCCCGCACGCATCCGGCCCGACCACAGAAATGGCACAGTCATGAGCACCACCGCCACTCCCCCCAACGAGACAACGGACCAGGCGATCGACCAGTCGACGGCGCGCCCGTCGGCGAATGCCGCGCAGACCGCGCCACCCGCGTCGGCCGCTCCGGAGCGAAACCGCAGGACCGGCAGGGCATCGCGCCTGCTGCAGGGCAACCAGCCCCGCTGGATCCGCCCCTCGGCGGCAGCGCTCCTGGCGTTCAACGCCGTCCTGTACCTGTGGAACCTCGAAGCCACGGGATACGCCAACTCCTTTTACGCAGCAGCCATCCAGGCAGGCACGAAGGACTGGACGGCGCTTTTGTTCGGCTCCCTCGATGCCGGAAACGCCATCACGGTCGACAAGCCCCCTGCGGCCCTGTGGATTCCCGCCCTCGCGGGCAGGGTCTTCGGATTCTCGCCACTGAGCATGCTGGTGCCGCAGGCACTCATGGGCGTGGCCGCCGTCGGACTCCTTTACCTCACGGTCAAGCGCATCACCGGTCCCGGGGCGGGCCTGCTCGCCGGCGGCGTGCTGGCGCTGACCCCCGTTGCCGCGCTGATGTTCCGGTTCAACAACCCCGACGCGCTGCTCACCCTGTGCCTGGTGCTGGCCGCCTACCTGACCACGCGCGCCATCGAAAAGGCCGGCTGGAAGTGGCTGGCCGCCGCGGGCGCCGTGATCGGCCTGGCCTTCCTGACCAAGATGCTTCAGGGTTTCCTGATCGTTCCAGGCCTCGCCCTGGCCTACCTCTGGGCCGCCCCCACCAGCCTCGGCCGGCGTTTTCTGCACCTACTCGCGGCGGCGGGCGGCATCGTTCTCGTCGCCGGCAGTTACGTCGCCCTGTTCCAGCTCACCCCGGCCTCAGCCAGGCCCTACGTGGCCGGATCCGAGACCAACAGCTTCCTGGAACTGACCTTCGGCTACAACGGCCTCGGCCGGATCACCGGCTCAGAAGGCGGCATGGGCGCCGGCATGCCCGGCGGCGGTGGCGGCATGGGCGGGAATGTCGGCTTCGGCGGAACCGCAGGAATCACTCGGATGTTCGGGACCAGCTTCGGCGGCGAGGTATCGTGGCTGCTTCCCTCGGCCCTGATCCTGCTCGGTGCCGGGCTGTGGTTTACCCGCCGTGAAGCCCGCACGTCACGTACCCGCGCGGCCCTGATCCTCTGGGGCGGCTGGCTGCTGGTGACCGCCGGCATCCTGAGCTTTATGGGCGGCACCGTCCACCCGTACTACGCTGTTGCGCTGGCCCCGGCGATTGCCGCGCTGGTGGGCATCGGCTCAGTGGAACTGTGGCGCGGCCGTGCCTACTGGCCGGCGCGGATTACGCTGGCAGCCACGGTCCTGGCCGGATCGGTCTGGTCTGCGGTGCTCCTGGGACGTGACACCACCTGGCTGCCCTGGATCAGGGTGGCCGTGGTGATCCTCGGTGTGCTGGCCTCCGTCGCGCTGCTGCTCCGGCTCGACTCACGCCAGGCGATTCCCGCCCGGCTCCGCAGGACTGCGACGGCGACTGTTATGGCTGTTTCGCTGCTGGCCGGCGGGCTCGGCAGCACTGCATGGACCTTTGCCACGGCAGCCCAGCCGCACTCCGGGTCGATCCCGACGTCGGGTCCCACCGCATCCGCCATGGGCGGACCAGGCGGCCTGGGCGGACACGCCGGCTTTGCCAGCCCGGGAATCTCCGGTTCGGGAACTTCCGGATCCGGCCTGGTACCCAACGGCTCAACCGACGGCGGCACTGCTTTCGGCAGCAACGCACCCGGCGGTACTGCACCCGGCGGTGCCATGGGGCCCGACGGCGCCGGCACAGCGAACTCCGAACTCACCGCGCTGCTCAGGGCCAGCACCGCCAAATGGTCCGGGATCGTTTCCGGTGCCAGCCAGGCAGCCAGTCTGGAACTCGCCACGGGCACCAACGTGATCGCCCTGGGCGGCTGGAACGGCGGCGACCCCTACCCCGCGCTCGCGCAGTTCCAGGAAATGGTGGCCAACGGTGAGATCGGCTACTTCATCTCCGGCGGCGGCATGGGCGGCGGCGGACGGGGTGGAAACTCCGAGGTGGCCACCTGGGTTGCGGCCAACTTCGACGCCCAGACCGTGGGCAACTCCACCGTCTACAAACTGACCAACTAGGCAACCATGACCAACACCATCCCACGCTCCGCGGCCGGACCCCAGAACCACGGCCCTGCGCAGCAATCAGCCACCGGTCAGCCGTCCCGGGAGGACCTGCGCTCCGGGCTGGAACTTGCCGGACTCCTGCTGGGCACGTCCGTCCTCTACCTGTGGAACCTGCTGGCCGGGACGTTCCTGGGCTTCGGTTTCCTGACCAAGCAGCTGCAGGTCCTGCTCGTTGTGCCGGGGCTCGCTGCCCCGGTCCGGCTCGGGAAGCGGGTGCTGCACCTCGCGGGCGCCGGCGCCGCATTGGCGGTGTCGGCCGGGTGGTGGCTGGCCGCCGTCGAGCTCATCCCCGTGGCAAACCGCCCCTACATCGGCGGCTCGCAGACCAACGCGGCGCGCATCTCAGAGTGGCTGGCGGCCACCTTCCAGGCCGAAACCATCGGCGGCGCCACGGTTTACGGCCTGTCCTGACGGGTCCAGTCGGTCCCGGGTCAAGGTTGCTAGGGCACAGGCAGATGCAGGCTACAGCCTAAGGAAAACCACCGGGCGTCCGTCCCCACCGGTTTCCACCGAGGCGGAAACGGCCGTGTAATCCGGAATATGCAGCACGCCGTCCGGAAGGACGCCGGTGTTCGGACCCACCGCGACGGTCCGGATGCCGGCGGCGACTCCTGCGGCGATGCCGGCGGGAGCGTCCTCAAACACCACCGCCTCCGAGGGGTCAGCCCCGAGCAGGGACGCGCCGAGCAGGTAGCCCTCGGGGTGCGGCTTGCCGCGGGAGACGTCCTCGGAGGTGACAACCGCCGCCGGCATCTCCACCCCGGCCGCCGCCATCCGGACGGTGGCGAGGTCTCGCGACGCGGAGGTCACCAGGGCCACGGCACCGGCCGGAAGGGATTCGAGCAGCCGCAGCGCTCCCGGGACGGCGACGATGCCGTCGGTCTCGGTCAGTTCCATCTGGCCCAGCTCGGCGGCCAGGGCATGGATGTCGGCGCCCTCCGGAGCGAAGCGGCGGACGGTATCCATCGCCTGCACGCCGTGCGAGGTGCGGAGGATTTCGGCGATATCAAGGCCGTAGCGTCCGGCGAACTCGGTCCACACGCGCTCCACGATGGCCGTGGAGTCCACGAGGGTACCGTCCATGTCGAACAGGACGGCGCGGGCTGTCAGCGTGAGGGTGGCGGACTCGGCAGGAAGGCTCATGGCTTCCATCCTGCCTTATCCGGTGTGCCCGCCTTATCCGGCGTGCCACCACATCTTTCGGAACTCAGCCGTTCGGCCGGTTGGGGAGGTACTGCACCGCCCACTTGTTACCGTCCGGGTCGGCGAAGTAGACGAAGTGGCCCCAGTCCTGGACGTCGACGTCGCTGACATCCACGCCGTTCGCCTTGAGCTGGCTGTGGGCTTCATTGATGTCGCTGACCACCAACTGAAGGCTGGGCGCCGTGCCCGGAGGAGCATCATTGAGGCCCTCCCCGATGGCGATGGAGCAGCCCGAACCCGGCGGGGTCAGCTGGACGAAGCGGAGGCCGTCCATGGGCCGTTCGTCGTAGTCGGCGTTGAATCCGACCTTGTTGACGTAGAAGTCCTTGGCGCGGTCCACATCGGACACAGGGACGAAGACGAGTTCAAGTTTCCAGTCCATGCTGCACAGGCTAACCGGGGCGCCCCGCGCTCCGGAAGACCTGCGCCGCCGGACTTTGCTGGCGCTGGACCCAAGCCGCCGGTTCGAAGTGCGACGCGGGGCCGTTGGTCGTGCGGTTTACCCGGCGATGCCGTAGAGCCGGTCGCCGGCGTCGCCCAGGCCCGGCACGATGTAGGCCTTCTCGTTCAGCTTCTCGTCGATGGAGGCAAGGACGATGGTGACGTTTGCCCCCGCGAGCTCCTCCTCCAGCTTGGCCAGGCCCTCCGGCGCAGCCAGCAGGCAGATGCAGGTGACGTCCGCGGCGCCGCGCTTGAACAGGAACTTGATGGCCTCGCGCAGCGTGCCGCCGGTGGCGAGCATGGGGTCCAGGACGAAGATCTGGCGGCCTGACAGGTCGTCAGGCAGGCGCTCCGCGTAGGTGATGATGTCCAGGGTTTCCTCGTCGCGGGCCATGCCCAGGAAGCCCACTTCGGCCGTGGGGACCAACTTGGTCATTCCCTCGAGCATGCCCAGCCCGGCGCGCAGGATGGGGACCACCAGCGGCGTGGGCTTGGTGAACGCGGTGCCGACCGTGGTGGCGACCGGCGTTTCAATGGTGACCGGCTGGGTGCGGACGTCGCGTGTGGCCTCGTAGGCGAGGAGCGTGACCAGCTCCTCGGTGAGCTCGCGGAAGACCGGCGAGGGGGTGTTCTTATCCCGCAGGACGGTGAGCTTGTGGGCGACCAGCGGATGGTCCACGACGAGTGTGCGCATGGGTCAAAACTATCACCCGGGGCCCGGCTCCCCGCCCCGGTTTCCGGCGGCTTCCCCGGCGTCCGGAGTCGCCTGCAGGCGCTCCTCCCGCTCGGCCTTGCTGCCCTTGATATGGGCCGGGTGCTCGAAGGTGGGCGCGGGGCCCGCATGCTCCCGCCGGCGGATGACATGGAACAGCCGGTGGGCCAGGATCACCACGCCCACCCATGCCGCCCCGATCAGCCAGGCGGCCATCACGTCCGTCAGCCAGTGGTGGCCCAGGAACACGCGGCTCAGTCCCATGGCGATGATGAACACCGCCCCCGCGATGACCACCCATGTCCGGGCCGAGGTCTTCCGGAACTGCAGGCACACGAGGTACACCACGATGCCGATCACCACAGTGGTGTTCAGCGTGTGCCCGCTGGGGAACGACGGCGAGAACTCGAACGGCGGAACGGCGTCGATATGGTCGGGACGGGTCCGGCCCAGCAGCGTCTTGCCCACGCTGGTGGCAGTGACGGAGACTGCCGCCGCGCCGCCCACCAGGATGAGCGGCCGCCAGCTGCGGCTGACGTAGATCAGCCAGGCCACAAGGATGCTTGCCAGGATGGGCATGCCAATGCCGCCGCCGATATTCGTGAAGGCGGTGACGGCTGAGTCGAGTCCGGGATTCCGGTACTCCTTGGCCAGCTGGAGGGCGGGTTTGTCCAGCCCCGAAACGCCGTTTTGGTCCACGACGCTGTCGTATACCTCGGCGCTGAGGAGCGTCAGGACCACCACCAGGAAGCCGCCGATAACGAGGGTGATCCACAGGGCCGCGTAGGGCCCGAGCCACCTGCCGTACCTTTCAGTCAGGGACTTCATCGTTACTCCCGGCGCTTGCATTGTCCGATGCTAAGTATCCTTCGAAACTATCATTGACCCATGGCCCCGGCAGATCCGCAACACCTGGAATGGATGGGCCTTGCCCTCGAGGAGGCCCATCGTGCCCTGGCAACCGAGGATGTGCCGATCGGCGCCGTCGTGATCGGTCCGGACGGGACGGTCCTGGGCGCGGGACGCAACGAGCGCGAAGCCTTTGGGGATCCCACCGCCCACGCCGAGGTGGTGGCCATCCGCGAGGCCGCCGCGCGGCTGCGGGAACGCGCGGCCCTCGATGGCGGCAGCGGCGACGGCTGGCGGCTGGAGGACTGCACGCTGGTGGTGACCCTGGAACCGTGCGCCATGTGCGCCGGCGCTATTGTCCTGGCCAGGATCCACCGTGTGGTCTTCGGGGCCTGGGATGAGAAGGCCGGGGCGGCCGGCTCCGTGTTCGACATTCTGCGCGAACGCCGCCTGAACCACTGGGTGGAGGTCTTTGCCGGCGTGCAGGAGGAGGAATGCGGACTGCTGCTGCGGGAATTCTTCGCCGCCCACCGCACAACTGGGTAGTCGTCCAGTTAGCCGCGCTGCCCCGCACGGCTAACCGGCGGAGTCCAGCGCGTCGATCCGCTCCTGCCGGGACGCCGGCGAATCCAGGCTGAACGATCGGAAGTCGCCCAGGTCCTCCCGGATCCAGGCCTCGACCTCGGCGATCCGCTGGTCGACGGCAGGCGTCCGGCCGTCAAAGAGCCAGGCCGCGATCCTTTCGTTGCCGGGATCGTACTGCCAGAGCCCGATTATCCGGCCGCGGTCAAGGACGGGGTGGTCCGGCAGGTCCGCCTGCAGCGCCAGGGCGGAGTTCAGCAGTTTCCGGTCCCGGTCCTCCTCAGCAAACAGGTCCGCAGCGTTCCGGCGGTGCAGCACGAGCGAGTCGGTGCCGGCCAGCAGCTGGATCTGTTCCTCCTCCGGAGGGCTGAAGTCCGCGAGGCGTTCGACATCGGCCGGCATCATCCAGAGCACTTCGCCGCCGGCAGTGGGAACCCCTACCGCCCCGACGGCGGCGAGCGCTGCCTTGCTGTCGGTGAGGGTGAAGCCGGTGAACCACTGGGATTGCTTGACGGTGGCGCCGCCCGTCCAGCCGAGGTAGCGGCGGATCAGTTCGTCGCGGGCGCCCTCGGGACCGAGCGGGCTGGGTGGAAGGCCCCAGGGTGTGTACGCATAGCGCTGCTGGTCCAGCCGCCCGTTGACCGGAACGCGGCGGATCCGGCCGTCGGCCTGCAGCAGCCCCAGCGCCGTAGGTAGCGTGGTGGCGGCACCCTTTTTCTTGCCTTCCTCGCCGAGGTTTCGCACCGATTCCCCCAGCTCCTCCTTGAGCTGCCGCGGGTCCATCGGGCCGTCGGCTTCACCGAGAATATGGAGGATCTGTTCCTCCAGCAACGTGATCTCGCCGCGGTCCACACCGAGCCTGCCCAGTACGCGGAACGCCTCTTCAGCGCTTTTGCCCAGGCTCAGCGCCCAGTCGAAGTCCTCCCGGCCCAGCACGTAGGTGCAGCCGCGGGCGGTGGGCAGTTCGTGGATCCTGAGCTCGCGGACGTCCGTGTCCGCCTGCTCACGGCGTATTCCGGCGCGGGCGAAGAGGGTCAGGTACGGGTTGGCGCCGCCCACCGACCGCGCCCAGCCCGCCGTGGCGAGCACTTCCTGGGACGTGCGGCCCTCGAGGATCCCGTCCAGCCCTTGCCGGTGCCAGGCCCAGGCCCGGAGCAGCTCCGGGGTGAGGAGTGCAGCGGTTTCCAGGGTGCCGGCAGATGCTACGCGGGTTGTCATGCCTCATTCTCTATCAGCAGGCGGTTGCGAGGAATGGCCGCCAGGCGGTGCTTCCGGTGCCACGTAGCCGAGCACCTGCCTAGCAGTGGCGTCCCAACCCGGCAGGAGTTCCCTGCCGGCGAGCGCCCGCCGGCGCCATTCGGCACGCAGAGCGTGGTCCGTGAGCCAGCTGCGCAGCAGGGCCGCCAGCGGCCCGGGGTCTCCCTCCGCAGGGTTCCCTTCCCGTTCCCCTTCTACAGGTTCACTGTGTACCGAGTCACTGCCCAGGTCGACGACGGCGCCGGGCATGGCGGGTGCGTCACCTTCCGGCGGGCCTGGCGCTGTTTCCGCCCCCAGTCCCAGCGCCTCCACTGCCCCGGTGCCGGCCCGGACGATAACGGGCACCCCGCGGGCCACGGACTCGGTAACCGCCATGCCGAAAGCCTCCACCTTGGAGATCAGCAGGCTCAGGTCGGCTGCGTCCCACTGCTGTTCGAGCGCCGCGCCGGTCAGTTCGCCCGGGAGCTGCACCCGGTCACCCAGGCCATAGCGGTCTACCGCCGCTGTGACCTGGCGGGCGTAGTCGCGGTCCGCCGTAACCGAGCCGACGAGTGCTGCCGTCCACTCCAGATCCTGCAGCCGGGCCAACGCGCCGAGGAGGACCAACTGGTCCTTGTTCGGCAGCAGTGCCGCCAGGGCAAGCAGGCGAGGCGGCTCGGATCCGCGGGCCTGCCGGGCACGTTCGGTTCCGGGCAGGGCCGCGCGGACGCCTGCCAGGCCGTGCCGGCCGCCGATGACGGCGGCGGCGGAGCCGCTGGTGCAGATCACGCCGGCAGCCGCACGGAGCGCACGGGCTTCGAGGTCCGGGTGCTCGTCCAGGGGCATGTGGAGCAGGACCCACGGTGCCCGGCCGTTGGCGGCGGCGGCTTCCATCGCCTCGGGGGCGCCGGAGGCGATCAGGCCGTCAACGATCGTAATGATGTTGGCCGGTTCCCCCGTCTGGGTTCCCGCACCGATTCCCGCACTGGTTCCCGCACCTAGCAAGCCGGCCAGCCGCCGTCGTTCTTCCTTGCTCCCCACCGGCCAGTCGCCGCCCACCGGCTGGATCTTTACCTGGACCCCGAGTTGCTCGAGACCCTGCGCCAGCGCGGCGTTGTAGACGTTGCCGCCGGAGTTGTGGCGGATGTTCGCGGGAACAAGGAGCCGGATGGCCTGCGGCGGGGGGAGCATGGCGGACTCAGCGGCGGCCGAAGTCGAGGGCGTAGCTCGCCCAGGCGTCGGGGTTTTCCCGGAGGGTGACGTCCAGGCCAGCGAGTTCCCGGCCGTCCGCGTCCTCCCGCAGGCGCTCCGCGACGGCGTTGGCGATGTACTGCGCCAGCGCCTCGGTGGTGCTCAGTTTCCCGGCGAAGTCGGGGTGGTCGTCCAGGTTGCGGTAGTTCAGTCCGGCCAGCACCTCCTCGGTCATCCCGCCGGCGGCGCCAATGTCCAGCACGATGGCGTCGTCGTTGAGGGCACGACGGCGGAACGTCACCTCCGCGACGAAGGTGGCCCCGTGCAGGCCCTGGGCAGGCCCGAACGCCTCCCGGGGAAGGCTGTGGGCGATCATGAAGTGGCGGCGTACGGTCAGGCTGAACACTGGTTACCTCGCGGTTTCGGTGGTGGCGGTCTGGTGGTCTTCAGTTAGGGAATCAGCGGCGGGGTATTCAATCACGTGGCAGAGCGCTTCCAGCCGCCCGTTGGCCAGGTCCTGGACCACGCGGGGCAGCTCGGTAAAGGCCGAGGCTCCGGTAAGGAAGGCATCGAACACCGGATCCGCCAGCAGGGACACGGCCAGATCCAACCGGTCGGCGTTGGTCCGGCGGTGCCGGCGGGCCCGCGCCACGGCACCCACCTGGCTGGCACGGATGGACAGCCTGCGGGCGTGGAAGTCCTCGCCCAGCGGGATGGTGATTTTCCGGTCGGCGTACCAGGACATTTCGATGATGTCGCCCTCGTCCCCCACCAGCTTCAGGCTCCGTTCCAGTCCGCCTTCGGACGCGGAGCAGTGGAACACGATGTCGCAGTCCGGCAGGGCGTCGTCCGGATGGGCGAAGTCCACGCCGAGCGCGTCGGCGAGGTCCTTACGGGCGGGGTCCAGGTCCACGAGCTGGAGCCGCGCGAGGGGGAACGTGCGCAGCAGGCTGGCCACCATGCCGCCCACCAACCCGGCGCCGATCACGGCGATACGGTCGCCCAGCCTTGGCCCCGCCTCCCACAGGGCGTTCACGGCCGTTTCCACAGTGCCGGTGAGGACCGCCCGGCGGGGAGGCACGCCGTCGGGAACGCGGGTGAGCGAGGACACCGGAACCACGTAGCGGTCCTGGTGCGGGTGGAGGCAGAACACGGTCTGCCGCACCCAGTCCGCCGGGCCCTGCTCCACCACCCCCACGGACAGGTAGCCGAACTTCACCGGCGACGGGAAGGAGCCCTCCTGGTGCGGAGCGCGCATCTCCTCGGCGACGCATGGTGGAACGGCTGCCTTGTGGACCACGAGTTCGGTGCCCTTGCTGATGCCCGAATACAGCGAGCGCACCAGTGCCTCCTCCGGGCCGGGGACGGACAGATTCTCGCTGCGCAGTTCCCCCTCGCCCGGGCCCACGGTCCAATATGCGGTTGCTTCGGTATGCTGCTGGAAAGTACTCATCTTGCTTATGAATCTAGTGCCCGGCCCTGATTTCCGGGAAGATGTGGCCCGGCGTGGCCGCGCCGGAGACCTGGGTTGCGGTGGAAAAGCATGCCGTTTTGGGGATGCGGGCCCTGCTCCGGTACCCTAGTCAGGTTGGTGACGTGTCCGAGCGGCCGAAGGTGCAACACTCGAAATGTTGTTTGGTGTAAAAGCCAACGTGGGTTCAAATCCCACCGTCACCGCCACGTAGCGAAGGCGTCTGGATCGTTGATTTCTCAGCGGACCAGGCGCCTTTTGCTTTGCCCTCGCGATGGAGAGGGGCCGGCCGCCGGCAGATCCGGGGCCCGCAAGACCGATTTCCGCCTCGGGGCGGCGGCCCGCTCATTCCCCGGTTCGCAGAGCGGGCCGCCTACCGAAGCCGTAGATCGAGGAGACCCGTTACGGCGACGGTAGCGGGATAATACCGCCGCCGGCTTGGGAAAAAGGAGCGCCGATTTGAAAACTAAGCAGGCTTCCCATTAGTTTTGTCAGGAACGCTCCGTGTTCCCCCATATACGGAGCGGTTGCCTAGAAGAACCCCGCTGCACTCCGGTGCAGCGGGGTTCTTCGCTGGGCCGTTATTCGGAGCCCGACTTCTGCTCCCGGTCGAGGAGATTCTTTTTGATCTCGTCCAGCTTCTCCTTGATGACCCGCTCGGCATCCGAGATGGTTTTTCCTGCGCTGCTCAGCGGATCCAGCTGCACATACACCTCGTGCGCCACGGGCAGGTCGTACTCATCCTTCAGGTGGGTGCCGCCGCCGACCCCATCCAAGGTCAGGTACACCTGGGCGTCGGTGCGGGCTATTCCGGCAATCCTGCCGAACACCACGGTGAAATCGTTCGGCTGAAAGCTCACCGTCTGGCCGACGTGGCTGCGGTCAAGCTCCCCCGCGGTMAGGGCCTTTTCGTACTGGCTTCCGCTGTAGTTCATCGCTACTCCTCAACTTGGGCGTGGTGACTTACGCCAGCAGTCTATGGCGGACCGGCCGCACGCGCTTGAATAGAGTGCAGATCTTCCGCGGGCAGGAGGCACCCCATGAACGCCAAAGGCAGCAAAAGCACGGACTACACCTTCGTCTCAGTCTGGCGGGTAGCCGGGACCACAGACGACGTCGCGGTGCTCCTGGGCGACCCCGTCGGACTGGCCCGGTGGTGGCCCTCCGTGTACCTCCGGGTGGACCTCATCCATCCGGGCAAGGGGAACGGCGTGGGACGGATGGCCCGGCTGCATACCAAGGGCTGGCTCCCCTACACCCTCCGCTGGACGCTGACCGTCACGGAGCCCATCACCAGCCGGGGCTTCACGATCCGCGCAACCGGCGACCTGGACGGGACCGGACGCTGGACGTTCGAGCAGGACGGCCCGGAAGTCCTCATCACCTATGACTGGCGGGTGAGTGCCACCAAGCCGCTGCTGAGGCGGCTCAGCTGGCTGCTGAAACCCGGGTTCGCCGCCAACCACCGCTGGGCCATGGCCCGCGGCCAGGAAAGCCTGGCGCTGGAACTGCGGCGCCGGCGGGCGGGCGCCGGCCCGCACTCCGTCCCGGCACCACCGCCGCCCACGTTCCCGCGGCTGGCGGGGCGAGGGCGGCGGATGGACCAGCGGGCCGGTGGCTAGGCGTTAGCCAAAACAGGCTGGGACCACGAACAGGTTGAGCAGCGTGGACGTCACCAGCCCGCCAAGGATCACCAGGGCCATGGGATGTTCAATCTCATGGCCGGGGATGTTCCCCAGGACCACCAGCGGCACGAGGGCAAGGCCCGTGGCCAGAGTGGTCATGAGGATCGGCGAGAGCCGTTCCCCGGCGCCCCGCAGCACCAGCTCCGGACCGAACTTTTCACCCTCATATTTCTCCAGGTGCTGGCAGTGGTTGATGAGCAGGATGCCGTTCCTGGCGGCGATGCCCATGACCTTCAGGAAGCCCACAATGGACCCCAGTGACAGGACACCTCCACCCATGAAGGCGGCGAACACCCCGCCCACCAGGGCAATCGGCAGCGTGAGGATCACCAGCGTCGCCAGCCGCCAGCTGCCGAAGGCCACCTGCAGGAGCAGGTAGATCACCGCCAGCGCCCCGATGGCCAGTGTCAGCAGGGTGTTGGTCGCCGCCTGTCGGGTGAGAACCTCACGGATTCTCTCCTTCAGGTAGGTCTGGACGTCGCGAACGATCCCGGGATAGCCATCCACCACTTCATGGATTGACGCCAGAGTCTCGTCATAGTCCACCGCGGGATCGATGCTGATCCAGTTTTCACAGAAGTACACACCCACAACCTCATCGGCGTTAAAAGCCTGCCCGATGTGGGAGCCGCAGTTCCGGACACCCTTGACCGAACGTGGCGTACCCCGCCACGGGCCGCTTCACCATCCGGCCCAGGACCGCGAGGTAGCCGCGCTTGGGCGGCAACCGTTTTGAACCGCACGGAGGAAGCCGGCACGGCCGATGTCACAATCCGGGCATCAAATGGGAGTCTCCGCCGCGCCTTCGTTGACTCCTGCAGGAACGGCCGCAATGTTAATGCCATGAGGCTTCAGCGAATCAATAACGGACTGACATGGACGACGGCGGCTGCCGCACTGGCGCTGGTACTCACCGCGTGCGGGCCAAGCCAGCCTGCCACACAGGGGACCACCGGACCGGCCACCGGCACAACCATCCCGAGCACCCAGTCGGCCCCCGAAACGTCAGCCCCGCCGTCGTCCTCTGCCTCGCCCACCCAGTCCCAGCCGGCCACGCCGACGGCAACCTCCGCCGCACCCCAGTCCACTGCCGCCGGCATGCAGCTCTGCAAGGCCTCGGGCCTGAAAGCCACCACGGACGCCACAGGCGGCGGGGCCGCCGGCAGCGTCTACATGGAGCTGATCCTCACCAACAGCGGCAAGGCCGCCTGCCACCTGAAGGGATTCGCCGGCGTTTCCCTGACCACCGGGCCCAATGGCCAGCCGATCGGGGCGCCGGCCCAGCGTGACACCTCGGTCGCCGTCCAGGATGTCCTGCTGGCCCCGGGGAAGTCGGGCACGGCGGTGCTCCGCTATACGCAGGCCGGAAACTATCCGGACTGTGTCAAGACCGCAGCCGCCGGATTCCGGATCTACCCGCCGGAGGACACGGCGTCGCTGTTCGTGGAACGGCCCTCGGATGCCTGCAGCAATGCCACCATTGAGCTCCTGACCATCGGGGCATTCCAGGCCCGCTAGGGCAAAACTTGCCACGGGCAACCTGCCCTGCCCGAAGCCTGTTCCGGCCATTACTTCGTAAGTACACTTACGATTACGTCGGGGTCCCCTCTGGCAGTGCGGGACCCGCCGCGGGAACGCCTCGCGACAAAGACGCAGGCCAAAGGCAGGTTGAGGCACGTGACGTCACTCTGGTTGGACCGCACAGACACTTTCACCAGCGATCCGTTCACCCCCGGCGAGTCCTACGACACCGTGGTGGCGGGTGCCGGCCTGACCGGCCTGACCACCGCGCTGCTGCTGGCCCGCTCGGGACAGAACGTGCTTGTCCTGGAGGCACGCGGCCTGGGCGCCGTGGCCACCGGCAACACCACCGCCAAGGTCACCCTGCTGCAGGGCACGGTGCTCTCATCCCTCCGGCAGCAATACTCCCAGAAGGTGGTGGACGCCTATGTGTCCGGCAACCGCGAGGGCCAGGCGTGGCTGCTGCGGTACATGGAACAGCGCGGGGTGCCGTTCCAGCTGCGTGACGCCTACACCTACGCCGCCACGCAGCAAGGCACCGAGGCGGTCCGCGCTGAACTCACCGCTGCCCTCGCCGCCGACCTGGAGGTGGACTACGTCCGGGATGCGGGGCTGCCGTTTCCTATCCGCGGAGCCGTGCAACTTCGCGGGCAGGCACAGATCAACCCCATGGATGTGCTCACCGCGCTGGCTGAGGACGTCCGGAGCCACGGCGGCAGGATCGTCACAGGGGTCCGCGTGCGGAACGTCACCGGCGCGGGTCCGTCAACCGTCCACGCTGACCGTGGATCAGTCCGGGCCGACTCCGTGGTGCTGGCCACGGGCAGCCCCATCCTGAACCGCGGCCTCTACTTCGCCAAGCTCAAGCCGAACCGCTCCTACGCCGCGGCCCTGGAGCTCGAAGGAAACGCGACGCCGCCGGAGGGCATGTACATTTCCGTGGAGCAGCCCGTGCGCTCCCTCCGGGACTACCCGGCGGACGGCCGGAATCTGCTGCTGGTGGGCGGCAACGGGCACCCGGTGGGAAAGGCGCGCTCGGAACAGGAACATCTGGAGAACGTCCTCACATGGGCACGGCAACACTTCCCCGGTGCCACTGTCACGCACACCTGGTCCGCGCAGGATTACCAGGCCACCAACCTCATGCCGTTCTTCGGCAAGCTCCCCCGCGGCCGCGGGCGCATCTTCTTCGCCACCGGCTACAACAAATGGGGCATGACCAACGCAGTGGCTGCATCCCTGGGCATCTCCGCGGACATCCTCGGAGGCCAGCTGCCGTGGGCCAACACCATCCACCGCAGGGTGACATCACCTCCCGGTGCGGCATCTGCCGTCACCCTCAACGCGGGGGTGGCCGCCACGCTGGCGAAGGACTGGGGCAGAGTCCGGCAACTGCCTCCGGCGGACGGCGCCGTGCCGGCCGAGGGCACAGGCGCCGTCGCGATGCGCGGACGGAAGCCCGTGGCCACCTCCACGGTTGATGGAACGACGTGCAGCCTGTCCGCGGTCTGCACGCACCTGGGCGGGATCCTGCACTGGAACGACAACGAGAAGTCCTGGGACTGCCCGCTGCACGGCTCCCGTTTCAGCAGCACAGGGCAGGTTCTGGAGGGCCCGGCAACCCGGGACCTTCCGGCTGCCGAGTAAGGCATGCCTGGTGCTCCTCATGGTGTCAGTACCGTAGGGCATGATGGAGGCATGCAGTCGCAGGAGCCCGCCGGCATGTCCGCCGGCACGTCCACCGGGGACTCGATGGGCCAGTTCAGCCGGCCCACCAGGGAGTGGTTCCTCGGTGCGTTTTCCGAGCCCACGCCCGCCCAGCAGGGTGCCTGGAACGCGATTTCATCGGGTTCGCACGCCCTCGTCGTCGCGCCCACCGGCTCCGGCAAGACCCTCGCGGCGTTCCTCTGGGCGCTGGACCGGCTCCTGGTGTCCGGGCCTGCTGCACCCGCCGTGCCTGACGCTGACGCTGACGCGCCTGATGGAACCCCCCTGCCCGGCCTCGAAGAACCCCCGGCACGCGCCAAATCCAAACAGTCCCGGGCACGGAAGCCCAAGCGGAAAACCCGTGTACTGTACATCTCCCCGCTCAAGGCGCTTGGCGTCGACGTCGAACGCAACCTCCGGTCCCCGCTCATCGGCATCACCCAGACCGCCAAGCGGCTGGACCTGCCTGCGCCCCTGATCACCGTCGGAGTCCGGTCCGGCGACACCCCCGCCGCGGACCGTCGTGCCCAGCTCAGCAACCCGCCGGACATCCTGATCACCACCCCCGAATCCCTCTTCCTGATGCTCACTTCCAAGGCGCGGGAAACGCTCAGCGAGGTGCACACCGTCATTGTGGACGAGGTCCACGCCGTGGCCGGTACCAAGCGGGGTGCGCATCTCGCTGTCTCGCTCGAGCGGCTCGACGCGCTGTTGCCCGCGCCCGCCCAGCGGATCGGGCTCTCGGCCACCGTGGAACCGCGCGAACTCGTGGCGCAGTTCCTGGCCGGTACCGCCCCGGTGGAAATCGTGGCCCCGCCCTCGCGGAAGAACTGGGACCTCACGGTGTCCGTCCCAGTGGAGGACATGTCCGATCTCCAGGGCGCCGCCGGGGCCTTCGATTCCGGCCCGGCGTCAGGTTTGCAGCCGCAGGCCTCCATCTGGCCCCATGTCGAGGAAAAAATCGTTGACCTGGTGCTGGCCAACCAGTCCACCATCGTCTTTGCCAACTCGCGCCGGCTGGCGGAACGCCTGACCGCGCGGCTCAACGAGATCCACGCGGAACGCCAGCTCCTGACAGTGGGCGGCGGCTGGGATGATCCCGGTCCACCCCCGCCCGGGGGCGTCCCGGTCTCCACCGGCACGCCCGCCCACATGATGGCGCAGGCGGGAAGTACCGCTGGGGCCGAACCGCTGCTGGCACGGGCCCACCATGGTTCCGTGTCCAAGGACCAGCGTGCCCTGATCGAGGACGACCTCAAATCCGGCCGGCTGCGCTGCGTTGTGGCCACGTCCTCGCTGGAACTCGGCATCGACATGGGTGCCGTGGACCTCGTGGTGCAGGTGGAGTCCCCGCCCTCCGTGGCCAGCGGGCTGCAGCGTGTGGGCCGCGCCGGGCACCAGGTGGGCGAGATTTCCCAGGGCTACCTCTTCCCCAAGCACCGGGCTGACCTCGTACACACCGCCATCACGGTTGAGCGCATGCTGGACGGCAAGATCGAGCGGCTCAGTGTCCCGGCCAACCCCTTGGACATCCTGGCCCAGCAGACCGTCGCGGCCACCGCGCTGGGCAGCATCGACGTGGAGGAATGGTTCTCCACCGTCCGCCGTTCGGCGCCGTTCGCCTCGCTCCCCCGGTCCGCCTTCGAGGCCACGCTGGATTTGCTGGCCGGGCGCTACCCCTCGGATGAGTTCGCCGAGCTCCGCCCCCGGATCGTCTGGGACCGCAACGCCGGGACCATCGAGGGCAGGCCGGGTGCCCAGCGGCTGGCGGTCACGTCCGGCGGCACCATCCCGGACCGCGGGCTGTTTGGCGTCTACATCATCGGCACGGAGACCGAGGGATCGGCGTCCCCTGCCGGAGCGGGTGACGGAAAGGGGTCCACAGCGGCCCCGGCCAAGGGAGGCCGCCGGGTGGGCGAGCTCGACGAGGAGATGGTCTACGAATCCCGCGTCGGCGACATCTTCGCTCTGGGGGCCACCAGCTGGAAAATCGAGGACATCACGCACGACCGCGTGCTCGTCTCGCCCGCCTTCGGCCAGCCCGGCAAGCTGCCCTTCTGGAAGGGCGACTCGCTGGGACGTCCCGTGGACCTGGGCCGTGCCCTCGGCGCGTTCGTCCGTGAACTGTCAGCGTCCGACGTCGGCCCCGCCACCGAACGCTGCAAGGCCAGCGGCCTTGATGACTTCGCCGCGAACAACCTGCTGCAGTACCTGTCGGAACAGAAGCTGGCCACCGAGGTGGTCCCCAGCGACACGACGCTCGTGGTGGAACGGTTCCACGATGAACTCGGCGACTGGCGGGTCATTCTTCACAGCCCGTTCGGCATGCCGGTCCATGCGCCCTGGGCCCTCGCGGTGGGTCAGCGGCTGCACCAGCGGTACGGCCTGGACGGGTCGGCCATGGCCGCCGACGACGGCATCGTGCTCCGCGTTCCCATGATGGAGGACGAACCTCCCGGCGCCGAGCTGTTCCTGTTCGATCCCGAGGAGCTGGAGCAGATTGTCACCGCCGAGGTGGGCGGCAGCGCCCTGTTCGCGTCCCGCTTCCGCGAGTGCGCCGCGCGTGCCCTGCTGCTGCCCCGGCAGACCCCCGGCAAACGGCAGCCGCTGTGGCAGCAGCGGCAGCGTTCCGCCCAGCTGCTGGACGTCGCGCGGAAATACCCGTCGTTCCCGATCGTGCTGGAAACCATCCGCGAGTGCCTGCAGGATGTGTACGATTTGCCGGCACTGAAGGACATCGCCGCCTCGGTTGAACGTCGCGAACTCCGGATTGTCCAGACCACCACCCAGCAGCCGTCCCCGTTCGCCAAGTCCTTGCTGTTCGGCTACGTGGCGCAGTTCCTCTACGAAGGCGATTCCCCGCTTGCCGAACGCCGGGCGGCCGCGCTGGCTTTGGATTCCACCCTGCTCAACGAACTCCTGGGCCGCGTGGAACTGCGCGAACTCCTGGACGCCAGGGTCATCGACGCCACGGAACGCGAACTCCAGCGCCTTGCCCCCGACCGGAAGGTCCGCGGCCTGGAGGGCGTGGCCGATCTGCTCCGGCTGCTTGGGCCCCTGGCCCCAGGGGAAGTTGCCGCCAGGCTTGCGCCGCCGGCTGAGCCCGCCGACACCAATGCCCCGCTGGCCGGGCCTGCCGAAACCAAGCCTGCCGAAACTGACACCCCGCCGTCCGAGGCCACAGCAGCCGAAGCCGCCGCCCACCTCGCGGCCCTCCAGCGGGCGAACCGGGCCATCAAGGTGATCCTTGCCGGCGTCGAACGTTTTGCCGCGGTGGAGGACGCCGCCAGGTTGCGCGACGCCATCGGTGTCCCGCTGCCCATGGGTGTCCCCCTTGCCTTCATCGAGCCGGTGGCGGACCCGTTGGGCGACCTCGTCTCGCGCTACGCCCGGACGCACGGTCCGTTCACGGCCGCCGAGGCCGCGGCCAGGCTGGGACTTGGTCCCGCCGTCGTCGGAACAGCCCTGAAGCGGCTCGCGGACGACGGCCGCGTGGTGGAAGGGGAGTTCCGTCCCCACGCCGAGTCCGCCGCCGGCGAAAGCGCCGCTGCCGCCGTGGCCGATTCCGGTTCCGGCCCGGTGGCCGAAGCGGCCGCCGCCTCGGCCGTTGCCTCAGCCGCGGTGGCCTTGGCCGGCAGCGAATGGTGCGACGCCGAAGTCCTCCGGAAGCTCCGCCGCCGATCGCTCGCCGCGCTGCGTGCCGAGGTGGAGCCCGTGGACATCACCGCCTACGGCAGGTTCCTGCCGGCCTGGCAACATGTCCGCGCTCCGGGCCCGGGACGGGGACAGGCGGCGCTGCGCGGACTCGACAGCATCATCACCGCCGTGGACCAGCTCTCCGGCGTGCCCATACCCGCCTCCGCCTGGGAACCGCTGGTGCTCGCGAGCCGGGTGTCCAACTACCAGCCCGCCATGCTGGACGAGCTCATGGCCGCCGGGGAGGTCCTCTGGTCAGGGGCCGGTGCGCTGCCGGGAAATGACGGCTGGATCAGCCTGCATCTGGCGGATTCGGTGGAACTGACGCTGAACCCGGCCCCGGAATTTGAACCGGGCGACGCCCAGCGCCGGCTCCTTGACCACCTGCAGGCCAACGGCGGCGGCTACTTCTTCCGGCAGCTCACAGACATTGCCGGCGGCATGGACGCGGTGCTGGGCGACCATGACGTAGTGTCTGCGATCTGGGATCTCGCGTGGGCGGGACGGGTCACCGGGGACACGTTCGCCCCTGTCCGGTCCCTGATTGCCGGCGGGCATACCGCGCACCGGCAGGTTGCGCGCGCGCCGCGGGCCAGGGCGCCGCGCCTCAGCAGGCTGGGGCGCTCGCACGGCACGGGGCTGCTCGGCTCTCCGGGCCTGTCCGGTGGACGCTACGGGTCAGCCGGCGGCGCAGTCCCCACCCCGCCGCTCGCCGCCGGGCGCTGGTCCGCGCTCCCCACGCCCGAGCTCGATCCCACGATCCATGCCCGCGCCACCGCGGAGTTGCTGCTCGACAGGTACGGCGTAGTCACCCGCGGATCGGTGATGGCCGAGAACATCCTGGGCGGGTTCGGGCTGATGTACAAGGTCCTGGCCCGGCTGGAGGAGGCCGGACGGTGCAGGCGGGGGTACTTCATCGAGCATCTCGGCGCCGCCCAGTTCGCGGTGCCCGCCACAGTCGACCGGCTGCGCTCGTACACCGAGGACGCCCAGCTGGCCAAGCCGGAAACCGTGGCCCTTGCGTTGGCGGCAACAGATCCGGCCAACCCCTACGGCGCCGCGCTGTCGTGGCCCGCCGGCAACGTCGAAGCGGGCAGCGGGCACCGTCCCGGGCGGAAGGCCGGCGCTCTGGTGGTGCTGGTCGACGGCGCGCTGGTGCTGTACGTGGAACGCGGTGGCAAGACGCTGCTCGTCTTCACCGAAGACGAAGCAGTCCTCGGCGCCGCGGCCGGTGCACTGGTGGACGTGGTAAGGCGGGGGGCCGTGGACAAACTCGTCATGGAAAAGGTCAACGGCCACGGCATCCTCGACACTCCGGCCGCCTCGGCGCTGACCGCAGCGGGGGCCTATTCCACACCCAAGGGGCTGAGGATCCGTGCCTGAAGGCGACTCCATCTGGCGCGCTGCCAGCCAACTGCACACAGCCCTCGCCGGACAGACACTTCTCGCCTCGGACTTCCGTGTGCCCCGGTTCGCCACACTGGACCTTGCGGGCTGGACCATGGCGGAAGTTGTCCCCCGCGGCAAGCACCTGCTCATGCGGCTGGTCGGGCCGGCCCAGGAGCGGCTGACCATCCACTCGCACCTGAAGATGGAGGGCAGCTGGCAGGTTTACCCGCCGGGCGGCCGGTGGCGGAAGCCGGGATTCACGGCACGGTGCGTGCTCCGCACCGCCGCTGCTGACGCCGTCGGATTTTCCCTTGGCCTGCTTGAGGTGATCAAGACCAGCGACGAGGACAAGGCTGTCGGATTCCTCGGCCCAGACCTGCTGGGCCCGGACTGGGACCCGGCCGAGGCCGAGCGACGGATCGCGGCGCGGCCCGACGTCCCGGTCGGGGTGGCACTGCTGGACCAGAGCAACCTCGCGGGCATCGGGAACATCTACCGCTGCGAGGTGTGCTTCCTGGCCGGCATCCACCCGGCATCACCCGTGGCCGCGGTGAAGGACTGGCCTGCGATGTTTGCCGACGCCAAGCAACTGCTGGAGGCGAACCTCGGGCCGGGCCGCCGGACCACCGTGCTCAACGCCCGCGGAACTCCGGTGGGCCGCGCGGCCGGCCGGCCGGGCTACTGGGTGTACCGCCGCGAGCACCAGCCGTGCCTGCGCTGCCGGACGCCCATCCGCCACGGCGTGCTGGGCAAGAGTGTGCCGGGCAGGAGCATGCCGGGCAACAGTGTTCCGAGAACCGCTGCGCCGGGCAGACCCGGCAGCGCCCCAGCGGCGGTCACCGAAGAACGCGACATCTACTTCTGCCCAACATGCCAGCCCCTCTTGGGCGCCGCCGAAGCCTGACGGCCGCGGAAACTGACGCGCCAAACAGTGTCGGGAAAACGGTCGCAGGCAAACAGCGGTCAGGAAGCGGCCGCCCGCTCCTCGGACTGACCCTCGCGGTCCCCATACCTGGAATCAACGGCCATCCCCGCCCCGGCGGCCGGAACCAGGAAGTACGGCAGCAGGAGCTGAACCAGCGGCCCGATCGCCAGCGCATAAACCACGGTTCCCACGCCGACTGAGCCGCCCAGGAGCCAGCCCGCGGCGAGCACCACCACTTCGATCAGCGTCCGCGACAGGCGCACGGACCAGCCGGTGCGCCGGGCCAGGCCCGTCATGAGCCCGTCCCGGGCGCCGGGACCGAAGCGGGCGCCGATGTAGCACGCGGACGCGATCGCGTTGAGCAGCACCGCACCGCCCAGCAGCGCGATCTGGCCGCCGAGGTGCGAGAACGCAGGGATCAGGGCCAGCCCGACGTCGGCAAAGACGCCCACGAGGACGGCGTTGCAGAGGGTGCCGAAGCCCGGCCGCTGCCGCAGCGGAATCCACAGCAGGAGCACCAGGAAGCTGACGATGATGACCACCACGCCGATGCTCAGGCCTGTCCTGCCGGCAACACCCTGGTGGAACACATCCCACGGGTCCAGGCCAAGCCCGGCCCGGATGAACAGGGCAAGCGAAATGCCGTACATAGCGAGGCCGGTGAAGAGCTGGAGAAGTCTGCGGATCATCATCGCACCATCCTCCTGCAGAACTGGCCTTGTTTTCCATGGCCAGTTTGAAATACTGGCCTCATGTCCGGATCACTCACCCCCACCGCCCTGGCCCGCCTCCTGGGCCAGTGGCACCACGGCAACGCGCCCGCCTACCGCGAGCTGGCCGACGTCGTGCGTCTTTTGGTCCTGGACGGACGCATCCCGCTGGGCACGGCACTGCCCAGCGAACGGACGCTGTCCGCCACCCTCGCCGTCAGCCGCACCACGGTGACGGCGGCCTATTCCAGTCTGCGTGAACAGGGGTTCCTGAGCAGCGGCCAGGGCACACGCGGCCGCACGTGCCTGCCGCGGACGGCGTACGGCGCTGGCAAGGAGCGGGACTCCGGAGCGGGACTGTCGGGGGCGCCGGGCCTGGCTGTTCCCGATGGCGTCATTGACCTCGCCTACGCGTCGCTCCCGGCCAGCGGCGAAGCGGTCCACCAGGCCTTCGCCCGCGCCATCACTGAACTGCCCGCACTGCTTCCCGGCTTCGGCTACGACGCCCTGGGTGTGCCGGCCCTCCGGGAGGCGATTGCCCGCCGCTATGCCGACGCCGGCGTGCCCACCGCGGCCGGACAGATCCTGGTGACGTCCGGCGCGCAGCATGCCCTCAACATCGTGCTGCGGGCGCTGGTCGCAAAGCAGGACAAGGTGCTCGTGGAGCAGCCGACGTACCCGAATGCGCTCGACGCCATCCGCGCCACAGGCTGCCGAATTATACCGGTGCCCCTGCCGCCCGCGTCGGAGCGGGGCTGGGATCTGGACTCGACCGAATCCGCGCTGACGCAGCACCGTCCCCGTATGGCCTACACCGTCCCGGACTTCCACAACCCCACCGGCCGGCTGATGCCCGACGGGCAGCGGCGCCGGCTGGTCCGAGCCGCCGCAGCGTCCGGCACAGTCCTGGTGGTGGATGAAACGCTCCGTGAGTTGAACCTCGACGGCGGCACAACGGCTCCGCTGGCTTCCTTCAGTCCGGCCGTGGTCTCCATCGGATCGCTGAGCAAGTCCCACTGGGCGGGTATGCGTACCGGCTGGATTCGCGCGTCGGAGAGCCTGGTTCAGCGGTTCGCGGCCGTCCGGACCACCATGGATCTTGGCGGTCCGGTAGTGGAACAGCTTGCTGCGGCCCACTTGGTGCGCAGCCTGGCCGATCCGCTGCCGGGCCGCCTGTCCGCGCTCCGGGAAAACCGCTCCGCACTGCTGGCGCTGCTCAAGGTCCACCTTCCGCGGTGGGAGGCGGAATGGCCCGACGGCGGCCTGGCCGTCTGGTGCCGGCTGCCGTCCCCCAGCAGCACGGCACTGACCGTGATCGCCCCGGAGCTCGGCATCCGCCTCGCCGCCGGGCCGCGTTTTGGCGTGGGCGGTGTGTTTGAGAACTTTCTCCGCATTCCGTTCACCCTGCCGCCGGACCAGCTGGAAACGGCTGTCCTCGCGCTGCGGGCCGCCCAGGACAGGCTGGACGCCGCCCCGCAGTTGCGGCGGACACTCAGGGACTCCCCCGCCGCCGCCATCGCCTGAGTCCGGCGGCTAGGGATGCGCGTCGGCCTACGCGTAGACCTTTTCGAGGAGCGCACCCCAGGCACTGGCAGTTGCCCCGGAGTCCCCGCTGCCGCTGAAGTCGTGGACGGTCATGCCTACGGGTGCGCCGAACGCATTGCGGCCAAAGAAGCGATAGAGGGTGTCCCCAGTCCGCAGGCCCAGGAAGTTCCCGTTCGAGAAGTCCACCTGCCCCGAAAGCCGCCCCACGCCGTCGACCTCCACCTCAAAAGCGTCCCCCTGCGCCGCGTTCTCCAGCCCGAGCGCCTTCTTGAGCTGCACAAAGCCGTCCCGCGTCTGCGACGCGGCGGGCCCCTGGATATCCGTGAAAACCACGGGCTGGCCATCGAAATGCTTCAGGTACTGGCCCAGCGTGTGGAGGTAGAACTCCGTGTGTCTGCTGGCGCCGTCGTACTGCTGGTCCCAGTCGTCCGCGAAGATGCCGCTGTGGACATAGTGAAGCCTGGCCCGGCCGCCGTCGAGCGGTTCCAGTACGTGCTCCAGCTGGTTGAACCAGCCGTCCGGCCCGTCCATGCGCGACACCAGGTGGCGCGGATACTCCTCCACGGTCTTCACGTCCGGCCACTGGTCGGTCGGGAACATCCAGCCCGGAGTTCCCTTGGTGACGGCTTCCCAGACGCGCTCGGGAGTGCCCGGCAGCTCAGTATCAAAAACAATCTCGAAGTTCCTGTCGTCAGTCATTGTCCTGCTCCTTGGCTGGGATGGTTTGGGTTGAGTCCGTGATTTCCGGCTTGAGTGCCGGGTGAAGCGCGACGACGAGCCGGTGCTTCCGTCCGCCGGCGCCGCCGTGGTGGTACTTGTCCACGAGCCGGGTGACGGCCACGCCCAGGTCTTCGGCGAACGCCGCCCGGTCCGCAGCGGTGCGAAAGGTGATCTCGCCGTCGATCGCGAACGTGGCGAGTTTCTGCCGCGCTGCGGCAGCACCGGCGATGAGCTTCCCCATTTCCTGGACCGTGCGGCCGGCGAGCGCCAGCAGCCAAAAGGCGGAGAAACGGTCCGCGAAGCGGTGCGGGTCCGGCGCCACCGACTGCAGCGCTACCGGGGAGATGAGGTAGGACGCTGCCGTGGCCCGCAGCACGCGTTCGGTGACGTTGCCCTTGCGGCGCTCTTCCACCAGCTCGACCAGGCCGTGCCGCTCCAGCGCCTTGAGGTGGTAGTTCACCTTCTGCCGCGGCAGCCCCAGCTTCGCGGCGAGCTGCGTCGCGGAGCCGGGCTCCGCCAGCTCCTGGAGGATGCGGGTCCGGATGGGATCCAGCGAAGCCTCCGCCGCCGCCGGGTCCTCGATCACTTCGATGTCCAACATGGTTCAAGTATCCGCACCGACAATTTTACTTGTCAAGAACTTTTTTCTTGTCCGTGGCCATTTAGACGGTTCCCTGCAGGTTCGACGTCGCGGGCCGTCGAGTGGGCGGGGAACCGTCGAAATGGGGCGGGAGGCGGGGCGGGCCGGGGCAGGCAAAGTAGAATGGACCGGTGATGCAATCCCCTCTTCCCGTGCGCGACGGCGTGAACGCGACCCGCCTGCGCCTCCCGGACGGGGGCCCCTGGGACACCGCAATGGACTACATGATGCACCGCTGGGGCCACATCGACCCCCAGGGCATCGAGGACCGGTTCGACGCCGGCGAGATCGTGGGCGAGGGCGGCATCCCGCTGCACCGTGGCACCAGGCTGGAGGACCACACCTTCATCTGGTACTACCGCACGCTGCCGCCCGAAACCCGCCTGCCCGTGGAGCTGAACATCCTGCACCAGGACGAGCACATCCTGGTGGTGGACAAGCCGCACTTCCTGCCCACCACCCCGGGCGGCACCTACATCCAGGAATCGGCGCTGGTCCGGCTCCGCAACCAGCTCGATCTCCCGGACCTGATCCCGATGCACCGCCTGGACCGCATGACCGCCGGCATCCTCCTGCTTTCGACCAACCCCGGGACCCGGGGGAAGTACCAGGTGCTGTTCGAGAAGCGCCAGGTCCAGAAGGAATATGAGTGTGTGTCTGCCGCAGAACCGGCTGCCGGGCATCCCGCCGTCGACTTCCCGGTGGTGGTCCGCAACCGGATGACGAAGTCCCGCAGCTACCTGCTGGCGGAGGTCATCGACGGCGAACCGAACGCGGAGACCCGCATCGACCTGCTGCGCACGTTCGAGGCTGCTGGTGCCGGCCGCCATGCAGCCGCAGGCCGCCTTGGCCTCTACCGGCTCGAACCGCATTCGGGAAAAACCCACCAGCTTCGGGTGCACATGGCCTCGCTGGGGCTGGGCATCCTGCACGACTCGTTCTACCCCGACCTGCTGGACAAGGCACCCGACGACTACACCAAACCGCTCCAACTGCTGGCACGCGGCATCCGGTTCGTGGACCCCATCACGAAGAAGCCCGTCGAGTACCGCAGCCGCCTGCAGCTAAGCGAAGGGCCCTAACCAGGCCGACGCCGGCCAGCCGGGAAGGATCGGCTAGGCACCTTCGAGGACACTGCGGAAGACCCCCGCAGTTTCCGGGCCGAAGAGCACGAACTCCACCAGCTCTACACCGCCGTCGGCAGAGCGGGCGGCATAGGAACGGACGGCCTCGATGGCCACCTGCGCCACCTGGCGGGCGTCCCAGCCATAGACCCCCGCGCTCACCGCGGGAAAGGCCAGCGAACGGACCCCCAGCTCCTCGGCAATGCGCAGGCTCTCAGTAAAGCAGGACGCGAGCAGTGCCGGGTTGGTCTGCCCGGCATGGCGGTTGGGGCCAACGGTGTGTATGACCCACTGCGCCGGCAGCCCGAACCCGGGGGTTACCACGGCAGCACCCACCGGCAGCCCGTCCTGGAGCGTCGTTGCCCTCAGCTCGCGGCAGGCCGCCAGCAGTTCCGGCCCTGCCGCCCGGTGGATCGCTCCGTCCACGCCGCCGCCGCCCAACAGCGAGGAATTGGCCGCATTGACCACCGCGTCCACGGGCCGTCCGGTGATGTCGCCCTCAACGATCTCAATCCGCATACAGCCAGTGTGGCACTCTCACCCGGCCCGGCGCGTTCCCGTTCCGTGTGCGGTACTTTGTGCAGATGGACTTCGGCAATCCGGACACCTGGAGCACGGCGATCTATTTCTGGATCATTCCCGCTGTCCTTGGCGATGCCATTTTTCCGCCCATCCCGTCCGAGATGGTCCTGATCACAGGTGGCGCCCTGTCCGCGGAGGGGCGGGCCAACCTGTTCCTGGTGGGCGTCCTGTCCGCCACGGCGTCTTGGCTGGGTGACATGGTGGTGTTCCAGCTGTTCAAGCGCCGGCTGAGCCATATCCTGGACCGCTGGGCGTGGGGCCGGAAAATCCACCACGGCATCCACGAAGCAATCGCCAAGGCGGGCCGGTCATCCGCGTACGGCACCATCATCGGTGCCCGGTTCATTCCCGGGGGCCGGCTGGCGACGTCTGCCGCCGCAGGCATCGCCGACGTTTCCACCCGGGGCTTCAGCCTGTGCGCCGGCCTCGGAGCGGTGCTGTGGGCAACGTGGCTCGTGGGCCTTGGCTACTTCACCGGCTCGGCCACCGGGCTGCCCTTCTGGGCGAGTTCGCTGATCGGTGTGGCAGTCGGCCTGGCGATCGGCGCCGTCGTGGGTCTGATCGTGACCCGCCGGCGCGGCGACCGCTCCCCGGTGGATGAGCCCGGCGAGGCCGCCGGTCCGGGCGCCTAAGCCTGAATCCCCTAAACGGGCGCCCAGCGGCCGCGGCTGCGGCGGAGCACCGAAAGCGAGCCCGTCAGCGCAACGCGTTCGACGGCGTCGCGCATCTCGGCTGCCGACTCCCGGGCCGCACTGTTCTCACCGTTGTATTCGGTGGCCTCCACGAGGAACCGCAGGTTCAGCTGCGGCACCCCGCCGACCAGTTCCAGCTGGTGCGACTCCACGTGGTGGCGCGACCCCAGCGATTCGACGGCGGCGTCCATCACGGCTTCGGGAGGGTTGCCCGGCTTCAGCCCGGTGATCTTGAGTCTGGTCTGGAAGGACGGCATCCTCCCACCCTAGCGCCGGGTGCGAAAGACACCGCGCGAACGGATCCTTAACGCCCCAATGTCCGGGTTCCGCAGGGCCTTAACTGTCCGTTCTCGCCGGGGAACGGCGGGCGAGTATCTGGACGGTTGCGTTTTGTCTGGCGCGAGCCTATCTTGGCAAAAAGGGGCGCGATTATGCACGAACTCTCCATCACGCAAAGCCTTGTCGACGCCGTTCTCAACCGCACAGGCGAACGGCCGGTCACTGCGGTCAACCTGATGATCGGTCCCCTGTCCGGCGTACTGGCCGATGCCGTGCGCTTTTGTTTTGACGTGGCAACGGCCGGCACCCCGCTGGCCGGCGCGCGGCTGCAGATCGATGAACCGCAGGGCCGGGGCCGGTGCCGCAGCTGCCAGGACGAATTCACCCTGACCGATCTCATCCTGCTGTGCCCTTGCGGAAGTGCGGACGTCGAAGTCCTCAGCGGCCGCGAACTCATGCTGATGTCCGTGGAGGTGGCATAGGACATGTGTACAACGTGCGGCTGCGGCGACGAGGCCGGCACCCGCATCTCAAGCCTCGCAGGAGAACTGCAAACACCCGGGCAGGGGCACCTGCACAGCCATACTGATGAGCACGGGCGCACATACACCCACGAGCATGCCGACTCCCATGAGCACGCCAACACCCACGAGCATGCCGACTCCCATGCGAACGGTCACCATGCGGCACCGGGCACAGAGACCATCCCGCTCGAGCAGAACCTGCTGGCCAAGAACGACCTCCTGGCGGCCACGAACCGCGGCTGGCTTGCCGGCCGGGGCATCCGCGCCTTCAACGTCATGAGTTCACCGGGTGCCGGCAAGACCACCCTCCTGGTGCGCACCCTGACGGAACTCGGCGGGCGCCTGAACGCAGGCGTCATCGAGGGGGACCAGGAGACGTCCCTCGACGCGGACCGCATCCGCGCCACCGGGCGCCCCGTCATCCAGATCAACACCGGCGCCGGCTGCCATCTCGACGCCGACATGCTGCGGCACGGCCTTGATGCGCTGTCCCCGGAGCCGGGATCCACGGTCTTCATCGAAAATGTGGGCAACCTAGTCTGCCCTGCGCTTTTTGACCTCGGCGAAACAGCCAAGGTGGTGATCGTCTCGGTAACGGAAGGTGATGACAAACCCCAGAAATACCCGCACATGTTCATGGCAGCCGACCTCGTGATCGTCAACAAGTCGGACCTGCTCCCCTACGTCGATTTCGACGTCGACGAGTGCCTGCGCCGCATCCGGCAGATCAATCCGCGGGCAGAATTCCTCACCCTCTCAGCCACCACCGGCGAAGGCCTCGCCGCCTGGTACGGCTGGCTCGACGGCGCCACCTCCCAAGCGGCGGCGCCCACCTCCAGGACAGCCGGGTCAGTTCCGCTGGCCGGCTCCCTGACAAAAGCACACTGAGCCCCGCAGGGGCACTGAAAGAGGCAACGATGCCTACGGAAACTTCCCTCAAGGCCGAAGAAGCCCTCATCCACGTTCTGTGGATCAACGCAGGGCTCAGTTGTGACGGCGACTCGGTCGCCCTGACGGCGGCCACGCAGCCGAGCGTCGAGGAAATCGCCCTCGGGGCGCTGCCCGGCCTGCCTAAAATTGCCATGCACTGGCCACTGATTGACTTCGAGTGCGGCCCGCAGGAAGGGGCCGACGATTTCCTGGAATGGTTCCGCAAGGCGGACCGGGGCGAACTGGAACCGTTCGTGCTGGTGGTCGAGGGATCCATCCCCAACGAGAAACTCCATGACCCCGGCGGCTACTGGTGCGGGTTCGGCAACGACCTGGAGACCGGCCAGCCCATCACCACCAGCGAATGGCTGGACCGCCTGGCACCCAAGGCCACCGCCATCATCGCCGCCGGAACCTGCGCCACCTACGGCGGCATCCACGCCATGGCCGGCAACCCGACAGGCGCCATGGGCGTGCCGGACTACCTCGGCTACGACTGGAAGTCCAAGGCAGGCATTCCCATCGTGTGCGTACCCGGCTGCCCGATCCAGCCGGACAACCTCTCCGAAACCATGACGTACCTGCTGTACCAGGCCACCGGGCAGGCTCCGATGATTCCGCTGGATGAGGCTCTCCGTCCCACGTGGCTGTTCGGCAAGACAGTCCACGAGGGCTGCGACCGGGCCGGCTATTACGAGCAGGGCGACTTCGCCACCGAGTACGGCTCCCCCAAGTGCATCGTCAAGCTCGGCTGCTGGGGCCCCGTGGTGAAGTGCAACGTGCCCAAGCGCGGCTGGATGAACGGCATTGGCGGCTGCCCCAACGTCGGCGGCATCTGCATCGGCTGCACCATGCCGGGCTTCCCGGACAAGTTCATGCCCTTCATGGATGAGCCTCCCGGCGGCAAGCTTTCCACCAGCACCATCCGGCCCTACGGCTCCGCCATCCGGACCCTGCGGGGCATCACGACGCACACCCTGGACCAGGAGCCCAGATGGCGCCGGCCCGGACCCGAGCTCCTCACCGGGGCCCGGCGCACCTGGTAAACCACCCAATTCCAGACAGGCGAAGACAATGACGTCCACAATTCCCATGGGTTCCGGAAGCGGAACGGGTAACAACAACCTGGTGGAAATGAACTGGGACCCCATCACCAGGATCGTCGGCAGCCTCGGCATCTATACCAAGATCGACTTCGAGAACAACCAGGTCGTGGAATGCAAGAGCACTTCCTCGATCTTCCGCGGCTACTCCCTCTTCATGAAAGGCAAGGACCCCAGGGACGCCCACTTCATCACCAGCCGCATCTGCGGAATCTGCGGCGACAACCACGCCACATGCTCCTGCTACACACAAAACATGGCCTACGGCGTCAAGCCCCCAAACCTGGGCGAATGGATCGTCAACCTGGGCGAAGCCGCCGAGTACATGTTCGACCACAACATCTTCCAGGAAAACCTCGTCGGCGTGGACTACTGCGAAAGGATGGTCTCCGAAACCAACCCGGGCGTCCTGGCCAAGGCCGAGAACACCAGGGCACCTCACGAGGGCGACCACGGCTACCGGACCATCGCCGACATCATGCGCTCGCTGAATCCCTTCACCGGAGAGTTCTACCGGGAAGCGCTGCAGGTCAGCCGCGCCACCCGTGAAATGTTCTGCCTCATGGAGGGCCGCCATGTGCACCCCTCCACGCTCTATCCGGGCGGCGTGGGAACGGTGGCCACCATCCAGCTGATGACGGACTACCTCACCCGGCTCATGCGCTACGTCGAATTCATGAAGAAGGTCGTCCCGATGCACGACGACCTGTTCGACTTCTTCTACGAGGCGCTGCCGGGCTATGAGCAGGTTGGGCTGCGGCGGACGCTGCTGGGCTGCTGGGGATCGCTGCAGGATCCGGACTACTGCAACTTCGAGTACAAGGACATGACCGAGTGGGGCCGGAAGATGTTCGTCACCCCGGGCGTCGTGGTGGACGGGAAGCTGGTCACCACCGACCTGGTGCGCATCAACCTGGGCCTGCGGATCATGCTCGGCTCCTCGTACTACGACGACTGGGAAGACCAGGAAATGTTCGTCACCCACGATCCCCTGGGCAACCCCGTGGACCGCAGGCATCCGTGGAACCAGCACACCAACCCCCGGCCGCAGAAGCGCGACCTCTCGGAGAAGTACAGCTGGGTCATGTCCCCGCGCTGGTTCGACGGCCAGGACAACCTCGCCCTGGACACCGGCGGCGGCCCGCTGGCCCGCCTCTGGGCTACGGCGCTCGCCGGCCTCGTGGACATCGGCTACCTCAAGGCCACCGGCACGAGTGTCCAGATCAACCTGCCCAAGACCGCACTGAAGGGGCCCGTAACTTTCGAGTGGAACATCCCGCAGTGGAGCAACACACTTGAACGCAACCGCGCCCGCACCTACTTCCAGGCCTACGCCGCGGCCGCTGCGCTGCACTTTGCGGAAAAGGCCCTCGAGGAGATCCGGGCCGGCCGCACCAAGACGTGGGAAACCTTCGAGGTCCCCGACGAAGGCATCGGCTGTGGCTTCACCGAAGCGGTCCGCGGCGTCCTGTCCCACCACATGGTGATCCGCGACGGCAAGATCGCCAACTACCACCCTTACCCGCCCACCCCGTGGAATGCCAGCCCCACCGACTCCAACGGCGTGGCCGGCCCCTACGAGGACGCGGTCCAGGGGCAGCCGATCTTCGAGGAGAACGACCGGGAGCACTTCAAAGGCATCGACATCATGCGCACCGTCCGCAGCTTCGACCCCTGCCTGCCCTGCGGTGTCCACATGTACCTGGGCAACGGGCAGACGCTGGACATGCTGCACTCCCCCACCCAAACCCTGACCGGCGAGTAGGCCATGCCCGCCGGGGACCGGCCGCCGCTGCAGAACGGCGACCAGATCGGCACACTCCTTGACGCCCTCGGTGCGGGCGGGGCCGTGGCCCGCGGCCGGGCGGAGGACCTGGTCCGTCAGGTGACGGACCTTTACGGTGCAGGGCTGCAACGGATCATGGAGATTCTTCAGGCCCAGGGAAAGCTCGACGACGTCACGCTGGAGGCGCTGACAGCCGACAGCCTGGTGGCTGGCCTCCTGGTGATCCACGGGCTGCACCCCCACTCGATGGAGGCGCGGGTGGCCGCGGCGCTGGACAGCGTCCGGCCCTACCTGGGCTCCCACGGCGGCGATGTTGAACTGGAAGGCATCAGCCCCGACGGCGTGGTGCGGCTCAAGCTGCTGGGCACCTGCCAGGGCTGCCCGTCGTCGTCCGTCACCCTCAAGTACGCCGTTGAGGAGGCCATCCAGGACGCCGCACCGGAGGTGACGGCCATCGACGTCGTCGAAGCGGAAAAGCAGGCGGGCTCGCCGGCGCTGATCCCGGTGGACTCGCTGCTGGTCCGGATCAACAACCCGGCGGGCGGAACTCCCGCCGAATCGTGGCACGACATGACCGGCGGCACGTGGGAACCGATTCCGGAGATCGCCGGGCTCGAAGCCGGCGAGGTGGCGGGTTTCCTCGTCGGTGGCTACCCGGTGCTGGCCTGCCGTACCGGGCAGGACATCTACGCCTACCGTGACTACTGCCCGCGCTGCACAGGCTCCATGGCCGGTGCCGTTCTGCAGCGCGCCCTCGCGGCACCGGTTGGCGGCGGCCTGCTCACCTGCCCCACCTGCCGCGGCCACTTTGACGTGCGGCGGGCCGGCGCCTGCCTCGAGGACAAGGAGCTGCACCTTGAGCCCCTTCCCCTGCTGGTCCGGAACGGAGTGATGTCCGTGGCGGTCCCGACGGTGTCCGCGCAGTCCGCACCGTTGCCGGTTGCAGCCGTACCGGTGGCCCCTGCCGAGGTGACGCCGGTGCAGGCTCTCCCGCTGGTCACACCCGCTGGGCTGAGTTCCGTCCCTGAACCGGCGGCCCCGGCCGCTGCTGCAGCACCTGCGGCCGCGGTGTCCATGCCGGTGTCCATGCCGCCGGCCTCCGAGGCGGCCGTTGCACCGGCAGCGGCCATGGCCCCGGAGCTGCAGGCGGCGGCAGGACAGGACCGCTGAAATGAACGTGAAGAACGGAGGAGGTACAGGGCGGGGCCCGGGAACCGGCCAGGCCAACGGCGCCTTGCCGGTGGCCTTACTGCGGCGGATTTCCGCGAACCGGCCCGCTCCCGCCGCCGGGGAATGCTGCGAAATGTGCGGCGAACCGATTCCCGACGCACACCAGCACGTGGTGGACCTGGAGAGCCACGCGATGCTGTGCACCTGCCGGCCCTGCTACCTCCTCTTTACCGATGCGACCGCCCATATGCGCTACCGCTCGGTGCCGGACCGCTACCTCTCCTTCCCCGGCTTCGATCTCGGCCCGGGGCAGTGGGACGAACTCGAGATTCCCGTTGGCCTGGCGTTCTTCTTCCGAAGTTCCAAACTGGGCCGAACGGTGGCGTTCTACCCGGGCCCGGCGGGGGCCACGGAGTCGGAACTGCCCCTTGACGCCTGGGACGGTGTGCTGGCCCGCAACCCGTCCCTCGGCCTCGCGGCGCCGGACACCGAGGCGCTGCTGATCCGCGGTCCGGGTCCGGGCAGGCCCGCCGCTGACTGCCACCTCGTTCCGGTGGACGCCTGCTACGAGCTGGTGGGCAGGCTGCGCCGCCTCTGGCGGGGGTTCGACGGCGGCCAGGAGGCACGCGATGAGCTCGCCGCCTTCTTCGAACGGGTCGCCCGCCGCAGCGTCCCGGCGGCGGCCGATTCCGGCAGCGGCGCGTCCGGCACCACAGCATCCGGCACGGGAGGTTTCCGGTGACCGAACTGTCCTTCGCCGTACTGGAGATCCGGCCGGAACCCTATGCCGCCGCCCCGCAGCTGACGGCCCGGCTGCAGCTGACGGAGGCCACCGGAGCCGTGGTGCACGCCGTGGCTCTGCGCTGCCAGGTCCGGATCCTGCCGCAGCGCCGCGGCTACGCGCCGGAGGAGGAGGCCGGCCTGCTGGACCTCTTCGGCGACCGCGGACGCTGGCCCACCACGCTCAAGTCGTTCGTCTGGATGCAGTGCAGCACCATGGTGCAGGGCTTCACGGGCAGCACCGAGGCGGACCTCCCGCTGCCCTGCACGTTTGATTTCGACGTGGCCGCCGCCAAATACCTGCATGCCCTGCGCGGCGGCGAGATACCCCTGGAATTGCTGTTCTCCGGCACCGTGTTCACCAGGGGGCAGACGGGGTTCACCGTGGAACAAGTGCCGTGGGACCTTGAAGCGACCTATAAGCTGCCCGTCGCCGCCTGGCGCAGCCTGATGGACCAGTATTTCCCCAATGCGGGATGGATCCGCCTGGACCGCGACGTCCTGGCCGCGCTCGCCCGGTACCGGTCCTCGCGCGGCCTCACGTCGTGGGAAGCCGCGGTGGAGAAGCTGCTCGACCACGCCATCGCCGACATTTCCGGGGAGCGGCCATGAACACCAGCCTGGCCCTTGCCCGGGCCGTCGCCGATGCCGTCCTCTACGAGGGCTACCTTCTCTACCCCTACCGTGCGTCAGCCCAGAAGAACCAGGCCCGCTGGCAGTTCGGGATCCTGGGTCCCAAGGGGGCGGCGGAGGACGGCAGCGGGGAGGAACCGTCAATGTCCGCAGACTGCCTGCTGAACCCCGGGGCGCAGGCTGGGCTTGAAATCCACCTCCGCTTCCTGCAGCTGCAGACCCGCACCGCCGAAAAGGCGGACGACGGCGGCGGGTTCACTGCCGTCGCCAGCCTCGCCGTGGGCGGTGCGAACTGGCTGAGCTGGGACGAGGCCGTCGAGCAGGAGGCAGTGTTCGGCCCCTTCTCCGCGGCCCAGCTCCGGGCCGGGCAGATCCTGCCCGTGGAAGTCGCGGAAGGCCTCGACATCCAGGAACTCAAGGACGGCGCCGGGAGGCCGGGCGGGCGACTGGTGCGCCGCCGTCGTGCTCTCCGGGGTGAACTGCGGCTCAACGCCACCGAAGATTCCGGCGGGCCACTGCGACTCCGCGTCACCGCGGCAAACACGGCCGGTCCCCTGCCGGCCGGGAACCGGCAGGACGCCACTGCGGCCTCCTTCATCGGGGCACACATGTTGCTCTCCGTGCGGGACGGGGATTTCGTCTCGCTGCTGGACCCGCCGGCGTGGGCGCAGCCGGCGGCAGGGCTGTGTTCCCAGCACCGCTGCTGGCCCGTGCTGGCCGGTCCCGAAGGCCAGACCGACGTGCTCCTGATCTCGCCCATCATTCTGTACGACCACCCCGCCGTCGCCCCGGAGAGTTCGGTGGCGCTGTACGACTCCACCGAGATCGACGAGATCCTCACGTTGCGGGTACTGACCCTGACCGACGACGAAAAGGTTGAGGCGCGCGCGACGGACCCGCGGGCCGCCGCCGTCATCGACCGCTGCGAGGCGATGTCCCCGGAGGAACTCCAGCAGCTGCACGGTGTCCTGCGGAACCCGCACGCGTTCGCCCCGGAACCGGCCGAAACATGGGCGGCAGCCGGCGAGGAGGTGCCCTGGTGGAATCCGGAGGCAGAGGCAAGCGTCCGGCCTGACGAGGACGCCGTCATGATCAGCGGCGTCGCGGTGGCGCGCGGCAGCCGAGTGCGCGTGCACCCGAAGAGGCGCGCCGACGCGCAGGACCTGTTCTTCAGCGGGCAGACCGGGCGTGTCACCAGCGTGCATTTCGACGTGGACGGCAGCACCCACGTCGGGCTCGTCCTCGAGCAGGATCCGGCGGCCGACCTCCTTGAGGGCTACGGCCGGTCCTTCTACTACGCCCCCGACGAGCTGGAACCGCTGGAGGGAAAGGAAAACCCGTAATGAAGGCAATAGGAATGGCCACTGTTTCCGTGCTGGCAGCGATGGCCCTCTGGGGCATATACGTCGGCATCCGCGCAGTTCCGGATATCCGGCGGTACATGAAAGTGCGGCGGATGTGACCGCCGCCAGCAGGGCCGCGGCAACCCCCTACAGTATCGGCGAGCGCGCCGCCGAGCGCGCCGGCGGCGTCCTCGTGGCCGGCGTGGGGAACATGTTCCTGCACGACGACGGCTTCGGTCCCGAGGTGGCGCGGCATCTGGCCGCCCATCCGCAGCCGCTGGGCCCCGGCGTCCGCGTGGTTGACTAC
The DNA here is from genome assembly GCF_056396245.1 of Arthrobacter sp. 05T423. NCBI lineage: Bacteria > Bacillati > Actinomycetota > Actinomycetes > Micrococcales > Micrococcaceae > Arthrobacter > Arthrobacter sp. 05T423. The sequence goes on from NZ_JBFTLC010000003.1 coordinate 52,682, forward strand.
GGCATCCGCGGCATGCACCTGGCCTACGACCTCCTGGCCGGCGTCGGCATGCTGGTCCTCGTGGACACCGTGCCCGCTGACGCGGACTCGGCCCCCGGCGGCATCCGGGTGCTGCGGGTCGGCGCGGCAGACCTGGACGGCAGGGCCGTTGATCCCCACGGCATGGACCCGGCGGCCGTGCTGGGCCGGCTCCGGACCATGGGCGGCAGCCTGCCGGCCACGTATGTGGTGGGCTGCGTCCCCGCCGACTTGTCCGAGGGCATCGGACTCTCGGCAGTGGTGGCTGCGGCGGTGCCCAGGGCCGCTGCCGCCGTCGGATCCCTGCTCGGCCAGCATTCCCCCACTCCAAGCTAAGGCGGTGTCCATACATGTGCCTCGGAATCCCCGGCAGGGTCATTGAACTCCTCGAAGGCTACGGCGGTCAGCTCGCCCTCGTGGATGTGGCCGGAGTGGAGCGGAAGATCAACATCGGCCTGCTGGATGACGGTCCACTGGAACCCGGTACCTGGGTCCTGATCCACATGGGCTTCGCGCTGGAACGCGTGGACGCCGCGGGGGCGGAACAGGCCATGGAAGGACTGGAACTGATGGGCCGCCCGGCGGACACCGGGACCGGCCACCAGCCGGCACAACCACCACAAGGAGAGCATCATGTCACCCACGAACCAGCCTGACCCGCCGACGAGGCAACGGGCGGCGCCCAGGGTACCGAAAACGGCGGCGCCTCGGGCACGGCACCAGGCACAGCGCGGGCCTTCGGCAGCGAACCGCCGCTGAAGGAACCCGCCCAGCCCGGCGCGGACGAAACCCCGGAGGATGCGGCGCAGGCTCCCGCCGACGTTGGCGTGAGCATCAATCGCAGGGGCGAGGACGTCATCAAGGAGGAGGGCACGGAGGCCGGGCGCGAGCACACCGGAACCGACGAATCTCCGGCCGGCCGGCCGGCCGGCGAGTCGTCCGCCCGGGACGCCACCGCGGTCAAGACCCCCGAGCATCCCGACGGCGCGGCGCCGCAGTCGCCGTAGGCAGCCGCTGGCTGGTGTTCGAGCCCTAATGTTCGGGCGCTAGTGTTCGAGCGCTATGGCCGCGCCGCGGTGCTCGACGCCGCTGTTGGCAATCCGCAGGTGCCGGGCCGTAAAGTGCTTGAGCTGCTGCAGCTGGTGGGCGGACAGGCGGTCACACACCCAGTCCCAGTGGAGTGAGACGACGTCGCCCACTGCGAGCCCGTCCACAAAGCCGGTTCCGTTCACGGCGAACTTGGCCGACTCCACCGCGGGTTCGCCGATGTCCAGGGCCGTGCCGTCCCAGACAAGGGGCCGGGACCTCACGACGGCGTCGTCCCCAGTAATAGCGACCACCTGCCCCCAACGTATCCGGCACCGGTCCAGCACGTTCAGGGCGGTGGCGTGCCGCCGTTCATCGCGGAGCAGGCCCAGCCACGGGTAGATCTCGAACACGTGGAAACTGTGGTGCGGGACGCCGCCCGCCAGCACGCCTTCCACCAGGTGCGGGAACTGCCGTCCGGTGCGTGCCCGGAAGCGCTCCTCCATCGAATTGCCGATGTTCATGATGCCGACGGAATCCAGCAGGCCGTTGCCCACCCAATAGGCCTCCACCACGCGGGCGTCCAGCGGGTCGGCAATGCCGTGCGACCCGGCGATCAGTTCGAGATAGGGCCAGGCTCCGGCAAAGCCCTTGGCGAGTTCGCGCAGCCCCTGGTCCGTGACGCCGGACTGCCCGTAGTGCAGCAGGGCGTCACTGTCCGGCGGCCCGCAGCTGCCCCGCGAATTGGGCGGATAGGCATAGCGGACGAACAACTGGGCACCATCGATAACCATCCCGTGGCCACCTTCTGCGAGCGTCTTCTGAAAGTAGCACCGGGCCATGGCACGGGCAAGGGACCGCGGGGGGCGGGCCGCAGCCGGCAGTTCTGGACGGCCGGCGAAGGCGTTGACAGCCCTGCTCGGGAAGCGGATGCTGTGAAGACCCACGCGCAGGGAGTCAACGATGACAGCCGCAGACCTCAACCGCCGCACCGCCCTTCAGGCGTTCATTTCAGGCGGCTCCGCCGCCCTGCTGGCCGGATGCGGCGCATCCGGGACCGCCCCGCCGTCGTCCCCTGCTGGCAGCCCCAACGGCATCAGCCTCACGGACCAGCGCGGCAGAACCCTGTCCTTTGCCCGGCCGGTGGCCCGGGTGGTGACCATCCCGATGCCCTCGGCGTCCCTGCTGGTCGCCGTGGACCGCAGCGCAGACCACCTCACGGCCATGCACAACGCCTCGTGGGTGGCCATGCGCGACGGGATCATGGGCGCCATGTTTCCCGCTGCCCTGGACCTCCCGCACGACATCGCCACCCAGGACTTCACGGCCAACGTCGAGAGCATCCGGGCCCTCAACCCGGACGTGGTGGTCCAATGGTCGGACGCGCAGCTCATCGAGCCGCTGGAGAAGGCCGGACTTCAGGTTCTGGGGTTGAAAAACTCCGGCACGCAGGAGGATGTGGACGCGTGGGCGGCCATGTTCGCCGCCATGCTGGGCAAGCCCGAACGTGCCGCCGAGCTCAAAACACGCAGCGACCAGGAGCTTGCCGAGGTCAAGTCACTGGCGGCCGGGCGCGCATCCAAAGGTCCGGGCATCCTTTACTTCAACCGCTTCACGGGCGGGCTCAAAGTTGCCGGCGCCAACAGTTACAACGACTTCTACATCAAGTTAGTGGGAGGCTCAAACCCGCCAACCGGCAAGGATCCGCTGTCCGGTTCCGGGATGGTGGGCGTGGACATCGAACAGGTCCTGCGCTGGGACCCCGAGGTCATCCTGTTGGGCAACTTCGACGCCGCCATGCCGCAGGACGTCTACTCGGACCCGGTGTGGCAGACAGTATCCGCGGTCCGCTCGAGGCGCGTGTACAAGGTCCCGCTGGGCGGCTACCGCTGGGATCCGCCCGGGCAGGAGTCGCCGCTGATGTGGCACTGGCTCGGCGACGTCGCCTTCCCGCAGGAGAAGTCGGCGGTGCGGAGCAAGGCCTCCGAATACTTCAGGTTCCTGTACAACCACGAACTCACGGACGGTGAACTGGACAAGATTCTCTGGACCACGGAGAACGGACAGTCCGCCAACTACCGGCAGTTCAATGCTTGATGAGGCCGGTGCTCCGCGCCTGGGAAGGCGGGTCCGGCCGGCGCGGCCGGCACTGCCCCGGGCGGGTCCGGCCTCGGCCGGGAGGGACGCGCTGGGACGACGGCGGGAGCCCGCCGTCGTCGTTCCCGTCGCCCTCAGTGCCGGCTTCCTCGCCGCGGTGGCGTTGCTGGCAATGGCGGTGGGGCGGTACAGCGTGCCGCTGGACCACGTGGTCCAGATCCTGACCGGACAGCTCGCTCCGATCCCGATCCAGGCTAGCGGCACTGAACAAAACGTGGTGCTGCTGGTCCGGCTGCCGCGGGTCCTGCTCGCTTTGCTGGTGGGCGGCGGCCTGGCGATCGGCGGCGCGGCCCTGCAGGCGATTTTCCGCAACCCCCTGGTCAGCCCCGAAATCATCGGCGTCTCCGCCGGCGCATCCTTCGGCGGTGCCCTGGCACTGCTGCTCGCGCTGGGCCCGTTCCTCCTGGTTGGCGGCTCCTTTGCGTGCGGGCTGCTGGCCCTTGGGACCCTTCTCCTGATCACCTCGGGCCGCGCCGGGACGCCGATGCTCATGATCGTGCTCGGCGGAGTGGTCACCGGGTCCTTCTTCTCGGCCCTGGTCGCGCTGGTGACGTACATTGCGGACCCCAACACCACGCTGCCCGCCATCGTTTTCTGGCTGCTGGGCAGCGTGTCCACGGCCACCTTCGCCAAAGTCGCGGTGGCCGTGGTCCCCGTCCTCGGCGGAGCCGCCGTCCTCCTGGCCCTGCGCTGGCGGATCAACGTGCTGTCCCTCGGCGACGAGGACGCGGCGGCCCTGGGTGTGCGCCCGCGCCCGCTCCGCTGGGTGGTGCTCGTGGCCGTGGCGCTGATGGTGGCCGGGGCCGTGGCGGTCAGCGGCGCTGTCAGCTGGGTGGGCCTGGTGATCCCGCACCTGGCCCGGATGTGGGTGGGACCGGACCACCGCGTCCTCCTGCCCGTGTCCTTCCTGCTCGGCGGCGCCTACATCGTCCTGGTGGACACCATCGCCCGCACCGCCACCGCCGGGGAGATCCCGCTGGGCGTCCTCACGGCGCTGATCGGGGCCCCCGTGTTCTTCCTGCTCCTGCGCCGGAACCGGGACAAGGTCTGGGACAGTGCTTGAACTCGACGGCGTGGGCTTTGGATACTCGCCCCGGGACTGGGTGTTCCGCGGCGTCAGCTTCAACGTGCCGCCGGGAACCGCCACCGCCGTGCTGGGCCCGAACGGCAGCGGCAAGACCACGCTGGTGCGCTGTGCGGCCGGTCTGCTGGACCCGCAGGAGGGAGCCGTGCGGCGGAGCGAGAGCGCAGGCTACGTTCCGCAGGCCCACGGCAGCGCCTTTGCCTACCGGGCGCTGGACATGGTCCTGATGGGGCGGGCACGGCATGTCGGCGTGTTCCGGACGCCCGGGCCCTCGGACCGCAGCGCGGCACTGGAGGCGATGGAGCGGGTGGGCGCAGCAGGACTGCGGGACCGGCGTTTCCCCACGCTCAGTGGCGGCGAACAGCAGCTGGTGCTGATCGCCCGGGCCATCGCCGCCGGCTCGCCCATCCTGGTGCTGGACGAGCCCGCCACCGGCCTGGACCTCAAGAACCAGGCACGCGTCCTGACATTGTTGCGGGAACTGATGGCCGGTGGCATGGCCCTGCTCCTGAGCACCCACCATCCGGACCATGCCCTGCACCTGGCCGACCGCGTGGTCCTGCTGGGCTCTGGCAGCGTGCGGACCGGGCCGGCCGCGGAGCTCCTCACCGACGCCGAGCTGTCGGCCCTGTACGGGGTGCGCGTAAGCACCCTGGCCTACTCCGACGACGGGGCCGACTCCCCTGACACCCCTGACTCCTCCGACTCGCCCGACTCGCCCAACAACAGCACGACCCGCCGGACCATCGTGGTGCACTACGGCAACTGACGCACTCTCACTTTTCGCAACAATTCCACCAACGCTCTCTCACGTCCTGCGGCTTTTCCGGGACGCTCTCTCACATCCCGCCGCCCAAACCCCAACGCTCTCCCACGGGAGTGAGAGAGCGTTGGGGAAAAACCGGTGAAAGGTGAGAGAGCGTTGGGGGCAGTACGGGTTATCCGGTGTTGCGGAGGCCTGCAGCTACACCGTTGACGGTGATGAGCATGGCCCGCTGCAGGCGCTCGTCGATCTCGGCGCCGGAAATGCTGGCACCCTCGGCACGGACACGGCGGAGCAGTTCCACCTGGAGGTAGCTGATCGGGTCGAGGTACTGGTCGCGGATTTCCAGGGACCGCTTCAGCGTGGGCTGGGCATCCAGGAGCACGTTCTCACCGGTGAGGTTCTGGATCTCGGCGACGGTGAGTTCATATTCCTCGCGGATGGCGCGGAAGAGGTGGTGCAGCTCCACCGGGACAAGGGTGTCCACGTAGTATCCCGCGATCTCCATGTCCGTCTTGGCGAGGGTCATCTCCACGTTGGACAGCACAGAGCGGAAGAAGTGCCAGCCATGCATCATCTCCACGAGCTGCGCCGAGTTGCCTGCGTCCCGTGCTGCCTTCAGCCCGGAGCCGACGCCGAACCAGCCCGGCACGATCTGCCGAGACTGGGTCCAGCCGAACACCCACGGGATGGCGCGCAGGCCGCCGAGCCCAGCACCGGAATCCGGGCGCTTGGACGGGCGGGAGCCAATGTTCAGCGAACCGAGCTGCTCCACCGGCGTCGAGGCCAGGAAGTACGCGGGCAGGTCCGGGTGGTCGATGAGGCTGCGGTAGCGGGCAAACGCGGCGTCGGAGATGGTCTCCATGACGTGACCGAACCGCTCGCGCTGGTCGTCCGACGTGCGCGGGGTCCGGTGCAGTGCCGAGCCCTGCAAAACGGCCGCAAGGGACAGTTCCAGGTTTTCGCGGGCAAGCTCCGGCAGGGAGTACTTGTCCGAGATGACCTCACCCTGTTCGGTGAACTTGATTTCGCCCTCAAGGACGCCGTTCGGCTGCGCCATGATGGCGTCGTAGGTGGGTCCGCCGCCGCGGCCCACCGAACCGCCGCGGCCGTGGAACAGGCGCACGCGGACGCCGTGCTTCGTGGCGATGTCGCGCAGCTTGCGCTGGGTCTTGTGGATTTCCCACTGGCTGGTCATCACGCCGGATTCCTTGTTGGAGTCCGAGTAGCCGAGCATGACTTCCTGGACATCCCCGCGCAGCCGGACCAGCTCGCGGTAGGAGGGGTCGGACAGCAGCTGGTCCACGATCTCAGCCGAGGCACGCAGCTCCTCGACGGTCTCCAGCAGCGGCGCGAAACCGATCTTGGCGTACGGGGCGTCGCCGAAAAGGCTGACCAGGCCTGCCTCGCGTGCCAGGACCGCCGCGGCCAGAACATCGTCGGCTCCGCGGGTCATGGAAATGATGTAGGTCTCGATGACGTCCGGACCGTACGTGCGCAGGGCGCGGCGGATCTCACGGAAGACGTCGTACGTCCCGTCAGCGGCGCCGTCGAGCTTGATCGGGTGGCCGGACAGCGGACGGCGGGACGCGAGCTCCGCGCTCAGGACCTCGAGGCGCTCGCCCCGGGTCAGTTCTGCATAGCGGATGCCGGGACCGCCGAGGCGGTCCATGAGCTGTCCGACGGCGTCATGGTGGTGATCGGCGTGCTCGCGGATGTCGAGGGTGGCAAGGTGGAGGCCGAAGGAGGCGATCGCGCGGCGGACGCGTGCCAGGGCGCCATCCGCGACGAGGGACGCCGAGTGGTTGCGAAGGGACAGTTCCAGCAGCTCGAGTTCGCCGATCAGTTCCTCGGTGGAGGTGTAGTCGCGCCCCGGCTGGTGCTTCGATTCCGCGGCGACCCGCTTGCCGGTGTTGATGAGCTTGGCCTTGATGCAGGTCAGCTTCAGCCGGTAGGGCTCCTGGCCGTTGAGTTCCAGGATGCGGCGGTCCAGGCCGGGCAGCTTCGCGAGGTCGGCGTCGATCGAATCGAGGAGGGCCTGGTCCGCGCCGGCGAGGGCCGTGGAGTTGGACAGGATCGAGATGAGCTCGTCGATCATGGCGATGCTGATCCGCACCGCGTTCTGGTTCTGGAGCTGCAGGATTTCGTGGGTGACGGCCGCGGTGACGTTGGGGTTGCCGTCCCGGTCTCCGCCGATCCAGGACCCAAACCGGATTGGGGCGTTCTGCGCCGGAAGCGAGACGCCGTGCTGGCCGAGGAGTTCCGAGAAATCCGTGAGCATCTCCGGCAGCGCGTCCGTCAGGATGCTGTTGAGATAGTAGATGGCGTTGCGGGCCTCGTCCACCGGAGTGGGCCGGACTTGGCGGAGCTCGTCCGTCTGCCACATCTGGTCAATCATTTCCGAGAGCTGGCGGTCCTGCCGGCGCCGTGCGCTGGTGCCTTCCTCAGTGGGCTTGGCCAGGACATCCGAGAGCTTGCGGATCTTGTCCAGCACGGAACGGCGGGAGGCCTCGGTGGGGTGCGCGGTGAAGACCGGGCGAACATCCAGTTCGTTGACGACTTCCTGCAGCACCGCCGGGCCGGCCTGCCCCGCGATGTCCTCGACAGCCTTCGCCAGCCAGCCTTCCTTCTCCTGCCGCGTGCGCAGGCCGCGGACCCGGTGGACCTGTTCGGCAGCGTTGGCGAGGTGGAAGTAGAAGGCGAAGGCACGGACCAGGTCGGTCGCCTGCTCTAGCGGCAGGGAGGCGAGCAGCTCGCGGACCTGGGCGACGACGTCCTGCGCGCTCCACGGGCCCGTCGCGTCCGCGCCGCCACGGGCGGCTTCCTTGGATTCCTTGGTGAGCAGGCGCACCTGCTCCACCAGCTCAAGGAGTTCGGGGCCGTGCTGGCGGACCAGGGACTCGCCCAGCAAGGTGGAGACTCGGCGCACGTCCGCGCGGAGTTCGGCGGCGAGATCTGTTTCTGAATTCATTGCAGTGTCAGCCATGGAAACTATCTTTCGAGTGTTCGACTTTGGCTCGTACACTGCGCTGGATACTGTGAGCCGGGTTACTGTTCCTATGGGATGTTACCCGCAGCCGGCGGCAGCCGGGAATATGTCTCAGATGTTGTCGCGGCCTTGAACCGGAGCGGCCGGTCGCTGTATGCAGGACAGATGAGCACCGCAGCAAACGCCCAGGTGGAGCGCTGGCTCCGCTTCCGTAAAGGCCGCAACACAGCACTCGCAGCCGAACACGGCTGGCTCACACTCACGTCGTTCCAGTGGCTGGAAAGCCGGCCGGCCGCCGTCGACCTCGTCCCCGGGCTGTGGTCGGCGGACAGCACGACGGCGACGCTCACCGCCGCGGCGTCCGACGGGCTGACGTTCGTGGAGACCGGGGAGCCAGTGGACGGGACAGTCACGGCGCGGCTCGCCGACGAGGAGTCGCTCATGTGGGTGCAGTTCGGCGGCGCGGACGGCCGGCAGGTGGTGGTGGAGCTGGCGATGCGCGCGGACAGGTATGCGATCCGCACCCGGGATTCCCAGTCGCCGGTGTTCACCGATTTCGACGGCGTGCCCACCTTTGATTACCGGCCCGACCTTGCGGTCCAGGCCAGGTTCGAGGCCTACCCCGAGCCCGTTGATGTGCCCATTTCCACGGCCAACCCGCTGGTGGACGGGGTGCACCGCAGCGTGGGCGAGCTGGTGTTCAGGCTGCCCGGCAAGGACCACGAGTACCGGCTCCATGCCGAGGCGGAGAAGCTCGGCGCATTAACGGTCACGTTCCACGACGAGACGAACGGCGAAACGACCGACGAGTGGCGCAAGGTGTCCACCGCCCGCCCCCGGCCGGACGGCTCCGTGGTCCTGGACTTCAACCGCGCCATCAACTATCCCAGCGCTTTCACGCCCTACGGCACCTGCCCCATGCCGGTGAAAAACAACAGCCTCGACGCCCGGATCGAAGCCGGCGAGAAACAGCCCGCTTCCTGAGCCCGCCAAGCGCGAACTGGCAGGTAATACCCTCAAAAAGGAGATTTGCGGGCATTACCTGCCAGTTCGCGCTCCGCTCTTGGCTTGGGAGGAAGCTCAGGCGATTGCCGAGACGCCCGTGACTGCCCGCCCGACGATGAGCACGTTGACCTCGTACGAGCCCTCGTAGGTGTAGATGGCCTCGGCGTCGGCGAAAATCTTGGCCATCCGGTAGTCCGTCACGATGCCGTTGCCGCCCAGAATGGACCGGCCCATCGCCACGGTTTCGCGCATCCTCGCCGACGTGTAGGACTTGGCCAGCGCCACCTGCGCCATCCCGGCGCCGTGCTCCTGCAACTGCCGGTGCTCCTGCAGCTGCGCGATCCGGGCCATCATGCCCATGCTCGCCACGGCGTTGCCCAGCATGGACACCAGCTGCTGCTGGATGAGCTGGAACCGCGCCAGCGGACGGCCGAACTGCTGGCGTTCGACGGCGTACTGCCGGGTGACGTCGAACGCCGCCAGCTGCTGCCCCACCGCCTGCCAGGCAACCATGATGCGTGAACCGCGGAGCAGTTCGTTGGTGTCCTCGAAACTGCCGATGCCGGCAAAGCGGTCGGCCTCGGAAACGCGCACGTCCTCGAACACGATGTCAGCGTTCTGCACGGTGCGCAGGGCGATCTTGTTCTCGATCCGGCTCCGGCTCACCCCAGGCAGGCTCGCGTCCACGATGAAGCCGCGGACCGCGCCGCCGGCCTCGTCCCGCGCCCACACCAGCAGGTAGTCGCAGAACGTCCCGTTGCCGATCCACCGCTTGGCGCCGTTCAGCACCCAGCAGTCGCCGCCGTCGTCGGCTTCTCCGGTGATACTCGATATCCGGCGCGCCCGGGTCTCCATGCCGCCGGCCACGTCCGAGCCGTGATCCGGTTCGGTCAGGGCAAACGCCCCGGTGGTCCTGAGGTTGGAGGCGTCATCGAGGTACCGGCTCCGCTGGTCCTCGGACCCGAACCGGTAGAGCGACTCGACGAAGAGGTCGTGGTGGACCAGGAAAAATGTGGCGATGGAGGTGTCAACGCGCGTCATTTCCGCGATCACCAGCCCGGCGAAAAGGTGGCTGTAGCCGCGCTGTGCCGGCGTGCTGAGCTCCAAGGCGGCGAGCTTGGGGAGGATGTGCGCCGGGAATTCGGCCTTGTTCCACCAGTCCCCCGCATACGGCGCGATCTCCGCGGCCAGGAACTCCCGAAGCTCGCCCAGCTTCCGCTGCTCGGGGGCGCTGAGCAACGACTCGTAGCCGAAAAAGTCTGCGGTGGGCAGGGTGTCGACGGCGGGCATCGCCGGCGTTGTGCTGCCCAGTTGGGTGCCACGCACTTGGGTGCCGCTCACTTTGGGCCCATCCGGATGGCGCCGTCGAGGCGGATGGTTTCGCCGTTGAGCATGGCGTTCTCCACGATGTGCGCGGCGAGATTGGCGTACTCGGCGGGACGGCCCAAGCGGGACGGGTGCGGCACCTGCCGGCCCAGTGACTCCTGCGCCTCCTGCGGCAGGCCGGCCATCATCGGGGTCTCGAAAATGCCGGGCGCAATGGTCACCACACGGATCAGCGACCGCGCGAGTTCGCGGGCCAGCGGCAGGGTCATGGCGGCCACGCCGCCCTTCGATGCAGCGTAGGCAGGCTGGCCGATCTGCCCGTCAAACGCGGCCACCGAGGCGGTATTGATGATGACGCCGCGCTCCTCCCCGCCCAGCTCGGTGACAGCGGGCTCGGTGGCGGCCATCGCGGCGGCAGCCAGCCGGACCACGTTGAACGTCCCCACCAGGTTGACCTGGATGACGCGCTGGAAGGCCTCCAGCGGCAGCACGCCGTCGCGCCCCAGGACCTTGCCCGGTGTGGCGATGCCAGCACAGTTCACCACGATCCGCAATGGTCCCAGACCGACGGCGGCGTCGACGGCGGCCTGCACCTGCTCCTCGCTGGTCACGTCCGCGGGGACGAAAACCGCCTTGGGGACTGCCGTCGCGCGGCCTACACCATTCCTCGCACCACGCGCGTTCAGCTCGTCGGCGTAGGCGGCACCGGCCGAGGAGCCAAGGTCGGCGAGAACCACCGAAGCTCCCGCGTCGAACAGCCGCCGGGCCGTGGCCGCGCCCAGTCCTGATGCGCCGCCACTGATCAGCGCGACGGAACCTTCGATGTCCATACATCCTCCTTGATGCGGAACCGGTTGACGCGGGTCCGGATTCAGGCCGCGAACATTAGTTAGTGAATGTTAACTGAAATGGGCGGTGGATGCACCCTGCGCCGCAGCTTTCGTCAGGCTGCCGGTTCGCTAGGCTGGCCGCATGACCCAGCCAGATGCCGACGCCACACCGAACGCCCTCCCCGGCTCCGCAACGAACTGGGCAGAGCGGGCCGATGTGGCCGCAAGGTCGGTGACGCACCTGTTCGGCCAGCGGCTGTACTTCCTGCCCGGGACGCACATCGCAGCCACCGCCCGCCCCTCCGGCCGCATCGAGAATCTCCGCCGCCCGTGGCACTACTGGTGGCAGGCGCATTACCTCGACTGCCTGGTGGACGCGGGTTTGCGCGAACTGGGGAGGGCGGGCAGGCAGCCGGAAAAGTTCGACGGCGGCACCCGACCCAGCGCGGGCCAGCTCGCTTCGCGGCTGGTCACCGGCATCCGGCTGCGGAACTTCCTGACGTTCGTCAACCATTACTACGACGACATGGCCTGGCTGGCCCTGTCCACACTCCGGCTGGAACGGCTGGCCGAGGCGGGCCGCCGGCCCAGCCCCCGACGGCAGGAGAGGATCCGCAAGAGCCTGACGCTGCAGTTCGACACGGCATCCACTGAGGACCTGGGCGGCGGCACGTTCTGGAGCACCAAACGGGACTTCAAGAACACCGCGGCCACCGCCCCGGTGGCGCTCTACTATGCACGCACCGGCAATGCCGCCAAGGCGCAGGCCCTGCTCGACTGGCTGGATGCGCGGCTGTTCGATCCCGCCCGCGGGCTCTACCTGGACGGCATCCGGATCCGCAGCACGGGGGAGACCGTACTGGAGGACGCCATCTACAGCTACAACCAGGGCCCGGTCCTGGGCGCCCTGCTGGAGCTCGGCGGCACCGCCAACCTGGAACGCGCGGCCACCGTGGTGCGGGCAGTGGCGACGCACCTCACCCTGCCGGCCGCCGAAGGCAGCACGACGCCCGCCAACGAAACAGACCCCGGCAACACCCCCCGCCCTGCCGACAGCACGGTCCTCCGCTGCGAAGGAACCGGCGACGGTGGATTGTTCACCGGCATCCTCACCCGTTATCTCGCACTCGCCGCGACCGACCGGCGGCTGCCGCAGGACGTCCGGACCACTGCCGCCGGGCTGGTCACCGGAACCGCCGGGGCCCTGTGGTCCGGCCGGCGGCTGATTGCGGCCGGGGAACCGCTGGCCCGGCACGGCCGGGCCGGGGACCCGGTCTTCTCCTCCGAACCCCGGCGGCCGGCGGCCGAGACTTATCCGCCGGGCGCCGCCGTCGAACTTTCCACCCAGCTTCAGGCCTGGCTGGCACTCGAGGCCGCAGCGTCCGCTGCAGCGGGCACGGACGGATCCGGGAATTACGGCACGCAACAGTTGCGTAATTGATGTGATCCTCATCACTTAATGCCCTTGTCGCTTGGTGCTTAGGTTTGGCTAACCTACAGTTTTTCGAGTGAGCTTCCCCTAACTTCCCCGGCTCACGACGGGCCTGGCCCACCAGACTTTTGCAGAAAGAAGCACCCGATGAAGATCCGCACCAACGCGCTGGCCGGCATCGCGATCGCCGCCACCGCAGCCCTGGGCCTCTCCGCCTGCGGCTCCAGCACCACTCCGGCCGCCTCGTCCTCGGCCGGCGCCTCCAAGGGCGAGATCACGGTCTACAACGCCCAGCACGAAAGCCTCACCAAGGAATGGGTGGACGCGTTTACCGCTGAAACCGGCATCAAGGTGACGCTCCGCCAGGGTGACGACACCGAGATGTCCAACCAGATCGTCCAGGAAGGCGCGGCCTCACCGGCGGACGTCTTCCTCACCGAAAACTCCCCCGCAATGGCGCAGGTGGAGAACGCCGGCCTGTTCGCCGACGTCAACAAGGACACCGTCGCCCAGGTTCCGGCCGATTTCCGTCCCAGCACCAACAAGTGGACCGGCATTGCCGCCCGTTCCACCGTCCTGGTGTACGACAAGAACAAGATCTCCGAGGACAAGCTGCCGAAGTCCATGCTGGACCTGGCCAAGCCTGAGTGGAAGGGCAAGTGGGGCGCCTCCCCCACCGGCGCCGACTTCCAGGCCATCGTCTCCGCCCTCGTAGAGCTCAAGGGCGAGGCCGCTGCCGAGGATTGGCTGAAGGGCATGAAGGAAAATTCCACCGCCTACAAGGGCAACAGCACGGCCATGAAGGCAGTGAACGCCGGCGAAATCGACGCCGCGCTGATCTACCACTACTACTACTACGGCGACCAGGCGAAGACGGGCGAGAACTCCAAGAACGTCACGCCGTACTACTTCAAGAACCAGGACCCGGGCGCGTTCCTGTCCGTCTCCGGCGGCGGCGTGCTGAAGTCCTCGAAGAACGCTGACAACGCCCAGGCCTTCCTGAAGTTCATCACCGGCAAGAAGGGCCAGGAAATCCTCCAGAAGGGCACCTCCTTCGAATACGCCATCGCGTCCGGCGTCCCCGCCAACGAAAAGCTGGTTCCCATCAAGGATCTCGAGGCCCCCACCGTGGACCCCGCCAAGCTGAACTCCGCGAAGGTCACCGAGCTCATGACCAAGGCAGGACTGCTGTAATTCTGTGACCACGCAAGTATCGGCGCCGGAGACATCCGGAAGCACGACGACGGCGGGCCGGGGCAAGCGCCCCCGCCCGCCTTTCGGCGTTTCCGCGGTGGCCCTCATGGCGGTGCTCATCGCCCTGTTCTCCCTCGTCCCCCTCGGCTACGTCGCGGTCATGACCGCGGCCACGGGCTGGGACACTGCCTTCGAACTGATCGTCCGCCCGCGCGTCGGCGAGCTGCTGCTCAACACGGTGCTCCTGATCCTGTTCACCGTGCCGCTGTGCCTCATCCTGGGGGTGGGCGGCGCGTGGCTCGTGGAACGGACCACGCTGCGCGGGAAGAAGGTGTGGGCCGTGCTGCTTGCGGCCCCGCTGGCCATCCCGGCGTTCGTCAACAGCTATGCGTGGGTTTCCGCGGTGCCGTCCCTGCACGGCCTGTTCTCGGGCGTGCTCATTGCCACGCTCTCATACTTCCCCCTGGTCTACATTCCGGCCGCCGCGACGCTGAGCCGGCTGGATCCAGCCGTGGAGCAGTCGGCGGCGTCCCTGGGCCTGGGCGCCTGGCGGGCGTTTTTCCGGGTGGTCCTGCCCCAGCTCCGGATCGCCATGACGGGCGGCGCGCTGCTGGTGGCTCTGCACCTGTTGGCCGAGTACGGCGCCTTCGCGATGATACGGTTCGACACGTTCACCACCGCCATCATGGTGCAGTACCAGTCCACCTTCAACGGCACCGCAGGCACCATGCTGGCCAGCGTGCTGGTGTTCTTCTGCCTGATCCTGCTCCTGGTCGAGGTGCGCAGCCGCGGCACCGCCCGGTACGCCCGCGTAGGCTCCGGTGTCCAGGCCAGGGCACTGCGCCTGCCCCTTCACGTCTACCAACTGCCCGCCCAGCTGGCACTGCTCGCGCTGACCCTGCTGGCCTTCGGGCTGCCGCTGCTGTTTGTGCTCCGCTGGATCTTTGCCGGCGGCGCGGACATCTGGGCGGCCGACGAATTCGTTCCGGCGTTGTGGCAAACCCTGCTGTACGGGCTGGCGGGCGCCGCGGCCACCACCATCGTCGCCTTCCCCATGGCGTACCTCGCCGTTCGGCATGCCGGCTGGTTCAGCAAGGCGCTGGAACTCTCCAACTACGTCACCAGCTCCATGCCGGGCATCGTGGTTGCCCTGGCCTTCGTCACGGTCAGCATCCGGCTGCTCCCGAACGTCTACCAGACGGCGGGCGTCCTGGTGGCGGCCTACATCCTCCTCTTCCTGCCGCGCGCGCTGGTGAACATCCGTGCCGGCCTGGCCCAGGCGCCCAAGGAACTGGATGAGGCGGCCCAGGCCCTGGGCACGCCTCCGCTGCTGTCCTTCATCCGCGTGACGCTCCGGCTCACCGCCCCGGCTGCGGCCGGCGGGGCGGCACTGGTCTTCCTCGGCATCGCGAACGAGCTGACCGCCACGCTGCTGCTCTCCCCCAACGGGACCCGGACCCTGGCCACCGAGTTCTGGAGCAAGAGCAGCGAAATCGACTACGCCGGCGCGGCGCCGTACGCCCTGCTCATGATCGTGATCTCGGCGCCCATGACCTATTTGCTCTTCCAGCAGTCCAAGAAAGTAGCGGGACAGTGACCGAACAATCCCCGTCCAGGCTCCCGGAACCGCGGATCTCACCGTCCGTGGCGCCGAGCACCAACAGCCATCTGCAGATCGACGCCGTCACCAAGAACTTCGGCTCGCAGGCCGTCCTCAAGGGCGTGAACCTGTCCGTGGCCAAGGGCGGCACCACCGCGATCGTGGGCCCCTCAGGTTCGGGCAAGACCACCCTGCTCCGGCTCATCGCCGGCTTCGAACACCCCGGCACCGGCAGCATCTCGCTGAACGGGTCCCCGGTGGCGGGCGACGGCGTGTGGATGCCGGCCCACAAGCGCCACGTCGGCTATGTGGCCCAGGACGGCGCCCTGTTCCCGCACCTCACCGTGGGGCAGAACATCGCCTTCGGCCTCAGTGCCTCAAAGCTCGACGGCGGGCGGCGCGCGGTTAACGCCCGGGTCAACGAACTACTCGAGATGGTGTCCCTGGACACGGCCATGGCCAAGCGCCGGCCGCACCAGCTCTCCGGCGGGCAGCAGCAGCGTGTCGCCCTGGCCCGGGCGCTGGCCCGCGAACCCGAACTCATGCTGCTGGACGAGCCGTTCTCCGCCCTGGACGCCGGGCTCCGGGTAGCCACCCGGCGGGCCGTGGCCAAGGTACTCAACGAGGCCGGAGTGACCACCATCCTGGTCACCCACGACCAGGCCGAGGCACTGTCCTTTGCGGATCAGGTGGCCGTCATGCGGGGCGGCAAGCTGGCACAGATCGGCAACCCGTTCGTGGTCTACACCCGGCCCGCTGACCGCGCCACGGCCGAATTCCTGGGCGACGCCGTGATCCTCGACGCGTGGATGGAGGGCTCGTTGGCCACCTGCTCGCTGGGCGGGATCCCCGTCCGGCGGCCGCCGGCGCAGGGCCGGGTCCAGCTCATGCTGCGTCCGGAGCAGATCCGGATTGCCGAGGACGGGCCCATCCGCGGCGTGGTGGTGGACACCGACTACTTCGGCCCCGAGACCACCGTGCGGCTCAAGCTCGCCGTGCCGCCCAAGCTGGCCGGCGCCATGCCCGACCACCGCTACCCGGGCGGCGGCGAAGTCATCACCATCCGGCACTGGAACGCGTCCATCGCCCAGCCCGGCACGGAGCTCTGCCTGCGCGTGGTGGGGGAAGCCGTGGCGTTCGCGATCGAGACCACCTGAGGTTCTGCGGGGTGCCAGCCGGCATGCCGCTGGATGCAGCGCCGCGGCGGCACGGCGCGTTTAGCGCGCCGCTCCGACTGGCGTGGCGTTGGGTCTACATATCAGCGTTCCGTCAGCACGGTGGCCAGCGGGGTGTACTTGAACGACTTCAGGGTCAGGTTTCCGCCGGCGGTCGCGGCGCTGAGCGCCGGCTGCCCCGACCGCGGCAGGACCACGGACGTCAGGGTCTGCTCCCCGCCGTTCACGAAGACCTCCACGGACGAATAATCCACGAAGATGGTCAGTTGCACGCTTCCCCGGTCTTGTGAGTTGCCCCGGCCAGCTGAGTTGCCCTGGTCCGGTGAGTTTCCCGTGGCGCTCCCGCCGCGGGGCGGACTCTGCACGCTCCTCCGGTCCGTGAACACGGGCCCCAGGGCTTCCGCGCCGGGTACCACCGCAGCCCGGCTCACCCAGGCCGTGCCCGCCTCGAAGTTGTAGCCAACGGTGGCGTAGTCCGCCCCGCCGCTGCCGAGTTTCAGCAGCGCTTCCGTGCCGTCGTCGCCCGCTGCACGTTCCAGGGTCACGTCCAGCCGGTAGGCACCGCCCGTGGGCGCCGGGAGCGCGCCGGTGCCCTCCCGGGTGAGCGCCCTGCTGCCGATCGTCTTTGCATCGCCCTCCAGCGCAGACAGGGCCGCTGTAGGGGCAGAGACGAGCGTGGGCCGGCCCTGCACGGTCTTCAGCCGGATGTCCCGGACGATGGAGTCTGCACCGCCCTGCCAGTCGGTGGTGGGCAGCTGCCGGGCATACGTCCAGTTGTTCATCCAGCCGATGGCGTGGCGGGACGCCATCCGTTCGTTTTCCGGGAGCCGGGGATCGTCCCAGGTGACGGCCGCATAGAAGTCGGCGCCGGCGTCGAGCCACTGGTGTTTGTCGTCCGCCGGGGTGAACGTGGTGCCGTCAAAGGTTCCGGTCCAATAGGCCACCCCGGTGGTCCGTCCTTCCGCGGTGCCGTTCGCGCTGGCGGCCAGGACCCAGGTGCGCTTAGCGGGGTCGCCGTCGAGGTCCAACTGGAAGAGGTCGGGGCATTCGAGGATCCCCAGGCCCTTCCGTTCGACCCCGGACACATAGCGCCAGTCCTTGAGGTTCTTCGAGGTGTACAGGCCGATTTTCTCACCCTCGGACAAGGCCAGGACCCATTGCCCGCGGGCCTCGTCGCGGATGATTTTGGGATCACGCCAGTTCTGCGCGCCGGGGTTCTCCATGACCGGATTCCCGTCGGCGGCTTTGAACGTGTAGCCGTTGTCAGTGGAGTAGAACAGGGACTGCCGCTGCACGCCCTTGTCTTGCTGGGTCATGATGGCCACCACCGAGCCTTTGCCGAAGCCGGCGGTGTTGTCCTGGTCCACCACGGCGCTGCCCGTCTCAATGTCCCCGAGTCCGTTCTTGAACTTCGCGATGGCAACGCCTTCGTCCTTCCAGTGCACCAGGTCGGTGCTGGTGACGTGGAACCATTCCGTGCCGTTCCCCTCGGGATGGTCCGCGTTGTAGAGGTAGTAGTAGTGCCACACCCCGTCCAGCAGGAAAGGCCGTTGCGGATCGTTCATCCACTCCTTCGCGGGAGTGAGGTGATAGGAGGGCCGGAACTGCGAGGCGCCCTCCGGCCGGCTGAACGACTTCGCGGGTGCGCTCTGGGTGCCGCCGGTTTCGGGTCCGGAACCGCCCTGCGTCCCGCCGTCCCCCGAACGCCCGGCCAAGCCGATAACCGCAGCCGCGGCCAGCACCAGAGCCAGTGCCACGGCCACCGCAATCCAGCGCCCGCGGTGGCCCAGCGTGCGTAGGGAATACCGCTGCATGTCCGCCGTTCGTGTTGGGAGTTGGCACCAATTTTAGCGCGGGCGCCCTTTCCTGACCGGGCGCCCGGATACTGGGGGCCACGCACACGTGGTTCGACAGGCTCAACCCAGCGGAATTGTGCGGGACTCAACCTGCGGGATTCTGCACCGGCCGCTTCTTCTGCGGATACGGCGTCTCGCCGCGCGCCAGCATCTCAACGAAGCCGGCGATCTTGCGCTCCCTTGTGGAGGCCTGCCTGACCGAGTTGGTGCGGTAGATCAGCGCAAAGCGGTTTACGGACGTGAGCACATCGAACATGGCCTGCGCCTCCGGCACGGCGGCGATGGCTGCGGCCATGTCCGCCGGGACCTCCGCCGCCGCCTGTCCCGAATAGGCGGCCTCCCAGCGGCCGTCCGCCTTGGCGGCGTCGACGGCGGCGCGGCCCGAGGCAGTCATCTTCCCTGCCTCCTCTAGGCGGGCCACGTGGCCGACGTTCCGTTCCGACCAGGGGCTTTTGGCACCCCGGCGGGTCATGCGCTGGAGGTAACTGCCGTCGTCGCGCTTCTTGACCTGGCCGTCAATCCAGCCGTAGCAAAGCGCCTCGTCCAGGGCGGCGTCGTAATCGAGTCCGGTGACGTTGCCGCCCTTCTTGTGCAGGACCAGCCAGACGCCGGGGCTGTCGTGGTGGTGGGACTCCAGCCACGTGCGCCACGCGGCGGCATCAGGCACCAGCAGTTCCTCGAGTTCAACGGCCATGCGCCTATTCTGCCTGCAGAGCTGCGTGATTCACCCCGTGTTTCGTGATTCAAGACGTGGCATCATGGCCATATCGGCGCCGTTTTCGGGAACCAGGTGTTTCGAGTTCGAGGAGAGAGCATGCTTCGTGTCCGTCCCATCCACTTCACGTCCCGGATTGAACCCTGGGAACGGCTCCTCACCGATCTGGGGATGATCAAGTCCACCGATCAGGGCTCCTGGCGGGAGTACGACGCCGGCGCGGGCCGGCTGGCGCTGCACCAGGCCGAAGCCGGCGCACTGGAGGACGGCGTCACGCACTTTGGCGTGGAGGTCGGGGACCTCGGGGAATTTGCCCGGCGCACCAACCAGTCGGGCGCGGAATCGGACACCTCCTCCGCCGAACTCGTCCAGGCGGCCCACGGCGACTCCTGCCGGATCACTGGCGCGGACGGCTTCAGCTTCTTCGCCGACAAAGCCGCCCACGGGGCTAACTGTGCGGATGCGGATCCTGCCCTGGCCGTCGTGGAAGTCTGGTTCAGCGAGGATGTGACGGCGGCGGCCCAGGCACTGCGGGACATCGGCGCACGGTTCCGGCCGGTCCCGGACGACGACGAAACCGCCGATTTCACGGCCAAGAACGGCGGTGTGCTGATGGCGCGCCCCGGCACGGGCCCGGCGCACGCAGGGCTCGGGTTCGAGTACGGCGGGGACCTTGGCGCCCTGCGCGACCGCCTCAGCGTGGCGGGACACGACGTGTCGCTCACCGAGGAGGCCTTCGGACGCACCCTGCACGTGGCCCACCCGGACAACGGCGGCGCGGCGGCAGGGCGGGCACCCATCTGGATCTCGGCCCGGCGCCCGTCATAGCGTACGGCCCGGCGCCCGTCGTAGCGGACGGGCGAGGGCAGCGCCAAATCGAGTGGTGGGATCTCGTCGCTTTGGCCGCCGCTAAGTGTCGGTATCTCACGCCTCGGCGGCCGGACCTGTGGCGATGGGGTAAAAATGACTCATGAACGTGCGCACCCCTGACCCCAACCCCGGCTGGCTCTCGGACGAAGATCTCTTCGAAGCCCGAGGCAGGCTTCCGATGGTCTATGTGGAGGCGGTGCCGGTCCGGCTGGATCCGCTCGGCTTCGTCAATGAGGTGGGCACGCTCCTGCAGGCGGACGAGGACGGCACCATGGTCCGCTCCTTCGTCTCCGGCCGGGTGCTTTACCGCGAGACCATCCGCGCTGCCCTGCTCCGGCACATGGAAAAGGACCTCGGCCCGTTGGCCTTCCCCCAGCTCCCCATCAGCCCCGTGCCGTTCACCGTGGCCGAATACTTCCCCGCGCCCTCGCACACGGGCTTCACCGACGACCGCCAGCACGCCGTGTCGCTGGCCTACATCATTCCCGTGACGGGTGAATGCGACCCCCGCCAGGACGCCCTGGAGCTGACCTGGATGACGCCGCAGGAAGTGCTCAGCGACGGCGTTCAGCTCGAGTTCAGCGGCGGCCGCGGCGCGCTGGTGCGCCAGGCCCTGGCCTACGCCGGCGTCGGCGGGTGACGCCCGGGCGCCCGCGCCTCCCCGACTTCGCACCCTCTCCTTTGTAGACTGTTGGGCGGACCGCAAGAGAACTTAAGGACTCCCGATGAACCACCCTGCAGCTGCCAAGACCTACCGTGAACAGCAGGCGGGCTCTCTGCGGGCGGGCGACCACCTTCTCCTGCCGGACGGAGAGAGGTCCGCGGAAATCCACTCCGTGGAAGTCGAAAACGATGATTTCGGCAGCCCGGCCATCATCCTTGCGACCCTCACCGGCGGCGGAACACTGCGCATCGCTGCACTCTCGTCCGTGCGGATCCCGGTGCCGCCGGTTCGTGAGTCCGGTTCATCGGAAGATGCCGTCAACGACGCAGTCACCAGCCCTGCTGTCAGCGCCAGCGTCGACGGCGCCGTGGACGGCACTGCCCAACCGTCGGACGCCCAGGCGTCCGACGCCGGCGCTCCCCTTTCCGTTGTGGCGAACTCCGCAGTGGGGAACTCCCCAGTGGGGAACTCCGCAGTGGGGAACTCCGCAGTGGGGAACGGGGCCGCCGTGCCGCCCGCGCGGACGCGGCCTCCCGCCGTCGTCGTACCTCCGCTGCCGGCCACCACCCCGGTGGTGATTGGCCCCAGCGCCGAAGACCTGGCCCTGATTCCGGAGCCTTCCGGAACCCCCGAGTCCGTGGTGGAGGCCGTGGCCGAGGCGCATCCGGACTCGGTGGGCGTCCAGCTGCTGGCGGACAAGCTGGTCAAGGGCATCAACACCAAATCCGGCAGCTGCCTGAAGGACCTGAGCGACCTCGCGCATGAGCTGTTCATCATGCTCAAGGACGCCGAGGCTGCCCTGACGGTGGCCGACCTGCTGAACGTGCTGCCCTTCGACGGCAACCCGGGCCGCTGGGCTTCGGTGGAGGCGTCGCTCGCGCTGTCCAGCTACGTGTGCCGCCAGACGGGGCACAAGGACCGGGCCGCCGTGTACGAAAAGCTGCTCCGGGCGCCGGACAACCAGGAGACGGATCCGTTCAAGGCGCGGATGCAGGCCCGGGTGCGGCAGCGCTTGCTGAACGAGCCGAACCTGTACGACAAAGAGATTTTCCGGTCGATCGACAACTCCAACCACGAGGCTGAGCGCGAATGGCGCCTGCTGCGCCTCGAATCGCTGCTGTTCCTGCGCGCCCACGGCGGGTCGCAGACCATCAGCGGGTCGGAGCTGGAACGGCGGATTGCCAACGAACTGGAGTCCGTGCGGGGCTAAGCGGCTTGGCGGTACGTCCGTCCCGTTTCCCGCCGGAAATTCCTCTAGCCCCTGCTGCGCCCCTAGTTGTAGATTCAGGCCATGACGAACAATCTCAGCGTTGTGATCAATTCGGACGCGCCACAGGTTTGGACCATGCTGCGCGAACCGTCGAAAGTCGCGCAGTGGCATGGCTGGGAAGCCGACGATTTGGCGGCAGAAATCAATGAGATCTACTTCAGCAGCAACGTTGTTGAAGGGCCGGACCACACCACGTTGACGGTCAACGGCGGCGACGTCTTCACTCTGAAGGCGGTGCCCACTGGTACAGAGGTCAGCGTGACCCGCGCCGGAGTGGACCACAACTCGGAATGGGCCGCATGGGACGAGGACATCACGCAGGGGTGGCTGATCTTCCTGCAGCAGCTGCGGTTCGCACTGGAGCGCCATCCCCACGGCCAACGCCGCACCTGCTTCTTCTCCGTCCCGGGCTCAGGCGGCTCCGCCATCGAGAAACTCGGGCTGAAGGATATCCCCGCCGCCGGCGAAGAGTATTCGCTCACCCTCGGCACCGGCGAGGAGGTCTCTGGCAGGGTCTGGCACAAGACCAACCACCAGGTGGGACTCACGGTGCACAGCTACGCGGAGCACGGTGAGGGCCTGCTGATCGTGGCTGACCAGCCTGTGATCC
Organism: Arthrobacter sp. 05T423; assembly: GCF_056396245.1. Classification (NCBI taxonomy): domain Bacteria; kingdom Bacillati; phylum Actinomycetota; class Actinomycetes; order Micrococcales; family Micrococcaceae; genus Arthrobacter; species Arthrobacter sp. 05T423. The sequence continues at coordinate 75,266 of NZ_JBFTLC010000003.1, forward strand.
CCGAGAAAAGGCCCGACGGCGGCTCCATGGTGATCCTCTCGCTGTACGATCTCGGCGCGCACAGCATGGAAACGATCCGCTCGCTGTGGGACGACTGGCGCTCTGAGAACTACCCCACATCAGAACCCATCCAGTGAGGGTTCCCCGCTGTTAGCTGGCACACTTGAACCGTGCCAGCCAATCCTGAACCGTCTTCCCCTCCTGCACCGGCGCCTGAACAGGTGCGCGAACCGGAGCCGGCCGGCCGCCAGTCCGAGTTTTCCTTCCGCGTGGGCAAGCGTCTCACCGAAACATGCCGCCCCGGTCCCGGGCAGGAGGCCGCCAACGGAGGCGGGTTCCTGGGCCGGACCGGCACCATCACCACACCGCACGGCGAGATCCAGACGCCGGCCTTCATCGCCGTCGGAACAAAGGCCACCGTGAAGTCGGTGCTGCCCGAATCCATGGCCGACCTCGGCGCCCAGGCACTGCTGGCCAACGCCTACCACCTGTACCTGCAGCCCGGTCCGGAGATCCTCGACGAGGCCGGCGGCCTGGGCGCGTTCATGAACTGGCCCGGCCCCACCTTCACGGATTCCGGCGGCTTCCAGGTGATGAGCCTCGGGTCGGGGTTCAAGAAGGTCATCGACATGAAGTCCGTTGACCAATCGGGGCCTGATGACGCGGTGGCTGCTGGCAAGGAACGCCTGGCCCACGTGGACGAAGACGGAGTGTGGTTCAAGAGCCACCTCAACGGGGACCGCCACCGCTTCTCACCCGAGATCTCCATGCAGGTCCAGCACCAGATCGGCGCGGACATCATGTTCGCCTTCGATGAGCTGACCACGCTGCAGAACTCGCGGGGATACCAGGAGGAGTCGCTGGAGCGAACGCGGCTGTGGGCGGTCCGCTGCCTCGAGGAACACTTCCGGCTGACAGCTGAGCGGGTGGGCAAGCCGTACCAGGCGCTGTTTGGCGTGATCCAAGGCGCCCAGTACGAGGATCTACGCCGCAAGGCGTGCCGGGACCTCGGCGCCATGGCGTTCGACGGCTACGGCATCGGCGGTGCCCTCGAGAAGGAGAACCTGGGCACCATCGTGCGCTGGTGCAACGAGGAACTGCCCGAGAACAAGCCGCGGCACCTGCTGGGCATCTCCGAGCCGGACGACATCTTCACGGCCATCGAGAACGGCGCCGACACCTTCGACTGCGTCTCCCCCACCCGCGTGGCCCGGAACTCGGCATTCTATACGCCCGACGGCCGCTTCAACCTCTCCGGCGCCAAGTACAAGCGCGACTTCGGACCGCTGCAGGACGGCTGTGACTGCTACGCGTGCCTGAACTACTCGCGCGCATACATCCACCACCTGTTCAAGGCCAAGGAGATGCTCTCCGCCACGCTCATCTCCATCCACAACGAGCGCTTCGTGGTGAAGATGGTGGACGACGCCCGGTTGGCCATCGAGTCCGGCAACTTCTTTGAGTTCAAGGCTGAAACCCTGGGGCGCTACTACTCCTAGGGGGCTCCCGGCGCGCCGCTTCGACGGTTCCCTGCGCACTAGACGTCGCGGAACGTGGAACGGGCAGGGAACCGTCGAAGCGGCGTTCTCCACATAGGAGCGGGAGTCTCTGTGCCTCCGTCACTGCCGTGGCCATGGTGGAGAGATGAACTTACGTGTCCCTGCATTGCCCGTGAAGGAGAACCTCTGGCGCACAGACCAGCTCCTGCAGTACGGCCAGAATTCGCGGGCAATCGCCCAACTGGTTCGCGAAGGCAGCCTCATCCGAGTGCGCCGCGGCTGCTATGCGCGAGGTAGCTGGTGGACGGGCCTGAACGCCGCAGGCCGCCGTCGCCAGCTGATTTTCGCCCATGCGCATGGTACACGGACGACGTCGGCCGGCGGCTTCGTTTACAGCCACACCTCTGGCGCCAGCCTGCAGAGGCTCCATCTGTGGGGCGTCGATGATATGGTCCATCTGACCCAGGCGGGATGCCCGTCCGTTGTCTCCCACGGGCGCGGCGTGGTGGCTCACACCAGGCAACTGGGCAGCCGGGAATTGACTTTCGTGGACGGTCTGCCGTGCACCTCGCTGGAGCGGACCGTGGTGGATTGTTGCCTGCTGTTCAACGTTCGGCAAGCGCTGATCTTGGTGGACCACGCCGCCCGTCTGGGGGCTGACCTGCACCTGCTGGGCGACTACTGCACCGCGTTGGCGGGCCGTAACGGGGTTGTAGCATTGCGCCGGGCACTGGAGTTGGTGGATGCCCGCTCCGAATCTGCCGGTGAGAGCTTGACCCGGGAACTCATCCACAGGCTCAGGATTCCGCCGCCCGAGCTCCAATACGTGGTGCGGACATCCTTGGGCGAGCACCGTCTGGACTTTGCATGGCCCAGGCGAAAGGTTGCTCTGGAGTTCGATGGCAAGACAAAGTACTTCGATTACCGGCCCACGAGCGAGGTCGTATTCGAGGAGCGCCGACGAGAAAAGGCGCTCATGGAGCAGGGGTGGATTTTCGTCCGGGTCGAGTGGAAGGACCTGTTTCGGGAACAGGAGTTCAAGTACCGGCTGCTTCGGGCGCTGGAGGCGGGATCGGATGGTACACGGCCCACACCGTTTCGACGGTCCCCTGCCCGTTAGACGTTGCGGAACGTCGAACGGGCAGGGAACCGTCGAAGCGGCCCAGAGCCGGACTAGGCGTAGCTTGGTTCGCGCTTCTTGATCCAGCCGATGGCCAGGGTCGTCACGGGAAGATGGCGCCTTCGAGGCGGCCTGCTTGGCGGTGCCGAAGTCGTCGTCGAAACCGGGAAGCGCGATGATCACCCAGTAGCAAAGCGACGCGAAGACGGACAGGGCAAACGTGGTGACGATGTCCTTCCGGGCCACCTTGAAGCCGTAGACCTCGCTGATGACGTCGCCCAGGATGTACGCCAGCGGGAACAGGAAAAAGCCGCCGTCCATGATGATTGGACCGAATGCCACGCCCTTGGAGGCACCGATGTTGGACAGGATCAGCACCACAGCCGTGACCGCGAGCATGATGCCCAAGTAGGGGGAACCCACCGAGGCGAATTTTGGCGCCGCTTTCTATTGTCCCGCTTTTGCCGGCACCGGGAGTGCGGCACCCGGCTTGCCGCATTCCCGAGAACGACGACGGCGGGCTGCCGGCCCCGGAGACCCAAAGGTCACCGCGATGCCGCCACCCGCGTCGTGCGTTGCGTGGTTGTCCGTTACTGGAGGTCAGGCGTTGACGAAGTCGTCGTCGTCATCCTTGCGGACGGCGCCCGCCGGGGCGCTGGACGCAGCCGTGCCGGACCAGGCGTGGCCCTGCTCGCGGTCCAGGTGCGTGGGCTTCTTATTCTTCAGCGCGAAGATGTACACCAGCAGCGAGATGCCAATGGCCACGGTGACGTAAGTGAAAAGGACTTCCACTTGACCGGACTTCTGCAATGCGGCGCCGATCAATGGGACGGTGCCGCCGAACATCGAGTTGGCCAGCGCGTAGCCGAGGCCGACCCCAAGCGCACGGATGGATGCCGGGAACAGCTCGGCCTTCACCAGGGCGTTGATCGAGGTGTAGCCGCCCACGATCAGGAGTCCGCCCATCATCAGCAGGAACGCGATCATGGGATCCTTGGTGCCGGCCAGCGTGGACATCAGCGGCCAGGTGAACAGCACGCCCGCGATGCCGAACCACAGCAGCAGCGGCTTGCGGCCGATCTTGTCCGAAATGATGCCATAGACCGGCTGCAGGAGCATGAAGATGAACAGCGCCCAGAAGTTGATCACCGAGGTGGTTTCCTTGGGGATGCCGCTGGTGTTGTTCATGAAGTTCAGGATGAAGTTGGTGTACGTGTAGAACGCCACCGTGCCGCCCAGGGTCACGCCGATGCAGATCAGCAGGGCTTTCCAGTGCTTGGTCAGCAGCAGCTTCATGGTTCCCGGCTGGGCCTCGCCTGCAACGGGCGCAGTGGCCGCTTCAGCCTGGCTCGTGGACAGCGTTTCCTCCATTGAGCGGCGGAGCCAGAAGACCACCAGGGCGGCCACGCCGCCGACGGCGAACGGAACGCGCCAGCCCCATTCGGACAGCGCTTCCTTGCCCAGTGTGTTCTGCAGGACCACGAGGACCAGCAGTGCCAGCATCTGGCCGCCAACCAGGGTGACGTACTGGAAACTGGAGAAGAATCCGCGGCGCTTCGCCGTCGCCGCCTCGGACATATAGGTAGCACTGGTGCCGTATTCGCCGCCCACGGAGAAGCCCTGGACGAGGCGGGCGAAGACCAGCAGAACCAGCGCCCACACGCCGATCACGTCCTTGGTGGGCAGGATGGCAATGAAGAACGATCCCGCCGACATCATGGTCACGCTGAGCGTCAGGGCTGCTTTCCTGCCCTTGCGGTCGGCATAGCGGCCGAAGAACCAGCTGCCGATGGGGCGCATCAGGAACGTGACGGCGAAGACCGCCATGCCTTCCAGCGCGCCCTGCAGCGGGTCTTTGGAGTTGAAGAAGTGGGGCTGGAAGTAGGCCAAAAACGCCGTGTAGATGTAGACGTCGTACCACTCCACGAGGTTGCCGGCGGAGCCTTTGAGGATGTTGCCTACGGCCTTCCTCGTCTGGGCCGACTCGGTCAGTTGGGTGCTCATCAATGAACCTTCCTGGATCCGGCGCCGCCGTCGGCAACCGATGGGTTTTTGCTTGATGTCCGTGCCGTCTGAACCGCGGTTCCCCGTCGGCGGCGACGGGCCCCTGAAGCAAAGGACTCCATCCAAACTATTCGTGATCCACGGCACAGGCTAAGCCAGGCGGCTTTTCCTAACACTTCCTTAGGTTTCCGGCCCGTTTGGAAGCAGGGCCTGTTGCCGGTGGACGACCCCGTGGAGGAACAGCGGCGGCCGGCTAAAATCCCTTGCAGGAGGTAGTCTCCAAACGGGCTGCGGACGAAGGACCAAAAAGAACAACCTACTAAGGAACGTGCAATGGAAGTGCTCATCGTCGAGGACGACGACGCCATGGCGTCCGCCCTCGACGCGGCCGTGGTCTCCGCCGGGCACAAGGCCACCAGAGTCGCCCGCGGGGCCGATGCCCTCCTGGTCCACCGGCGGTTCGAAGTGATCCTGCTGGACCTGGGCCTTCCTGACCTCGATGGCCTTGACGTGCTGCGGAAGCTTCGCCAGGTGACGGCCTGCCCGATTCTGATCCTCACGGCCCGGGACGATGAGCGCAGCGTGGTCCTGGGACTGCGCTCCGGTGCAGATGACTATCTGGTCAAGCCCGTGAAACTTGTGGAACTGCTGGCCAGGATCGAAGCCGTCACCCGGCGCACAGGCCGCCACGGCGACGGGCAGCATCACAGCATCGTGCTCGGGGACCTCGACGTCGACCTGGACCGCCGGGTGGCCGCCGTCGGTTCCAGGGTGCTGTCCCTGACGCCCACGGAATTCCAACTGCTCGCCCTGTTGGTCCGCCATGCGGGCTCCGTGGTCACGCGCGAACAAATACTGGACGCCCTCTGGGGCGATGCCTTCCTTGCGTCCTCGAGGTCACTTGATGTCCACCTCACCGGGTTGCGGGCGAAGCTCCAGCTGCCGGGGTTCATCATCAACGTCCGCGGCGTCGGCTACCGGGTTGAGGGAAACCCTGCGTGAGACTCCGCGTCCTGGGCATCCTGAGCCTGCTTTCCGTCCTGGTGGTGGTCGCTGCAGCCGGCGCCATTCTGTCCTCCGCGAGCCGGGAGCTCACCCAGGAGGTGCAGATCAACCGCAACGCTGCCCTCAACCGGTTCGCCCAGGTGGCCTACGATGCGGCGCTGGATGGCGATTCCGCCCAGCTGCAGCGGGAAATGGACGGATACTCCCGACTGTACGGCGAAGGGATCCTCGTCCGGTTGCAGCAGGGCACGCTGCGTTCGGGCGGTTTGAGCGAGGACAGGGGAGAGGTCCGGGACGCGGTTTCGAGGGCCAGCCTGAACGTCAGCGACACTGACCTTCCCACCCTTCAACCGTTGGGCAGCGGCTCGGAGGTGATTTCCAGGTCGTTCGGCACCGCCAGCCAAGTACTCGGCGAAGCAGTCCTGGAGGTCAAGCTGGATGCGGCGCGGCAGAAACTGCGGGACCGGTGGCTTGTCGTCGGACTGGCGGCGGCGGTGCTGGAAGCAATGCTCCTCCTGGCGGCCGCCCGGTTGACCGGGTGGGTGCTGCGCCCCGTTCATCGCCTGAACGCAGCGGTGACGGAACTGGAGGCAACGGGCAGGAGCAGCCAACTGCCCGCGGACGGCCCGCCTGAACTGAGGGAGCTGAGCCGGTCCTTCAGCGCGATGGCACAAACCGTCACCGCAAGCATCGACTCGCAGCGACAGCTGATCGCGGACACGTCCCACCAGCTGCGAAACCCCGTAGGCGCCCTCCGTCTGAGAATCGACCTGCTGCAGCTCGAACTGCAAACAGACCGGCAGCAGGCCGCCGCCGCGGGGGTAGTGGCAGAATTGGAACGCGTCGAAGAGCTCTTGGACGGCGTACTGAAACTCGCTGCCGCCGAGCACAAGGCGTTTGAAGGCTCGGCCCGCAGCGCCGTGCGCCCGGATTCCCGTCGGAAGCCTGATCTCATCGATCCGTTTCCCGTGCTGCAGGAGGAAGTGGAACGGGCGGCGCCTGCCGCCCGGAGCAGCGGGGCATCACTGGTGCTTGAGGCGCAGCCGGAGACTCCGCTCCAGCTGGCATGCCGTCCGGACGAGCTGGCGCACATGGTTGGTGAGCTTCTCACCAACGCCATCAAGTACGCGCCGGCCGCCCGCATCTCCGTGGCGGTCCGCCCGTGGCCGGGAGGTCTGGCGATCGAGGTGTCCGACGACGGACCCGGACTTTCCGCCGTCGAACGGGCCGCGTCCACCGGCAGGTTCTGGCGTTCTCCCCGGCACAAGGGGATCCCGGGGAACGGCCTGGGCATGACCATCGTGGACAGGCTCGCGGAGGCCAACGGCGCCCGGCTGCTGCTTGAGGAGCGGTCTCCGCACGGACTCCTTGCCCGGATAGAGTTTCCCGAACTGAAGCCCGGGCAGGAGTCCCCGCATGGCTGACGCCGGCACCGGGTATGCGTTTCCGTCCCGCCGGTCGGTCATCCGGGCGGGGCTGGCCATGGGTTCCGGACTTCTGCTGCCGGCCGTCAGTGCCTGCACGCCGGACGATCGCGGGCGCACGGTAACGGTGGCCGGGGGCGAGCCCGGCGGCTTTTACCTGGAGTTTTCAACACTCCTGGCGGAGTCACTCCAGCGTCACGGAGTGGTGGGTACGGCCATACCGCAGGTGACCGGCGGGAGCCTGGAGAACATTCAGCGGCTCCTCGCCGGCGACGCCACTTTCGCGGTGGCGCTGGCTGATGCTGCGGCGCAGCAGACGGCGAAAGCACCAGCGGCGACGCCGTCCTCGGCGGCCGTCGGGATGGTCGCTTTGGGCAAGGTCTACGAAAACTACGTCCACTGCCTGGTGCGGAGGGACAGTGGCATCCGCACTTTCGCGGATCTTGCCGGGAAGACCGCAGCCATCGGAGAGGTTGGCTCGGGTACGTCCCTGACGGCGCACCGCATCATCGCGGCATCCGGGCTGCCCTCCACTGGAAGCGCCGCTGGAAATGCCGCCGCGGGCAGCCCACTCAAGGAAGTGAACCTGGGGCTGAACGACGGACTCGCGGCCCTCACAGCGCGGTCCGTGGACGCCCTTTTCTGGTCCGGCGGTGTACCCACAGCCGCGATCACCGCCGCAAACAAGGAGGCAGGCCTCGCACTAATCGACCTGTCGGCATTGGTCCGGGAGACGCGGGCGCGATACGGCGGCTATTACGACCGGGTCCTGATCCCGGAGAACAGCTACGAGGGAGTCACAGGTGCATGGACAGTGGGCGTGGCCAACCTTCTCCTGTGCCGCGAGGACCTGGACGACCGCATTGTGGAAAGAACCGTCGAACTGCTGGTGGGGCAAGCCCGGGAACTTATCCCCCGGTCCAGCCTCGGCGTGCAGTTCCTGAGTCTGGAAACGCTGATCAACACCGCAGGCGTGCCGCTGCACCCCGCCGCGGCGTCGGCCTATCGCACCCTGCACGGCTAGAGCCCCCTGCCCTGCCTCGGCCTGGGCAGCTGGCATCATGGAGACATGACTTCAGTGACCTCCAAGGACCCTCACGCTCCCGTTCCCGCCGTCGTCCTGACCATCGCCGGATCGGAGGCGACCGGCGGCGCCGGAGCCCAGGCCGACCTGAAGACGTTCCAGGAACTCGGGGTTTTTGGCATCGCCAGCCTCACATGCATCGTCTCGTTCGACCCGAAAAATGACTGGAGCCACCGCTTTGTGCCCGTGGACCAGGAAGTCATCGCGCACCAGCTGGAGGCGACGACGGCGGCCTACGGTGCCGCTTCCGGCGCACCTTCCGTGCTGGACACCGTGAAGATCGGCATGCTGGGCAGCCCGGCCACCATATCAACGGTGGCCGCCGCACTGTCCCCTGGGGCATTCGCCAACGTGGTGCTGGACCCGGTACTGATCTGCAAGGGCCAGGAGCCGGGCCACGCGCTGGATACGGACCAGGCGCTCAAGGCGCAGATCCTGCCTCTAGCCACCTTCGTCACGCCCAACCACTTCGAGGCCGAGTCGCTGTCCGGACTGGAGATCACCGACGTCGAATCCCTCAAGGCCGCGGCGATCCGGATCCACGAACTGAGCGGAGCCGCGGTGCTGGCCAAGGGCGGCGTGCGGCTGTCCGGTCCCGACGCCGTCGACGTCTTCTACGACGGCGAGACCCTTGAGGTGCTGACGGCGCCGAAGGTGGGCGAGGTGGCCGTCTCCGGCGCCGGCTGCTCGCTCGCTGCTGCGGTGACGGCCGAGCTGGCCAAGGGAGCCACGCCGCTGGAGGCAGCCCGGACCGCAAAGGACTTCGTGACCGCGGGCATCCGCAACCGCGTGGCCTCCGGTGCCCCGTTCGATGCCCTCTGGCAGGGCGGCCCGCGCTAAACCCCCTCAGGAGCGGGGGTCAGCCACGGTTCCCATGATCAGCGGGAGGCCGGTTTCAATGTGCACCATCTGGTAGTGGAACGGCCGTCGAAGTCCTCAGTGGTTTTCAGGGTCTTCTGCAGTCCGGCGGCTTCCAGGACCTGGCGCAGATCAAAGCTGCATCTGTGGTCCCAGCGGGGCAGCTGGACCTGCACTGCCTGCAGGGGCGCGGCGTCCAGGGCATCCGCGATATTCATGAGCTGTTGCGGCCCGATAAGGCAGAGGAATCGGTGGCCTTCGGCAGGACCAGCCGCATCACGAAGCCCTCAGCGTAGGGGAGGTCCACGCCCCGCCAACCGGCACCTTCCCCGTACTTCAGCTCCAGCAGGTTGTGCATGGCGGAGACGTCGATTTGCTCGCCGTCGGCGAGGGTGAAGGGCACGTCCGACGTGGAGCCCGGGTCAAAAGGGGTCTGCCAGGCTGCCGAGCAGCGCGTTCATGGCCTCATCGGGCCTGTCCTGGGGAAGACCCAGCACGGCGTCCAGCTCCGCAGCCGTCTCTCCGGACGCACCGGCACGGAGCATCGCCAGCGCAACCAGCAGGCTGCTGGGCGAGGACACCACTTCCCGCCTGAACCGTTCCCGCCGTCGGCTAGCAATGCGTGTCCGAGCCCAAGGGCGGAGTCCCGGAACGCGCGGTATTCTGCGGCGTAAGCGGTGCCATCCACCGTAGCCCGCTCCACGCCGTCGGCCTTGAGCAATCCCGGCGCCGCGGCCGAACGTGGCGCCGCCAGTGCGACCGCGGCCTGGGCCGCCACCATCTTGGCCATTCGAATCCTGTTCATTGCAGTCCCCGGCTCACCCGGAGAACACCGTATGCCCACAGTCAACCAGTGGGGTCCGACAGTAACGATGCCTGGCCGGTCACGGTTACCCGTCCACCTCCACAGAGCAGCGCTGGCGTATCCTCGAGGCATCCCGGTGGATCGCGAAGGAGCGTCTCATGGCCCGGCATTTCGACAGCGTGGACGAGTACATCGCGCAGTTTCCCACCGACGTGCAGGATGTCCTCCGGGAGGTCTGGCGCCGATGCCGCGCGGCCGTGCCTGGCTCTGGCGAAGCGATCAGCTACGGCATCCCCACGGTCACCCTCGACGGCAGGCAGGTGGTGTATTTCGCTGGGTGGGCCCACCATATTTCGGTGTATCCGGTGCCGTCAGGAGACGACGCCTTCGAGGCTGAGATAGCGCCCTTCCGGTCCGCCAAGGGCACGCTCAAGTTTCCCCTCGGCAAGCCTATCCCCTACGGACTCATCGAAAGAACGGCGGCGCTGCTTGCCGTCGAACGCAGCATGCGGTAACCGCCGTCAGTGCTGCCCGCCGTTGAACGCGTACGACGGCGGGAGCGGACGACGGCGGGAAAGCCCGCCGGCCGTCTTGGGCACCGTCCGCCCGGCGCACCTACCGCTGAGCGCTCACTACCGCCGCGGAATGTTCCGGAGGTTGCTGCGGGCCATGCTCACTGCCTCGCCGGCACCACGGTTCAGGACCACCTTCGACATGGCGGTGGCGAACCCCAGGACCTGCGAGCCGGTGATTTTCGGCGGGATCGACAGCGCCTTCGGATCCGTGATGAGCTCCACCAGCGACGGCCCGGGATGGGAGAAGGCCTCACGGTAGGCATCCTCAATCCGGGCGGGATCCGTGACCCTGACGGCATGGAAGCCGAGGGCGCGGGCCACTGCGGCGTAGTCGGCATCGGGCACATCCACGCCGAAGTCCGGCAGGCCATCCACCAGCATCTCCAGCTTGACCATGCCCAAGGTGGAGTTGTTGAAGACCACCACGTTGACCGGCAGCCGGTGCGCGGCAACCGTGATGAGTTCGCCGAGCAGCATTGACAGCCCGCCGTCGCCGGACACCGAAATGACTTGGCGGCCGGGGTAAGCCAGCTGCGCGCCAATGGCATGCGGCAGCGCGTTGGCCATGGAGCCGTGCAGGTACGAGCCGATCAGTCGGCGCGTGCCCAACGGGTTGATGTAGCGCGCGGTCCACACGTTGCACATGCCGGTGTCCGCGGTGAAAACTGCGTCCGCGGCAGCCACCTGGTCCAGCAGGGACGCCGCGTATTCCGGGTGGATCGGCTGCTTCTTTTCCACCTTACGCGTGTAGGCGCTGACGGCTTTGTTCATGAGGCGGTCATGCTTCTTGAGCATCTGGTTGAGGAAGCGGCGGCTCTTCTTCGGCGCCAGGAGGGGCATCAGTGCAGCGAGCGTGGGCAGCAGGTCGCCATGGACGGCGATGTCGACGTCGGTCCGCCGGCCCAGCCTGTGCGCCGCACGGTCCACCTGGGCGGTGCGGGTTCCGGGCAGGAACTGGTCGTACGGGAAGTCGGTGCCCAGCAGGAGGAGCAGGTCCGCGTCCTCGATCCCCTCCGCCGCGGCGCCATAGCCCAGCAGCCCGGTCATGCCGATGTCGTACGGATTGTCGTACTGCAGGAAGTCCTTGCCCCGCAGGGTGTGCCCGATCGGCGCGCCAATCAGTTCCGCGAGCGCGATCACCTCGTCATGGGCTCCCTGCGTGCCCGCCCCGGCGAAGATGGCAACCTTGCCGGCCGCATTGATGGCATCCGCGAGCTCCCCGACGCTTTCGGCGTCTGGGGTCAGGGTTGCGGGCCGGAACTTCGCCGGCGCCGGCGTCTCGCCGGTGGCCTCCAGCCCGGCGATATCGCCGGGAAGGGTGACGACGGCGACGCCGCCCAAGGCGACGGCGTGCTGGATGGCGCTGTGCATCACCCGCGGCGCCTGTTCGGCCGTGCTGATGAGCTCCGAGTAAACGGAGCATTCGTTGAAGATCCGGTCCGGATGGGTTTCCTGGAAGAAGCCGCTGCCGATCTGCTTGCTCGGGATGTGCGAGGCGATGGCCAGAACCGGCGCGCCGGAGCGGTTGGCGTCGTACAGGCCGTTGATCAGGTGCAGGTTGCCGGGCCCGCAGGAGCCGGCGCACACGGCAAGTTTTCCGGTCAGCTGGGCCTCCGCCGCGGCGGCGAAGGCAGCGGCTTCCTCGTGCCGGACATGGATCCAGTCAATGCCTCCCTGCTGCGAGCCGCCCGTCTGGCGTACGGCGTCGACGATCGGGTTGAGGCTGTCCCCGACGATTCCGTAGATCCGTTGGACGCCGGCAGCCTGGAGCTGTTGGATGAGCTGGGTGGCAAGTTCCTTGGCCATGGGTGCACGCTCCCGCAATCGGATGGGTGGGCTGACAGGGCCAATATAGTCCGCTTAGCTTGGCGCGGGTTTCAGGTTGGTGTTTGGCTGCGTTCGGGCGGTGGGCTGCTCCGGACCGGTTTCCACATACGGCAGACCCGCCGTTGAGGCCGGGGGTCCCCACTCATAGCGTTGTTGGAAAGGCATTCAGCCTCTCCAACAAACCACAGTGAGGATTGATCTTGGCCAACAAATCCCGCCGCCGCCGGCTTGCAAGACGGAAGTCCCGGAGCGGGCACCCTGCCGGGAAGACCGCCACCAGAGCAGCTTGCCTTGCTTTGAACCAAGGCGACCAGGAAGTGGGTTCCCTATTCGCATTCGTGACTTGGCGCCGGAAGAACGGGATGTTGCCAGACATCCTTCCCGTCCTGGCGCAACTGCAAGCGTTCTTTCCGATTTACGCCGAGCTCTCCGGCGGCGCCGCAGTGACCGCCATGGACCCCGGACTCATCGCTGAACATGTGGGGTTACTCAATGAGCGTGATGCTGACCTCGCATCCTTTTTCTCTGCCGTGCTGTTTGAATACATGCACTTTCTGAGGGATACGGGCCGCTGGTCCGGCACCGACGAAAGCCACCGGGTTTTGCATGACGTGCTCTATCACGGGATTCTCAACGAAGAATTCTTCCCCGTGGGGTGGCGACGCACGCGAGCCGGAAGCAGTCGCCTGGCCTCCAGCAAGAGTGCGTGAGCGTCACTGGACAGCCTGGGAAAACTGCCGCAGCCTTACCGAAAAACCGGCAGGATCCGCTTGCGCGTCGGTCAGCTTCCCGAGTGCGCCTGCAGGAACGTGTAGACCTCGGTCTCGTCCACGCCTGGGAAGGCGCCCGGGGGCATGGCCGCCAGCAGGTGGGAGTGGGCCCGGGCCGAGGGCCAGGCGTTGCCCGCCCACTCGGATGCCAGCGCAGCCGGCGGCCGTTTGCAGCAGGTGGGGTCGGGGCAGTTGGACGTTGCCCGGGCCGTCGTTTCCCGTCCCCGGAACCACTTCACGTGCTGGTACGGGACGCCGATGCTCAGCGAGAAATGCCCGCTGGCCGACCGGTCCGTGCGGGCGGTGCACCAGTACGTGCCCGACGGCGTGTCCGTGTACTGGCTGTAGGCGCTGAACTTGTCCGGCACATCGAACACGGCGCGGGAGGTCCAGGCCTTGCAGGACGGCTGCCCCTCGATGGCGCCCGTGTGGTCCTGCGGGAAGTTCACGCCGTCGTTCTCGTAAGCCTTGTAGATGATCCCGCTCTGGTGGGTCTTCTGGAAATGGGTGGTGATGCCCAGGTGCTTGGTGGCCAGGTTGGTGAAACGGTGGGCGGCGGTTTCATAGGACACGGCAAAGGCATCCCTGATGTCCTCGACCGCGATTTCCTTCGCTGCCTTGGCTTTTTGCAGAAATTCAACGGTGGCCTGCTCCGGGAGCAGGAGCGCGGCCGCGAAATAGTTCGTGGCCACCCGCTGCGCAAGGAAATCGCCGTAGTTGCGGGGCGTTTCATGGCCCAGGACATAGTGGCCCAGTGCCTGCAGGAGCACGGACCGGGGGTCGTGGTCCTGCCGTTCGCTTTGCGTCAGGTAAATTTTGCGGTTCTTCAAATCGGTCACCGAACGCGTGGAATGGGGCAGGTCGCCCACGTGATGGAGGCTGAAACCGAGGTTCTCAGCGATGTCGGCAATGACGTGCTGGCTGAGTGGACCAGTGGTGTAGCCGACCCCCTTGAGGACCTTTTGCGCCTCCGCCTCATACTCCGGGAAATAGTTGCCGCGCTCGCGCATCATGGCCCGCAGCTCGCCGTTCGCGCGGCGGGCCTCTTCCGGCGTCGCCACCTGCTCGTTCATCTTGCGTTCGAGCTCGTGCAGCAGCCCGACCTGTGCCTCCAGGACGTCCATCGGCAACCGCGAACTGATGCGGATTTTGGGCAGGTTGAGCGACTCGTAGAGCGGTCCGCGCTGGTAGCGCTCGAGCTCGATTTCCAGGCCTGCCCGGCGGCTGGGCGGTTCGGCTCCAAGCAACTGGTCGATGCTGACGTTGAGCGCCGTTGCCAGGTGCTGCAGCAAGCCGAGTTTGGGTTCCCGCTTGCCATTCTCAATGAGGCTCAACTGGCTCGGGGCGGTTCCGACGGCGGCACTCAGGTCATCCAGCGTAAGTCCCGCCTGCTTGCGCAGATGGCGCACGCGGCGGCCGAGCGAGATAACGTCCAGTTCCGCCGTCGACTGCGGTGACGACGGCTGTGAAACTTCCCTGTTCCAGCTTGAAGGCGACATTTCTGAAGAATACGTGAAGAAGTGCATTTCTTTCCAGCGTTTCCCCCTAGAAAGGTCTTTCAAAGTGCAGAAAAGTAGGTGTCACGGAAAGAAACACCACCGGAAAAGCCGGCCGCAGCTGCAAAGGCGCAGCGAAGGTCGGCCCGGAAACCATCACCCGGAATGGCCCGGGAGCTAACAAGGAGACAAAGATGACTGCAGCATTTGAGCCCACCCAGCAGACGCCCGAACAGCAGGCCGCCGCACTGGAGCTCGAGTGGGCTGCCAACCCGCGCTGGGAAGGTGTGACCCGTGACTACAAGGCAACGGATGTCGTCCGTCTCCGCGGCCGGGTCTCCGAAGAGCACACCCTGGCCCGCCGCGGCTCCGAGAAGCTGTGGAAGCAGCTCACCGAGGAGCACAAGGAAGGCAAGTACACCAACGCCCTGGGTGCCCTGACCGGCAACCAGGCCGTGCAGCAGGTCAAGGCAGGCCTGCGCGCCATCTACCTCTCCGGCTGGCAGGTTGCCGCGGACGCGAACAACTCCGGCCACACCTACCCGGACCAGTCCCTCTACCCGGCCAACTCGGTCCCCACCGTGGTCCGCCGCATCAACAACGCCCTCCTGCGCGCAGACCAGATCGAGTTCTCCGAAGGTGTCCAGACCGTCGAGGACTGGCTGGTCCCGATTGTCGCCGACGCCGAGGCCGGCTTCGGCGGTCCGCTGAACGCCTACGAGCTGATGAAGTCCATGATCCAGGCCGGCGCCTCCGGTGTGCACTGGGAGGACCAGCTCGCCTCGGAGAAGAAGTGCGGCCACCTCGGCGGCAAGGTCCTCATCCCCACCCAGCAGCACGTCCGGACCCTGAACGCGGCCCGCCTGGCCGCCGACGTCGCCGGCACCCCGTCCGTCGTCATCGCCCGCACCGACGCCGAGGCAGCCACCCTGATCACCTCCGACGTCGACGAGAGGGACCAGGAATTCATCACCGGCGAACGCACCCCGGAAGGCTTCTACAAGGTCCGCAACGGCATCGAACCCTGCATCGCCCGCGCCAAGGCCTACGCCCCGTACTCCGACCTCATCTGGATGGAGACGGGCACCCCGGACCTGGAATTGGCCCGCAAGTTCGCCGAGGCCGTCAAGGCCGAGTTCCCGGACCAGATGCTCTCCTACAACTGCTCGCCGTCGTTCAACTGGCGCAAGCACCTGGACGACGCCACCATCGCCAAGTTCCAGCGTGAACTTGGCGCCATGGGCTTCACCTTCCAGTTCATCACCCTGGCCGGATTCCACGCCCTGAACTACTCGATGTTTGACCTCGCCCACGGCTACGCCCGCGAAGGCATGAGCGCCTACGTCGAACTCCAGGAGAAGGAATTCGCCTCCGAATCCCGCGGCTACACCGCAACCAAGCACCAGCGCGAAGTCGGCACCGGCTACTTCGACGACATCGCAACTGCGCTCAACCCGAACGCATCCACCCTCGCCCTGGTCGGATCGACCGAAGAGGGCCAATTCCACTAATCCCCGGCCGCCCCTCCGCTCGCAAGCTCGCGAGGGAACCCGGCGGCTGTGGGCCCCTCCAGCCCAAAGGTGAGCTGTCAACATCGCTCACCGGAAGGCACGACGGCGGCCGGCACGCAGGTGCCCATGCCTCGGGCCGGGAAAGGTGATCCGGAAGCGTGCGTAAAAGGGGCCCTGTCCCCCGCCCGGCCGAGCTCTGCGAGGCCCATGGCGGGGATGGGGAATAGCACGCGGAGGATTGCCTTTTTCGGCCCTCCCGGCACCGCCCGCTTCACCGCCGTCAACTTGCTTCTTCTGAGGAGAGATTTGAAATGAACAGCTTCACGGACAACTTCACGATCAATGGGATTACTTTGACCGCGCAGCCCATATGCCGGCAGGGCGAGGTTCTTACTCCGGATGCGCTGGCCTTCGTTGCCCAGCTGCACAAGGCGACCGCGGCCCGGCGGCAGGAACTTTTGCGGGCACGGCGGGCACGGCGGGACGACATCGCCCGGGGCCAGGACCCGCGTTTCCTGCGGGAGACCGAGTCCGTCCGCAACGATCCGCACTGGCGGGTAGCTCCGCCGGCACCGGGCCTTGAAGACCGGCGCGTGGAAATCACCGGACCGGTCGACAAGAAGATGACCATCAACGCCCTGAACTCCGGCGCCAAGGTGTGGCTGGCGGACATGGAAGACTCCTCCACGCCGTCGTGGCGGAACGTCATCCAGGGCCAGCTGAACCTCACCGACGCGCTCGAGCGCCGGATCGACTTCACCTCCCCCGAAGGCAAGGAATACAAGCTCAAGGCCGCCGAGGACCTGCCCACCATCGTGGTCCGCCCTCGCGGCTGGCACCTGCCCGAGAAGCACATGCTCATCAACGGCGAAGCGATCGCCGGCGGCATCGTGGACTTCGGCCTGTACTTCTTCCACAACGCCCGCCGCCTCCTGGCTCAGGGCAAAGGCCCGTACTTCTACCTGCCGAAAATCGAAAACCACCTCGAAGCCCGGCTCTGGAACGACATCTTCATCCTCGCCCAGGACCTGCTCGGCATCCCGCAGGGCACCATCCGCGCCACCATGCTGATCGAAACCATCACCGCCGCCTTCGAGATGGAAGAAATCCTCTACGAACTCCGCGACCACGCCGCAGGCCTGAACGCCGGCCGCTGGGACTACATCTTCTCCCTGATCAAGAACTTCCGCACCCGCGGACCGCGCTTCGTCCTGCCGGACCGCGGCCAGGTCACCATGACTGCCCCGTTCATGCGGGCCTACACCGAACAGTTGGTGCGCGCGTGCCACAAGCGCGGCGCCATGGCTATTGGGGGCATGGCCGCCGCTGTTCCCAACCGCAAGGATGAGGCCGCCAACGCCAACGCCTTCGAGAAGGTCCGCGCGGACAAGACCCGCGAGGCAGCCGACGGCTTCGATGGCTCCTGGGTGGCGCACCCGGACCTGGTACCCGTGTGCCGCGAGGTGTTCGACAACGTCCTCGGGGAGAAGCCCAACCAGCTGGACCGCCTGCGTGAGGACGTCACTCCCGACGACCGCGCCCTCATCAACGTCGCCGCCACACAGGGCACCATCACCGAACAGGGCATCCGGAACAACATCGAGGTGGGCATCCGCTACATCGAATCCTGGCTGCGCGGCAACGGCGCCGTTGCCATCCACAACCTGATGGAGGACGCCGCCACCGCGGAGATCTCCCGCTCCCAGCTGTGGCAGTGGATCTACTCCCGCGCCATCACCGACCACGGCGAGATCATCAGCCGGGAATGGGTGGAGGAGATGCTGGACGAGGAGTTCGCCCGGCTGGAGCGCTTCGACGGCGACCGCTTTACCGACGCCCGGGACATCTTCGAGGAGGTCACCCTGAGCGACAAGTTCCCCAGCTTCCTCACGGTTCCCGCCTACGCCCGGTACCTGCACGAAGCACGCGAGGGCATCGACGCCACGGCCGAGGCCATCGAGGACGAGCTCGTGGCCGCTTAGCCATCGCTGTCTAAGCAGGCCCAGATTTCCGTCCGCCGGGCCGCCATGCCCTTCGCAACAGGCACCCCCGAAGGCCGGGGAGGCGGCCCGGCAACGGAACCACCTTGAAGCGCGAACTGGCAGCTGATGACCCGAAAACACAGGTTTGAGGGCGTCAGCTGCCAGTTCGCGCTTTGAGGTTCAAGGAACGTACGACGGCGGGTCCCGGCCTAACGCTGCCGGGGCACCTTCCGCACGGACAGGGTCGTTGAAACAAAGAACGCCAACACGGAGCCGAGGATCACCAGCAGCGGCACGGACCAGTTGCCCGAGGTGCTGTGGACGTAGCCCACCACGGTCGGAGCCAGCGCCGCGACGCCGTAGCCCACACCCTGGACGATCGCCGACATCCGGCCCGCGGACGCCTGGTCCCGGGCGAGCTTGATGATCGCGATGAAGATGAGCGTGATGCCCCCGCCCTGCGCCACTCCCCCGAGCGAAGACCACAGCCACCACAGCTGGGGAACAAACAGCAGCCCCAGCGGAACGGTCAGCCACATGGCGCCCAAGGTGACCGCAACCGCCGTCGTACTGGCGAACCTGGCCACGAGCGGCACACCCAGGCCGCCAGCGATCGCCATGATCTGGAACAGGGAGGAACCTGCGCCCGCGGCTGCCGGCGCCATGCCGAGTTCATCGGCAAGCAGGGTGGGCAGCCAGGCGGTCACGCCGTAATAGGAGATGGCCTGCCCGGCGAAGCCGATTGTGAGGCCCACCGTGATCCATCGCGACGCCGGGCGGCCGGCGGCCGTTGGCCCGCCGGAGCCGTCATCCGCCGCGGGCAGGAAGGCCCGGCGCCCGGTCGCGAAGATCCAGAAGCCCACGGCCGCAATGGCGAACGCCGCCGAGGCGGCAATGGAAGCCCTCCAGCCGGCCCACCCTGCCAGCGGCGCCGTAACCACGGACGTAATGAACGAGCCGACGTTCAAGGCAGCCGTATAGATGCCCATGGCAGTCCCTTGGCGCCGCGGCGAAAAGTCCCGGCGGATGATCAGCGGCACCGCGATGTTGCCCACGGTGATGGCCAGGCCGAGGATGACCGTACCCGCCATCACCATCGCCCCGCCGCCGGCCGAGCGGACCGCCACGCCAGCCAGGACGCCCGCCAGCGTGAGCGTGATGGCCATTTCTGCGCCAAGCCGGCGCCCGGCGAGTGAGGCAAGCGGCGCCGCAAGGGAGAAGCACAGTACCGGGATGCCGGTCAGCAGGCCCAGCTCAACAGGCGAGAACCCCAGCTCGTCCTGCATCGGGCCCAGGACCGGGGCCACCGCCACGAAGGGGCCCCGCATGTTGAGGGCAATAAGTCCGATGCACGCGAGCAGGATCCAGCTGCGGGGAACCTTCGTTCCGATCGTGTCCCTCATGGGGCGCGGACGTCGGGGTGCTGGAAGCGGGCAAGGGGTTTCATCACCCTCATTGCTATCATGCGGCGCCCCTGACGGCGGAAAAGTCAGCGGGAGCCCGGGAGCCCCCACGGATCGGTTCGCGCTCAGTGGGTGTTCAGGAACCAGTCGCGCGGGGCGTTGCTGACGCCCGGAGCCTCGCGGAACCGGCCAGGCTGCGCCACCCAGCCCACGCCGTTGGCGATCACCTGCCGGATCTGCAGCTGGTGGTACACGGGGTACTCCTGGTCGCCCGGGCTGAAATAAAAGATCCGGCCCTTTCCGCGTGTGAACGTCACGCCCGAGCGGAATACCTCGCCGCCTTCGAAGGAGCTGATGAAGATGAGGTCGTCGGGCTCGGGAATGTCGAACAGCTCGCCGTACATCTCCTGCTTCGGGATCACGATGGGGCTTTCCACCCCGGCGGCGATCGGATGCGAGGGCTTCACGGTCCACACGAGTTCCCGCTCGCCCTCGTTGCGCCATTTCAGTGAGCACGTGGTGCCGAGCAGCCTGGTGAAGATCCTGGCGAAGTGCCCGGAGTGCAGGACGACCAGGCCCATGCCGCCCAGGACATGCCGCTGGACCCGTTCCACCACCTCGTCGCTGACGTCACCGTGGGCAACGTGCCCCCACCACAGAAGTACATCGGTGGCGGCGAGGGTCTCCTCGGAGAGCCCGTGCTCCGGATCGGCCAGCGTGGCCGTGGTGATGCTTGAATCCGGGTAGAAGCCCTTCAGTCCGTCGGCGACGGCGCCATGAATGCCGTTGGGGTACATCTCAGCCATGGTTTCGGGCTGGTTGTTCGCCTCATGGACGCCTTCGTTCCAGACCAGGATGTTGAGTTTTTCGGTCATGTCAGAGCCTCACTTCACGCTGTTCGAGGGCGGATTTGTAGCAGGCGTCGAGCACCAGGGCACGGGTCAGGGCGAGTGAGCCGTCGTGGGCTCCCCAGGCGGTCTCGCCGCCGCGGACGGCGTCCACGAAGTCCTCCACCACAGCTTGGTGCGCCCGGCCCGGCTCCGCCACCACCACATAGTCGGCGTTCTCGCCGTCCTTTTCCTTGAAGATCCGGACATCTGCGACTGGCACGTTGGAGGCTCCGACGGCGCGGAGTTCCGCGCCGCCGTCGGTGCCGTAGACGGTGAAGTCCATCAGGTCATCCTCGTCCCGGTAGGCTGCCCAGCCGGCTTCGAGGATCAGCGTGCCGCCGCCTTCCAGCCTGATGAACGCCGAGGCGAAGTCCTCCACCTCAAACTTGTGGGAGGACTTCATGGCGGTGTAGCGGGCGTTGCCGCCCAGACCGCGGGGGCCCAGCTCCGAATGCGTCGACGCCGAGACGGAGATGACCTTGGGTTCGCCCAGCAGGTGCAGGGCATAGTCCAGGACGTGGACGCCGATATCGGCCAGCGGGCCGCCGCCTGCCAGCGCCGGGTTCGTGAACCAGCTGCCCAGCATGGGGATCCCCTGACGCCGGAGCCACGAAGCCTTGGCATAGTACGGCCGGCCGAGTTCGCCGTCGTCGATGATGCCTTTCAGCTTTTGGATGTCGCCGCGGCGGCGGTGGTTGAAGGCCACGTCCAGGACGCGGCCGGCTTTCCGCGCCGCCTCCACCATCCGGAGGCCTTCCTCGCCGTTGCGTGCCAGCGGCTTCTCGCTCAGGACGTGCAGCCCCCGTTCCAGGGCGGCCACGGCGATCGGGGCATGCAGGAAGGTGGGCACTGCCACACTGACGGCGTCGAGCCCGTCGAGCTCGATCAGGTCCTCCCAGCGCGCAAACGTGTTTGGGACGCTGTACTCGTCCTTAATGCTCTTAAGCAGGTCCTCTTCCATCGCGGCGACCGCAACCAGTTCCACGCCGTCGATGTTCTTGTAGGCCTCGATGTGCTGCTGGCCGGCCCAGCCGATCCCAACGACGCCAACCCTCAGGGGTGCGTGCTTGTGCGTACTCAATTCAAGACTCCGTTTCGCTTGGATGTGAAAGTTGGTCTTCTTGCAGCGGCCCCAGCGCKGCTAGCCAGTAAGCGCGCCTAGCCCGTGGCCTGCAGCGTGGCTTCTATGACCGTCGGTGACAGGACATGCTGGGTGACCATCTGGCTCGCGCCCAGCACGGCCGCCTGGCCGCCCGCCATGGACAGGCCGATGCGAAGATGCGTTGTGGCAAGCGGCAGCGACCTTCGGTAGACCACTTCGCGCACCCCCGCCATGAGGTGCTCGCCCGCCTGGCCAAGGCTTCCGCCCACCACAATGACCGAGGGATTCAGGAGGTTCACCACCGTGGCGAGCACGTCGCCCACGTCCCTGCCGGCCTGGCGCAGGGCGTGAATCGCCTGCAGGTTGCCCCCGGCCACCAGGCCGAGGACGTCGGCCCCGCTCTCTGCCTCCACGCCCTGCGCCGCCAGTGCCCGCGCCACGGCAGGGCCGGACGCCAGCGCCTCGAGGCAACCGTAGTTCCCGCACCGGCACAGGACGTCATCGCCTCTGGGCACGCGGACGTGGCCAAGGTCGCCGGCGGTGCCATTGGCGCCGCGCTGCAATTCACCGTTGCTGATGATGCCGGCCCCGATGCCGGTGGCCACCTTGATAAACAGGAAGTTGTCGTGCTCCGGCCAGTGCGCTGTGCGTTCGCCCAGGGCCATGATGTTCACGTCGTTGTCCACCAGCACCGGGACCGGGAACGAACGCTGGACGTAGCTGACCACGTCGAACCCGTCCCAGCCGGGCATGATGGGCGGCTTCACCGGCCTGCCGGTGGCGTGCTCCACGGGCCCCGGCAGGCCGATCCCGACGCCGGCAAGATCCTCCATGGTCCGCCCCGTCTCCGCCAGCAGTGACGTTGCCTCGGTCACGATCCGGCCCAGCACTGCCTCCGGCCCCTCGGCCACGTCCTGCGCCAGCCGCCGCTCGCTGAGGATGTTTCCACCCAGGTCCGTGACCGCGATGATCACGTGGGTGGCACCGACGTCGACAGCCAGCACTGCGCGGGCGGCCGGCTTGAAGGCAAAGCGCGACGGCGGCCTGCCGCCGCTCGATGTCGCCTCCCCTGCGGGGCCCACCAGTCCGGAGGCAATTAGCGCGTCAATGCGGGAAGCAACCGTGGACCGTGCGAGTCCCGTGGTCAGCGCCAGCTCGGCCCGGGTCCGCGCCCTGCCGTCGCGGAGCAGCTGAAACAGATCGCCGGCGCGGGACAGGCTGCCCGTGCCGTCGGCGGCAACCGGTTCCGCAGTCTGGCCATTTCCCGTTCGTGGACTCATGGATTCAGTGATAGCACGAATGCTTCTGAGTGTCACAGGACACAAAGAATGTCGATAACTTTCTGACTTTTGCTTGACGGTCGTCAAAAGTGGTTCTAGGTTGAGCTGTGAGCCGCATCACCGAATGGCGCTGCGGCGGGCAAAGCTTTTCCGGCGATTACAAAGAGGTAATGACCTTGTCGAGCCAGTACCAAACAGCGGCGCCTCTCGGCGTCGGCATCCTGGGCGCGGGGCCTGTCACGCAGGCAATCCATCTTCCGTCCCTGGCCAGACTCACCGACATTCTGGAGGTGCGCCACATCATGGACGTGGATCCGGCCGTGGCCGAATCCGTCGCAGGCAGGGTCGGCGCACGCTTCAGCACCAGCATGGAGGAACTGCTGGCCGATCCCGGCGTGGACATTGTCGCGATCTGCAGCCCGCACCAGTTCCATGCCGCCCAGGTCATCGCCTGCTGCCGGGCCGGCAAGAAAGCGGTGCTCTGTGAGAAGCCCTTCGCGATGACCGGGGAGGAAGCTGCCGGCATCTCCGCCGTCTCGGCCGAAACCGGCGTCCCCATCATTGTGGGCGCGATGCACACCTTCGACCCGGGCTGGCTCGCAGCCGAGGCGGCCTGGGGGGACCTGCCCGAGCAGGTCCACACCATCCGCTCCTCCATCGTCCTGCCGCCCAACCCGCGCTTTGAGGACTTCGCCACAGAGATCGTAGGCCGGGTTCCCATGCCGGAGCAGGACGCCACCGACCCCGAGGTCATCAAGGCCATGCTCCGGGGCGGCGTGATGGGCCTGGCCATCCATGACCTGCCGCTGGTCCGCCGTTTCACCCCCGACTTTGCCTCCGTGGAAGTCCTCCACGCCGAAATCGCCCTCCCCTTCGGCTACGTCATTTCGCTGCGCGCCGGTGCCGTATCCATCGAGCTGCGCGCCGCGATGAACGCCACCTGGGAACCGGCATGGGTGTTCGAAGCCATCGGCGACGACGCTGCACTGAAGATCGACTTCACCCCCTCCTATGTCCACGCAGGCTCCGCCACCGCCCAGCTCCGGACGGCGGGGCAGACCCTGCTCCTGGGCCCCTACGGCCACAACGGCTACGAAGGGGAATGGCGCAAGCTGGCCGAACTGGCCAACGGCACCGGCAAGCCGCCGTCGGCCGAAACGCTCATACATGACCTTGAGTTTGCCCTGTCCATCGCCGACGCCGCCGTCGGCCTCGTGGGCGCCCGCACCGCCAGCCCCACCGGCGCAATCGCAACCGAGGAGGTCAGCGCATGAGCGCACAGCTGTCCCTGTACGCGGACCCGCAGGCCGAGGCGGCGGGAGCCGTGGCCGCCGCCGCCGCCTCCCTCCCCCTTTCCTTCGCTCCGGCAGCAGGCACTTCCGCGGCCCAGGGCCATGTTCCCGATGTCATCGCCGTCGCCGGCCACGCAGGCTGGACGCAGCGCGCAGCCGAAGCGATCCGCAGCGGCGCCCGCGGCGTCGTAGTCTCCTCGCCGGTGCCCGAGGATGTGGACCTGCTGGCCGCAGCCGCCGCAGATGCAGGGTCGGCAGTGGTCCTGGACCAGCGCTGGGCCGGAAATGCCGCCATTGCCGGGTCCAGCGACAGCGTCCACAGTGTTCTAGCCGGAGCGGTCGGCGACGCCATGCTGCTGGACTCGGTTGCCGTGGCACCGCCCGGCACCGAGCCCCTGCAGCTGCTGACGGAACAGTTCGCCGTGGTTGTGCAGTGCGGCATTGAGCTGCGAGACCTGCGGATGATCCAGCGCAGCCCCAACGGCTACACCGTGGCCGCTGTCCTTCCCAACGGTGCACCCGCGGCGCTGCAGGGCATCATGAGCTCGGCGTTGCCGGCCACCGCCAGCGTCTCCATCCTGACCTCCGCCGGGAGCGCCGTCGTCGTCCTCCCGGACCCCGCGGCGGCATGGCCGGCCGAAGTCCGCGCCGTCACTGCAGGGGGAGCGACGACGCTTCCCACCCTTTACGAATCGGCTCACCGGACCAGCTGGGCCAGGGCCCACTCGCACATCACGTCCGGTAACCCGGCCAACGATCTGGCGCAGTTCACGGCGGCCATGTCTCTCCTCAGCCAGCTCACCGACTAGACAGTTTCTTCCTCAGCATTTCCAGCGTTACCAATCCACTCATCGTCGAGAAGGGAACGGGCACTCAGCAGCCCGTTCCTGAAAGGAAACACCGTGTCTGCTAAACCCTCCATGGCATCCTCCGCCTTTTCCCGCCGGGGATTCCTCGGCTTCGCCGCCGCCGCTGCGTCCGCTCCCCTTCTGGCCGCATGCGGCGGCGGCTCGGCAACCCAAAGTGGCGGTGGAGCCGGCGGGACGGTCAAGTTCTGGGACATGCCGTGGGCAACCCCCGCCTACAACGACGCCGCCAAGAAGATCACCGAAGGATTCTCCGGAGCCAGCAGCAAGGCTTCATATCAGCTGATTCAGTGGAACAACTTCTACCAGACGTTCTCCTCGGCTGTGGCGTCCAAGACCGGTCCCGCGGTGTCCACCGGCGGCGGCTTCCAGGCCTTCCAGTTCGAGCAGCAGGGGCAGATCGCGTACGCGGACAAGGTGGTCGATGAGCTGAAGAAGAACGGCCAGTTCGACGACTTCCTGCCGGGCGTCCTGGAGCCGTTCAAGACGGGCAAGGGCTACGTGGCTGTTCCGTGGCAGCTGGACATCCGGCCGCTCTGGTACCGCAAGTCCCTGTTCGAAAAGGCAGGGGTGGATGTGCCCAAGGACTGGGCCTCGCTCCTCGAGGCCGGCAAGGCGATGAAGAACATTGGCGCCGCGGGCTTTGCCACTGGCTCCGGCGCGGGCAACAACATCGGCAACCACCTGATGATCATGATGATGCTCAACAACGGCGGAGGCGTCTTCACCAAGGACGGCCAGCTGGACGTCATGAACGACCGCAACGTCGAGGCCATTGAGTTCCTGCTGGAACTGGTCTCCAACGGCGTCATCGATCCCGCTGCCGTCAGCTACACCACGGACAACCTCAACGCCCAGTGGAAGGACAAGAAGGCCGCGTTCGGCATGCTGACCCTGGGTGTTCCGGAGCGCGTGGGTGACACCTCCGGGGACCTCGTGGTTGCCAGCCCCATGGCCGGACCGCACGGTGACAAGGCCGCGCTGATCTTCCCGAACAACATCATGATGTACACCAACACCCCCTCGCAGGAGGCCTCCGAGGCGTTCCTGGTGTACTACCTGGGACAGATCAAGGAACTGTGGCGGCAGAAGCTGATGAACGCCCTTCCTGTATTCAAGTCCATCACGGAGCTGCCCGAGTTCAAGCAGGACCCCAACAACGTCAAGATCGTCAAGGAATACCAGCCCATCGGGAAGACCTTCGCTGCCCAGGGCAACACACTCAGCGCCGATCTGGCGGTCCTTGACGGCGGCCAGGCCCTGAACCAGTTCACGCAGACCATCCTCACCGGCAAGACCGATGCCAAGACTGCCCTGCAGGCCTTCGAGTCAGGCCTCAAGTCAGTCCTGAAGAAGTAGGCCTTCCGCCATGTCTTCCACTACGACGCAGTCCGGGCTGTCCCGGGCCCGCAAGGGGCTCGCGCCCGGCGGGTCCGGGGGCGGGCCCCGGACCACGGGTGCCAACCGCAAGAGCAAACTCTCGGCGCAGACCACCAGGACGTTCTTCTGGCTCCTGATCCCCTCCGTGGTCCTGCTGGTCCTGATCCACGGCTACCCGCTCGTCTACGCCGGCGTGCAGGCCACCCACGACGGCAACCTCATCCAGACCGGCAACTTCGTCGGCGTCGAGAACTTCACCACCGTCCTGTCCTCCCCCGCGTTCTGGAAAGCCGCGCAGTTCACCCTGTGGTTTACCATCGTCGGCGTCTTCGGCTCCTGGCTCGTAGGCCTGGGCCTTGCCCTGCTGCTGCGCACCAAAATCCCCGCCGGCGGCACCTTCAAGGTCCTGCTGCTCCTGCCCTGGGTGGTCCCCATCGTGGTCTCCTCCACTGCTTGGAACTGGCTGGTCGCCACTCCGGACAGCCTCATCCCCTCCATCTTCCGCAACCTCGGCCTGGGCACCCCGCTCTTCCTCGCCGACCCCCATCTCGCCGCCGTCATGGTCATGATCTTCAAGGTCTGGGTGTCCTTCCCTTTCATGATGATGATGATCTCCGCCGCCCTGGCCTCCGTGGACGGCACCGTCTATGAAGCGGCCAGCATGGACGGCGCCACCCACTTCCAGCAGTTCACCCAGATCACCCTGCCGCTGATCGCCCGCTCCACCTACATCTCCTGGATCCTGATGACGATCTTCTGCGTCAACGACTTCCCCACCATCTACCTCCTCACCGGCGGCGGGCCCGTGGACGCCACCACCTCCCTGGTGGTCCTGGCCTACCGCACCGTCTTCCAGGACTTCGCCACCGGCCCCGGCGTCGCCATCGCCTTCCTCATGACCCTCACCCTCGTGGTCGTCTCCGTTCTCCTTTACCGCCAGATCCGAAAGTCGAGCGTCGAATAATGAGCGCAGTCCTCCACGCCCACCCCGAAACCGGCCCCGCCCTCGGCATCACCGGGCCCGCCAAAAACAAGCGCGTCCTCTCCGAGGCCGGCATGCGCGGCCGGTGGTGGCGCTTCGCGTTGATCCTGGCCATCACCGCGATCGTCCTGGTGCCCATCATGGTCACCGTGCTCCTGGCCTTCACCCCCGGACCCAACAGCACCGCCACGGGCCTGACCTTCGAGAACATTGGCAACGTGTTCTCCAAGACCCTCGCCGCGACCTGGCTGCAGAACAGCCTGATCACCACTATCTCCACCTTGGTGGTGTCCGTAGTGGTCGCCGCCCCTGCCGGCTATGTCCTCTCCCGCGGCCGCTCCAAAGCCGTCTCCGGGTACTCCCTGCTGCTGTTCGTCATGCAGTCCCTGCCCATCATCACCTCCGTGGTGCCGCTGTTCATCCTGTTCGCCACCATGGGACTCGTGGACAACCTCATGGGCCTGATCATCATCTACGTCGGCTCCACCATGACCGTGGCTACCTGGATGATGGCCGCCTACTTCGACTCCATCCCGATCAGCATCGAGGAAGCGTCCTGGATCGACGGTTGCTCCGTCTTCGGCTCCTTCACCAAAGTCGTTTTGCGGAACAGCCTGCCCGGCATCCTCTCCACCGCGATCTTCGCCTTTTTGCTCGCCTGGAACGACTACCTCGTCGCCATCGTCTTCCTCCGCTCCAACGAAATCTTCACCCTCCCCATGGGCGTGCAGTCCTTCTTCCAGCAAAACAACACCGACTGGTCCGGCGTCATGGCCCTCGCCGTCATCATGATGCTCCCGCCCATCATCGTCTTCGCCACCCTGAACAAATACTTCAGCGTCGGCGGCATCGGCGGATCCCTCGCCGGCCGCTAGCCGTCCTGAACCGCAAACCCTTTTTCGAGAACAAACCAACTCCCGCAAAGGAACGACATGTCTTACTCACTCCAGCTGTACACCCTGCGCAACGCGATCCAGGAGGACCTGCCCGGCACCATCAAGAAGGTGGCAGAGATCGGTTTCACGCAGGTTGAGCCCTACAACTTCGTGGCCACGGCCAAGGAGCTCGGCGCCGCGCTGAAGGAGAACGGCCTGACCGCCCCGTCCGGCCACGCGCCGCTGCTGAGCCAGGACCAGGACGAAATCTTCGCCGCCGCCAAGGAGCTCGGCATCACCACCGTCATTGACCCGTACCTTCCGGCCGAGCATTGGCAGGACGCGGAGACCATCCAGGCCACCGCGGCCAAGCTCAACGCCGCGGCGAAGAAGGGCGCCGAATACGGCATCCGTGTGGGCTACCACAACCACGCCTGGGAGCTGGAGTCCAGCATCGAGGGCCAGACCGCGCTGGAGTACTTCGAAGGGCTGCTGGACCCCGAGCTGGTCCTGGAAGTGGACACCTACTGGGTTGCGGTCGGCGGCCAGGACCCTGTGGAGATCCTGACCAAACTGGGTGACCGGGTGAAGTTCATCCACATCAAGGACGGCCCCCTGAACACTGACACCAAAGCGCAGCAGCCGGCCGGCCAGGGCAAGATCCCGGTCTGGGACGTTATCGGCGCGGCAAAGTCTTTGGAAGTCGGCGTCGTGGAATTCGATGACTACTCCGGGGACATCTTCGACGGCATCACCCAGTCGCTTGCCTTCCTGAACTCCGCGAAGGCCACCGAAGGAGCACAGGCATGAGCAACTCCAGCCCGTCTTCCCGCCGCGGACCGGTCGGCGTCGGCGTCATCGGCGCGGGAAACATCAGCAAGCAGTATCTGGACAACCTGACCGTTTTCCCGGACCTGAAGGTCCTCGTCGTCGCCGACCTCTTCGAGGAAGCGGCCGAGGCGCGGGCGAAGGAATACGGCATCCCGGAGTGGGGCGGTGTTGACGCGGCACTGAACCATCCCGACGTCGAAATCATCGTTAACCTGACCATCCCGGCCGCGCACGTGGAGGTCGCGACGGCGGCGGTGAACGCCGGCAAGCACGTCTGGACCGAGAAGCCGTTCTCGCTGGACCGCGAATCGGGTCTCGGGCTGCTGAAGACGGCCGACGCCGCGGGCATCCGCCTCGGCACGGCGCCGGACACGTTCCTCGGCGCCGGGCTGCAGACCGCGCGCCGGCTCATCGAGCGCGGGGACATCGGCACGCCGCTCACCGCCATGACCACGTTCCAGACCCCCGGACCGGAGTCCTGGCACCCGAACCCGGCATTCCTCTTCCAGTACGGCGCCGGGCCGCTGTTCGATATGGGCCCGTACTACCTCACCGCGCTGGTCCAGACGTTCGGCTCCATCCGCAAGGTGGCCGCCGTCGGATCCAAGGCCAAGGAAGTCCGCGTCATCGGCTCCGGGCCCAAGGCCGGCGAGGAATTCACCGTGGACGTCCCCACGCACGTCTCCGCGATGGCCCAGTTCGAGGGCGGCCAGTCCTCGCACAGCGTCTTCTCGTTCGAATCGCCGCGCCAGCGGATGGGATTCGTGGAGATCACCGGCACCGAAGCCACCATCTCACTCCCGGACCCCAATTATTTCGACGGCGACATCAGGCTCTGGCGCGCCGGCGACGAGGACTGGACCACCGTTCCGGCGACCGGCCCGGCCAACGGCCGCGGCATGGGCGTGCTGGACATGGCCCGTTCCATCCGCGCCGGCGTTCCGCACCGTGCCACCGGCAACCTCGCCTACCACGTCCTGGACACCATGGTCTCGATCTCCGAGTCCGTGGAATCCGGTACATTCGTCGACGTCGAAAGCTCCGCCCCAGCGTCCGCAGCCCTCCCCGAGGACTGGAACCCCACCGCCCCCACCCTCTAGGAATACTAATGACTTCCCACGAATCCCCCGGCACACCGCCGGGTGCCAACCGCCCTTTGGGTGTGGCAATGATCGGTTACGCGTTTATGGGCAAGGCCCATTCGAACGCGTGGCGGAACGTCGCGTCCTACTTCGATGTCCCGGCCTTCGAGCAGAAAGTGCTCGTGGGCCGGGACGCCGGGCAGGTCGACGCGGCCGCAGCCAAGTATGGCTGGGCCGAGTCCGCCACGGACTGGCGTTCCGTCCTGGAACGGGACGACATCGACATCGTCGATATCTGCGCCCCGGGCTGGATGCACGCCGAGATCGCCATCGCCGCCCTCGAAGCCGGGAAGCACGTGCTCGTGGAGAAGCCACTGGCCAACACCCTCGCCGAGGCCGAGGCCATGACCGCCGCGGCGCAGGCGGCCCGGGCCAGGGGCGTGCAGTCGATGGTGGGGTTCAACTACCGCCGCGTGCCTGCCCTGGCCCTGGCCCGGGAACTGATCACGGAGGGCCGGCTCGGCACCGTCCGGCACGTCCGCGCGGCCTACCTGCAGGACTGGCTCGCCGACGCGGAGTCGCCGATGACCTGGCGGCTGAACAAGGAAACCGCCGGGTCCGGGGCCCTCGGTGACATCGCCTCCCATGCGATCGACCAGGTGCTGTTCCTCCTCGGCGACGCCGTCACCGAGGTCTCCGGCCGGCTGCATACTTTCACGCGGCAGCGTCCCGGCCGCCACGGTCTGGAAGATGTGACGGTCGACGACGCCGCCTGGGCCACGCTGTCCCTCGCCTCCGGGACCATCGCCTCAGTCGAGGTCTCCCGGGTGGCCACCGGTCAGAAGAACTCCCTGAAACTGGAGATTTACGGTGAGAAGGGCACCATCCTCTTTGACCTGGAGGACCTGAACGAGCTCGGTTTCCTGGACGCCACGGTTCCCGTGCGGGAGCAGGGCTTCCGGAGGATCCTGGTCAACGAACCCGTTCACCCCTACATGGGCGCGTGGTGGCCACAGGGCCACGTGATCGGCTGGGAACACACCTTCACCCATCAGATCCGCGACTTCCTGGCCGCCATCGACGCCGGGACCCCGCCGTCGCCGTCGTTCGAGGACGGGCTCGCCGTCCAGCGCGTCCTGGCCGCCGTCGAGGAGTCCGCCGCGGCGAAAAGCGCCACCATCCAGCTCGTCCAGCCTACCGGCGCCGCAGCCGCCACCCCGACCACCGACACCTCCACTGAAGGAGCCTGACCATGCCCCGCCCGTACACCCTGTTCACCGGCCAGTGGGCCGACCTCCCGTTCGAGGAAGTCGCGCGCCTCGCCTCCGGCTGGGGCTACGACGGCCTGGAAATCGCCGTCTCCGGCGACCACCTGGACGCCTGGCGCTGGGATGAACCCGGCTACGTCGAGTCCAAACTCGCCGTGCTCGAGAAGTACAACCTCAAAGTCTGGGCGATCTCCAACCACCTCAAAGGCCAGGCCGTCTGCGATGACCCGATCGACTTCCGCCACGAAGCGATCGTCGGGACCAAGGTCTGGGGCGACGGCGACCCCGAAGGCGTCCGCACCCGCGCCGCCGAGGAGATGAAACACACCGCCCGGCTCGCCAAGGCCCTGGGCGTGGACACCGTCGTCGGGTTCACCGGCTCCTCGATCTGGCAGTACGTCGCGATGTTCCCGCCCGTCCCGGAGAAGGTCATCGACGCCGGCTACCAGGACTTCGCGGACCGCTGGAACCCCATCCTGGACGTCTTCGACGAAAACGGCGTCCGCTTCGCCCACGAAGTCCACCCCAGTGAGATCGCCTACGACTACTGGACCACCGTCCGCACCCTCGAAGCGATCGGCCACCGCGAAGCGTTCGGCCTGAACTGGGACCCCTCCCACTTCATGTGGCAGGGCATCGACCCCGTCTCCTTCATCTGGGACTTCAAGGACCGGATCTACCACGTGGACTGCAAAGACACCAAGCTCCGCCCCACCGGCCGGAACACCGTCCTGGGCTCCCACCTGCCCTGGGGCGACCCCCGCCGCGGCTGGGACTTCGTCTCCGCCGGCCGCGGCGACGTCCCCTGGGAATCCTCCTTCCGCGCCCTCACCGCCATCGGCTACACCGGCCCCATCTCCATCGAATGGGAAGACGCCGGCATGGACCGCCTCCACGGCGCCCCCGAAGCCCTCGCAGCGCTGAAGAAATTCGACTTCCCGGCATCCCAAACCAGCTTCGACGCCGCCTTCAGCACTAAGGACTGACCCGGCACGGACCCGCGGACCCGCTTCCGAATCCACCCCTCCACCGCCCCACTTCCACGGACCACCAAAGGAATTGCACCGATGCACGAGTTCGTCCCGATTTTCGACGGCCTGAGCCTGGCCGGCTGGCATCCGGCACCGCGGATCTACGGCACCGTCTATCCCGGCGGGCCGTCAGTGCTGGAGCACTTCGACCAGCTGGGCCTCGCCCGCCCGGTGGAACCCGAGAAGCATCCGGCGCACTGGTTCGTGGAAGACGGCGTCCTGGTGGGCGAGCAGGACACCCCCGGCAGCGGCTACGGCGGCTACCTTGTCAGCGACCAGGCGTTCGGCGACTTCGAGCTGGTGCTCGAAATGCGTCCGGACTGGCCGGCCGACACGGGCGTGATGATCCGGCGGCGACGGGACAGCTGGGAAGGGTTCCAGGTGCTCGTGGACCACCGCCCGTCCGGCGGCATCGGCGGCTTCTTCGGCAACGGCCTGGCAAGCTTTTCGGCCGTTCCGTTCGCCATCGATGCGGCGTACGACGACGACGGCTGGCCGACCGGGCTCGTCGCCGATGACCCGGCCACCTCGGTGGAACCGGTCACGGAAGAAAAGCTGTCCCGCCTAACCCATGCCGCCGCCGTCGGGGATTTCCTGGACGTGTGGCGCTGGGACGACTGGAACGAACTGCTGATCCGCTGCGTCGGGCCGATGCCTGTGATCACCACCTGGGTCAACGGCCTCAAGATAGCCGAGCTGGACACCGCCACGCTGGAGTCCCCCAACTACGATCCCGAGGCTATCTTCGGAGTGCTCGGCGACCGGGGGCACATCGCCCTCGAGGTGCACGACAACGACGCCATGTTCGGCGAAACCCGCTGGGGAAAGGGCGCACAATGCCGGTGGCGGAACATCCGCATCCGGGAACTGAACACCGAAACCGCGAGGAACGCCTAATGATCCGCGCCCTTCAGCCCGGCCAGCAGTGTGAGGTCTGGATTGCCTCCGTCACCGGAGAACGCGAACTTGTCTTCACCACGAAGGACCTGCTCCTGGAAGCGCCCAACTGGACGCTCGACGGCGCGGCCCTGGTCCTCAACGGCGACGGGAAGCTGTGGACGTTCGACCTCGCCAGCCGGAGCCTCAGCCAGGTCCCGCTCATCGGAATCCCCGGCCTCAACAACGACCACGTCCTCGACCCCGACGGCGAGCACATCTTCCTCTCGGCCAACGACGGCCACATCTACCATGCAGCCCTGCGCGGCGGCCGGGCCACCCGCATCACCAAGGACGACGGCTCCTTCCATTTCCTCCACGGCGTCAGCCCGGACGGCCAGGAACTGGCCTACGTCGGCATGGAGGCCGGCGATTTCACCCGGCCGGGCAGGCTCATGACCATCCCGGCCGGCGGCGGCGCCTCCACACCCATCAGCGTCAACGGCCACTGCGACGGTCCCGAGTACTCCCCGGACGGCGAATGGCTGTACTTCAACACGGAGGCTTTCACCAGCCAGCCCGGCCACGCGCAGCTGGCACGCGTGCGTGCCGCCGCCGGCAGCACCGCCAACGGCACCAATAACCACGACGCCGAGCGGCTCCTTAAGAGCGACACCGTCGACTGGTTCCCGCATCTGTCCCCGCACGGCCGCCTGGCCAGCTACATCCGTTTCCCCAGCGGCACGGAAGGGCACCCTGCGGACCTGCCCGTCGACGTCGTGCTTGTCTCCACGGACGACTGGGCAGCGCCGCTGCACTCGTGGCCGCTCTTCGGCGGGCAGGGGACGCTGAACGTCAACAGCTGGGCCCCGGATTCCGCCCGCCTCGCGTACGTGGCGTACCCGATCGCCGACTCCAACCCCCGCAAAGGACTAAGCACGTGACCAACTACTCCCCCGCCCGCACGCCCGAGGACCCCATCCGCTGGGGAATCCTCGGCCCCGGATGGATCGCAGGCATGCAGGCGCAGGACCTACTCGACAATGGCTTTACTATCCAGGCCGTCGGCTCCCGCACGCTGGAATCAAGCCGCCGCTTCGCCGAAGAGTTCGGGATTCCCACGTCCCACGAGGGCTACGGCGCACTGGTTGCGGACCCCGACGTCGACGTCGTCTACGTCGCCACGCCTCACACGTTTCACTACGCCCACGCGCTGCTCGCCCTGAACGCCGGCAAGCACGTGCTGTTGGAGAAGCCTTTCACCGTCAACGCCCGGGAAGCGCAGGAGATCGTGGCGCTGGCCGAGGCCAAGGGCCTTGTGGTGCTGGAGGCCATGTGGAGCCGCTTCCTCCCCCACATGGCCCGCCTCCGCGAGATCATCGCCGAGGGCTCACTCGGGGAGATCCGGAAGGTCACGGCCAGCCACAACCAGAACCTTCCCAAGGATCCCGCGCACCGGCTCAACGACCGCGCCCTGGGCGGCGGAGCCCTGCTGGACCTCGGCATCTACCCCGTGTCGTTTGTCTTCGACGTCCTGGGCGCACCTGACAACATCCGGGCCAGCGCCGCCATGACGGCAACCGGCGTGGACCGGCAAACGGCAGCAATCTTCGAGTACCCGGACGGACAGCAGGCGCTCGTGGACTGCGCCCTGGACACCGCATCCAGCAACCGGGCCACCATCGTCGGGACGGAGGGATGGATCGACATCGAACCCACCTGGTACAACCCCACGCCCTTCACCCGGTTCGATAGCCAGGGAAACGTCCTGGAGCGGTTCAACCAGCCGGAGACCAGCAGGGGGATGCAGTACCAGGCAGCCGAGATGGAACGCCTCATCCGGGCTGGCCTCACCGCGGGCACGGTTCTTCCCCCGGGCGAGAGCGTGGCCGTGATGGCTGCGATGGACGAGATCCGCCGCCAGGTCGGACTCAAGTACGACGCCGACACCGCGCCGGAGGGGACCCCCGATGACTGACCGGTCCTGCGTCGGCGAACTGCAATTGCACGAGGAAGAACTCGTCTTCCCCGGATTCGACCACCACGATGCATGGAACCTCGGCTCGCTCATTGCCAACCAGGCGATTGCCTCGGGACATGGTGTTGCCATAGACATCCGGCGGCACAACGTGGTTCTCTTCCGCTGCGTCCTGCCCGGGGCAACCGCCGACCAGGAGGAGTGGATCCGCCGCAAGTCTGCCAGCACCTTGCGGTTCGAGCGCAGCACCTCCCTGCTCTCCGCGGAGTTCGCGTCCAAGGACTTCGACCCGGCACAGGGCGGGTGGCTCGCTTCGGAGGACTACACGCTGGCCGGCGGTTCGTTCCCCATCCGGGTCCGCGGGGCCGGCGTCGTCGCCGCCGTAACGGTGTCCGGGCTGTCCTCTGACGAGGACCACCGGCTGGTGGTCGACAGCATCAGGGAGTACCTCCGGACGGCCACCGGCTAAGCTCCACCGCTGGAGTTTTTGTCCAGATCTCACCCGCTGACGGGCCTTTGGGGCCATTACCTGGCCAAAAACTCGAAGCAACGCCCGGGCCTACCCGGGCCGCCGAGCCCACTGTTCCGCGATCTGTCCGGCGAGGATCTGTTCGTAGAGCGCCATGTGCTCGGCCACCATGCGGGCCGAGCTGAAGCGCTGCTCCGCCGAGGCTCGGCAGGCTTCCCGGCTAAGGCCGCCGGCCTGGGCGGCGAACCCGGCGAGCTGGTCGACGCTGCCGAGGTAACCCGTGACTCCGTGCTCCACGATTTCCGGAGCCGCACCGGCAGGGGTTCCCACCACAGGAGTTCCGGTGGCGAGCGCCTCGATCATCACCAGCCCGAACGGTTCGGGCCACTGGATCGGATTCAGGAACGCGAGCGCACCGCCCACAAATTCGTATTTTTCGGCGTCGGACAGCGGTCCCGTGAACTCCACATCGGGCCCCAGCGCCGGCCTGACGACGTCGTCGAAATAGCTCTGCTCCTCGGGTCCCTGGACCCTGGCGCTGATCCGCAGCGGGATTACGGCGGCACGTGCGATCTGGATTGCTTCCAGAATGCCCTTGTCCGGGGACAGCCGTCCGACGAAACAGAGGTAGCCGCCGTTCCCCCGGCCGACGGGAACGGCTGCCACGTCCATGCCGTGGTGGATCACCTTCGTCACCGGTACGTCGGGCGAACGGCTGACCTGGTCACGGGAGATGGCAATGATGCCGGTCGTTTTCCCGATGGCGCTGTACAGATCGGTGGCCTGCGCCGCCAGGCGGATGTGGATGGTGGTGAGCACCGGAATCCCGGCCGGCCGATGGGCGTACAGCGGTCCGCTCATCGTGTGGTCATGGATGATGTCCATGCCGGCCATGCCGTCGTACGCCCTGATGATGTGGCTCAGCTCCGACAGCGCCAACCCCATATCTGACGGTTCCGAGGGGCGCATCCCCGGGGCCCGCGGAACCGGGCAGGTGCTGTCGGAGGGTGCTGCCAGCAGGACCTCATGCCCGGCTTCGGCGAATCCGCGCGCAAGGCTGTCCACCACCCGCTCCGTACCGCCGTACCCGGGCGGTGGAACGGGGATCCATGGTGCCGATATCAAACCAATGCGCACTTGTGCCTCCCACATACGTACGGCCGGACCGCCGGGAGCTAATCCAAACAATATGGCCGGTCCTGCCTTGAGGCAACAGTCCCCCGCCTCCGATAAGGGACGAGCCACGTGACCAAAGCAACTGTCCCGGCAGGAATGCCTGGGGCAGCGCCGGAGTTGTTGCAGGCATGAAGATTGAGATCTGGTCTGACATCGCCTGCCCCTGGTGCTACATCGGCAAGCGCCGGTTCGAGGCCGCCCTTGCCGAGTTCCCGCACCGCGACCAGGTGGAGGTGCAATGGCGCAGCTACCAGCTGGACCCGGGCGTGCCCGAGCACTACGACGGCACGGAACTGGACTACCTAAGCAAGCGCAAGGGCATGGCCGCCGACCAAGTCACCCAGATGTTCGACCATGTAGCAGCCCAGGCCAAAGGCGAGGGCCTCAACTACCGGTTTGACGCCGTCGTGGTTGCCAACAGCTTCACGGCCCACCGGCTGATCCACCTGGCTGCCGCGCACGGCAAGCAGGACGCGGCCAAGGAGCGCCTGCTCAGCGACCACTTCGAGCACGGCAAGGACATCGGGAGCCCCGACTACCTCACGTCGGTTGGCGCGGATTTGGGCCTCGCCAACGACGACATCGCCGAACTGTTCAGCACCGACAAGTACGCCGACGACGTCCGCCGCGATTTCGCCGAAGCCCGCGCCCTGGGCATCAGCGGTGTTCCGTTCTTCGTGATCGACCGGAAGTACGGACTGTCCGGAGCCCAGCCCGCGGCGAGCTTCAGCATGGCCCTCGAGCAGGCGTGGCAGGAGGCGCACCCGCTGGTGATGGTCGGCAACGACCCCGGGGCCGCGGACAAACCAGGTGCCGAGGCGTGCGGCCCGGACGGCTGCCCCGTCTGAGGTCCCGGGCCGACGAGTTCTGGCAATAGCTGAACCGGGACCGACGAGTTTTTGTGCAGACATCGTCCCCTGAAGGGGGTTTAGAAGCCATTATCTGGACAAAAACTCGGAACAGTTTGGTGACAGATCGCGGTAAAGTGTCCCTATGCCCCGGATATCGGCCCCCAGCAACGCTGCGCAGCGCGCCGAGACCCAGCGCCGCATCCTGAACGCGTTCGGTGAGCTTCTCTTCTCGCACGGGCTGCCCGGGCTCACCATGACGGACGTCGCCCGGCATGCAGGGATCGGCCGCACGGCTGTCTACAACTACTACGCCGACATCGAAGAGCTGCTGATCGCCTACGCCCTCGTCGAGACGGAACGGTTCCTGACCGGGCTGCGCGAGTCGCTGGCCCGGCTGGACAACCCGGTGGACCGGCTGGCCCTGTACGTGCGGGCCCAGGTGGAGGATCTCAGCCGCCGCCACCTGCCGCCGGGTCCGGCCATGGGCGCTGTCCTCTCGCCGGCGTCGTTCGCCAAGCTGGCCGACCACGTGGGCGGGCTCAGCGACATGCTGCAGGACATTCTGCGCGACGGCATGGACCAGGGCTTTTTTCCGGCGGCCGATCCCTTGCAGCAGGCGCAGCTGATCCACGGCACCCTCTCTTCCAGCGCCGCCCGCGGGGGCGACGCGTCAGAGGACCTGGAGGAAAGGGTCGCGCGGACCGTCCGGTTCATCCAGTTGGGCGCCGGGGCGAGGTTCGACGACGGCGGCCACCCCGTACGCCTGCAGCCGCCGGCCGCTACGGCCGGCTAGGCATCAGCCGGCCGGCCAGGGCCGGCAGGCTCAGTGCTTGGCGCCCTGGGTGGGCATGACCGGCCACTGCGAATCGTCCGCGACGCGCCGGCTTTCCCGCGGGCAGCTGAGCTGGCCAGGTGTCTGGTCAACAAGCTGCGGCTTGACCAGTCCGCGGTAGTCGCTGGTCAGGATCACGTCCACGCTGGCGTCCTTGCGCCCGTCCTGGAAGTAATCGGAGCCCGGCAGATTCCGCTGGACGGTGAAGGCCGCCGACTGTCCGGCAGCCCCCGAGACGACGGCCGCCACGCCACGGTAGCCGGTCTGCGTGTTGGACACATTGCCGACAACAAACTTCCGGGCCT
The DNA here is from genome assembly GCF_056396245.1 of Arthrobacter sp. 05T423. NCBI lineage: Bacteria > Bacillati > Actinomycetota > Actinomycetes > Micrococcales > Micrococcaceae > Arthrobacter > Arthrobacter sp. 05T423. The sequence goes on from NZ_JBFTLC010000003.1 coordinate 113,995, forward strand.
TGAATTCATTGGCTGCCGCCTTCGCCAGCCCGTTACGGCTCGTCGCGTTGAGGACGTTCACCTTGACCTTGGCGGGCGGCGTGTAGTCGAAGGTCGTGGCCGGGCAAACGGACGAGTTCTGCTGGGCCTGGATGGCGGAGGGGAACTTGATCTGCCCGCTCATCACACCCATCGCACCCATGATCCCAGCGACGATGAGGCCCAGCAGCAGCACGAGCACCACGCCGTGCAGGATCCGGCGGCGCAGGCGGCCGGAGTTCTCCGAGTTTTCGTCGTCCTCGACGAACGTGGCCCTGAGCTCGGGGCCGGTAACCACGCGGTGACCGTGGAGAACGGTCAGGTCTTTGGATTTTCTAGCCATCGATGACGAGCACCCTTGCATGTATGGCGGTGCGCTGGTGGAGTGCCGTCCTTACCGCCCGGTGCAGGCCGTCCTCCAGATAGAGGGTGCCCTGGTACTGCACCACGTGGGGAAACAGGTCTCCAAAGAAAGTGGAGTCCTCGGCAAGGAGCGCTTCAAGGTCCAGGGTCCGCTTGGTGGTAACAAGTTCATCCAGCCGGACTGGACGGGGCGGAAGCGCCGCCCAGTCTTTGGGGGTACTGAAACCATGGTCGGGGTAAGGGCGTCCCTCGCCCACAGCTTTGAATATCACTCTGCAAGCGTAAGCAACTGGCCGGTTCAAGGGAATGTGGGATCAGCGCGCCGCGGGAGGTTGTAGCCAAACAGTAACTATGTGTCACATCCGGGCCGCCGCCCGCGGTCTGGGCAGACTGGCCGGTGCCGGCTGACAGAATGGAGCCATGACTGCACCTTCAGCGAACCCCGCCACCCGGTTCGGCGCCCACACGCCGTCGGCCCCGGTGTTGGCCCTCCTCCTGGACGTGGACGGCCCGGTCGCCAGCCCTGTTACCAGGGATGTGAAACCGGAGATCATTGCGGACCTGGTGGCCCTCGCGGACGCCGGAATACCGGTCATTTTCAACACCGGGCGTTCGGATACCTTCATCCGCGAGCAGGTCATGGAGCCCATGATCGCTGCCGGCATGCCGGGCGGGATGCTGATCCACGCCATCTGCGAAAAAGGCGCGGTGTGGTTCAGTTACACGGCCGCCGGTCCCGGGCCCGTCCACGTGGACCATGAGCTTGCGGTGCCGTCAGCTTACGGCGACGATATCCGGCGCATGGTGGCTGAGGACTACTCGTCCCACATGTTCTTCGATGAAACGAAGCGCGCCATGGTGTCGGTGGAGCAACACATTGAGGTGCCCAGCAGTGAGTACCTCGCCGAGCAGAAGCTGTTTGATGCCGAGGCCATCGAGCTGATGGAGCGCCACGGCCTGGGCGTAGTGCGGCTGGAACACCACGCACCGAACTCCGACGACGAGATCGACTACCGCGTGGACCCCACCATCATTTCCACGGACATTGAATCGGTGCGGCTGGGCAAGGACCTGGGCGCGAGCCGCGCGGTGGAGCTGCTGGCGGCCCAGGGCATCACGCCGCAGGCCTGGCGGACGGTTGGCGATTCCCGCACGGACTACGCCATGGCCGACTGGCTGCACCACAACGACCACGCCGTGAAGCACGTCGATGTCCGTCCTGCGGACGGCGTCCCGGTCAAGCCCTACGATGTCCTCACCGCCGCGGACCTGGGTCTGCAGGAAACGGTCATCCACGACGACGCCGGGGCAGCGTTCCTGTCCAGCTGGCGGCAGGCGCTCGCCGGCTAAGCCCCGGGCCAGTCACGGGCGCCGCGGCACAGTCCCTGCGGAACGGAAACTGCGCGGACGGCCCGCCCACGGCCAGGCCGCCTGCCCTGTATGTTTTCCGGGCAGGACTATCATGCAAGTAAGACTTCACCCCTAGCAGCATGGGAGAAACACCATTACCGATGTGACGGTTCAGGACGACATCTACTACGGCGGTCAGGCATCCGAGGACGTACCCGCACTCGCGGAAGCTACGTCGCCGGCGGCTGTGGCGCGCCTCAAGCACCGGCCCGACGTCATTCGCCGGTCAGGCCGGTATGCGCTGATCAACGACACCCGGACGCCCTACCAGGCCATGGTGGAGGACCTGCTTTTCCTGCGGAACGTGCTGGACGGGGCCGGGCTGGATTACCTGCTGGTCCGGGGCAACAACGACCGTCCCGTGGTCGCCCTCGACTGGAAGGACCGCAAGAAGCTGCGGTCCGCCCTCGTTGACGCCTGCCGGAACGAGCCGTTCTACTCCATGACCGTGGACGCTAAGAAGAAGACGTCCGTCCTGGTGGCCGACGGCGAACTCTCCGTGAACCGGCAGGCGCGCATCTTCCGGCTGTACCGCCCGCGGGTTGAGCCCGAGGGCGGCTTCGAATTCGGTGCGTCCGCCGGCGTCCAGGTGGAGCTGTGGAGCTTCCTGGGCAGCGAAGTGATCCTGCCGATCGAGAACTCCCTGACCCGCCGCACCATGATGGCCCACGACGCCGTCCGCGGAACGGTGGAGCGTTACGGCCACACCTGGCCCACCATCGAAAACATGTTCGCTGACCACGCGAGCGATATCAGCTTCGACATCGACATGGTCTTCTCGTGGGTGGACGGCACGTCGCCGGAATACATCGCCGCCCGCCGGGCCAGGATGGCAGGGGCTGTCCTGGGTGAGGGCGACGACCACGAGGCACGCTACCGGCAGATCAACGAGCTCAAGTATGCGCTCCGGTCTGTGTATATGTTCGCACCCTGGGTCCGCCGCATCTTCATCGCCACGGACTCCCCCGCACCCGAATGGCTGGCCGACCATCCATCCGTGACCATCGTCCGGAGCGAAGAGTTCTTCGCGGACCCGTCAGTGCTGCCAACCCACAACTCGCAGGCCGTGGAGTGCCAGCTGCACCATATCGAGGGTCTCTCCGAGCACTTCCTCTACTCCAACGACGACATGTTCTTCGGTCGGCCTGTGGGCCCGGACATGTTCTTCACTCCGGGCGGGATCACCAAATTCATCGAGGCGGAGACGCGCATCGGCCTCGGCGAGAACGATGCCGAACGCAGCGGCTTCGAGAACGCCGCCCGCGTCAACCGCAAGCTGCTCTGGAACCGTTTTGGCCGGATCACCACCCGCCACCTGGAGCACTCTGCGGCGCCGTTGCGGCGGAGCGTCGTGGCCCAGATGGAGCAGGAGTTCCCGGCGGAGTTCGCAAGCACCGCCGCCAGCACGTTCCGTGCCGCAGACAACATCTCTGTCACGAATTCCTTCTACCACTACTACGCGCTGCTGACCGGCCGGGCAGTGACCCAGACGGCAGCCAAGGTGCGGTACGTGGACACGACGCTCCGGTCGGGCCTGAAGTACCTGCCCAAGCTGCTGACCAAACGCAACATGGACTTCTTCTGCCTCAATGACGGCAGCTTCCCGGAGGTTCCGGCCGACGAACGGGCCGAGCTTGTTACCGACTTCCTGGAAAAGTACTACCCCATCAAGGCGCCCTGGGAAAAGTAAGCTCGGGGAAAAGTAAGCTCCTGAATCACAGAAAACCCCGCCGGATCTGACCTGCTCAGATCCGGCGGGGGTTTTCTTTGGCGGAAAGCAGCCTCCGGCCGGGGCGGTTACTTCCGGGTGAACACGGGACGCTTGGCCCCTTCCGGAATGCGGATCCCGGCCGCCGCCAGGCGGCGCTCCGTCTCCTCGGGGCTGACGTACTCGCCCACGGTCGGAGTGGAGCCCAGCGGCACCACGGAATGCACCACAGTGTGCTCATAGACGTGCACCAGGTTGAAGGCCTGCCCGCCGTCGCGGCCGCGGGTGCCGCCCACCGGAACGTTCAGGTCCTGGGTGTAGCACGTGGCTGAGGCGACGGAGACGGGGATGCCGGCGAAGCTCGCCGTCGTGGAGTAATGCAGGTGGCCGCCGAGGATGGCGCGGACATCCGAGTTCCGGACCACGGCTGCCAGGGACGCCTGGTCACGGAGCTCCACCAGCACGGACAGGTCCAGCACCGACGGAACGGGCGGATGGTGCAGTGCCAGGATCGTCCCGTCCGGCGCGGGAGTTTCCAGTTGCCCGGCGAGCCAGTCCAGCTGGTTGTCACTGAGTTCGCCGTGGTGGTAGCCGGGCACGGACGTGTCCATGGTGATGACCCGCAGGCCGTTGACGTAGTAGCTGTGGTCGACGGGATCATCGTTGCCCGGCTGGCCGAACAGGGCCGCCCGGAAGTTGGCGCGGTTGTCGTGGTTGCCCATGGCCCAGATGACCTGGGCACCGAGATCCCGGCACGCGGGCTCCACGATTGCGCGGAGCTTGGCGTAGGCCTCGGGATCGCCCTTGTCGGCCAGGTCGCCAGTGAAAATCACGGCTTCCGGGCGCGCGCCGGAGGCCTGAACCTCGTCGAAGAGCTGGATCAGGCGGGCTTCGCTGTCAATTGCGCCGTACAAGGGATCTGGACCACCCAGCAGGTGGGGGTCACTCAGGTGGAGTAGAAAATGGCGTGGCCGGGGGTGCTCGGCCTCGATGAGCTCCATTGCTGCCTTCGTGGTAGTTAGGAAGCGGGGCGCCTCCTGTGTCCCTCTCAGTACGTTCCATCCAACCAGATAAGAAGCAAACTAAGGGGAAACGGGAGGTGGCATGTCGAAAAATTACAACACCGCCGCCGCCTTCGGGCTACCTTCCTCGCTTTCGTTTCCTTACACGGCCTTCCCCCGATGGCCGCTGCGTTAATTGCCGCGCTTTGTTTGGGTTGCCGCATTCCGCCAGTCCCTGACGGACAGTGGGCTATGTGCCCGGCAGTTTCGCCGCAGAGAAGAATGGGGAACTGCCCCTGGCCGTTCCGGGTGGAATACTCTTCCGGAACGTGCCCGGCCTACCTTGCCGGGGGCCGTTAGAAAGAAGGACGACGGCGCGCGGGGGCGCCGGGCAGGCCAGCCGTCCGGCGGATCCGGTACAGCCCGTACATCCGCAGTCTGGGGACGTATCCGCCGCCTGCACCGCATCGCCTACAGGGCGTCCGGAACCCGGATGGGTTCCGTCGGGTGCCGGCGGAATCTTTTGGAGGGAAGTCACATCGTGCTCTCTCGCCGGGTGCATGGCTGTCACTAATAACAACGGCTGTGTACTCCGTTGCATTCCCTGGACCTCCTACCTTTTGGGTTTACCAGACACGAACAGCCCGACGGCGGCCGCTCGCCAGCTCTTACGGCGCCGCCGCGGGCTCCGCCGTTGGAGCTGCTTCTGCTGCTGCCTTCGCCGCCGCCGCGTCCGCGGCCTGAGTGGGCGAGACACCTGGCGAAGTCGGGGTCGCCGGTACCGAGGTGGGCGCCGGTGCCGGCACGGCCGGAACCGTGGTTTCGGTGGCTGCCGGCGTGGGAACCGGATCGGTAGCGGGCACAGGGGCGGTCCCGACGGGCGCGGCTTCCGTTGGGGCCGGTTCGGAATTCAGGATCGGGGCGGAGGGCACGGCCGGATCGGTGGGCGTCGGGTCGGCTGGCGGCGGATCGACGGGGGCTGGCGGTTCGGTGGGTGTCGGGTCCGTTGGAACCGGGTCAACGGGAGCCGCGTCAACAGGCGGAGTGGGAGTCGGTGTCGGCGTGGGGGCCGGCGGTGTCGGGGCCGGCGGTGTCGGGGTCGGCGCCGGAGCCGGCGTGGGCGTCGGCTTGGGCGTTGGCTTGGGCTTGGCCGTCACGGGCGGCGCCGGCTTCGGCGTCGGGGTGGGGGTCGGCGTCGGAGTCGGCGTTGCCGGCGGACGGGAGGTCGACGGACCGGAGGACGACGCACTGGAGAGCAACGTGGGCCGCGCCGCAGCTGTCTGTGCGCGGCGCGGGTGGGCAACCGCGGCTGCAGTTACCGGCGTCAGGCCGTCAGCAGTGTTGCCGGGCCCGATGTTGCCGGGGATGTTGGGGATCGCCCACCCGTAAGTGCTGACGGCGCCCCCTTCGAAGCTGGTGAACACGGCGGGTGTCAGTTGGTCGGTCTGCCGGATGGGCAGCAGGGTCCACTTCATCGGATCCTCGTGCTGTCCGTTCTTGATGACCTCGAAATGCAGGTGGCATCCGGTGGAGGATCCGGTGGTGCCCACCTCTGCGATGATCTCGCCTACCCGCACGTGGTCGCCCTTCTCGACGGCGATGCCCTGCAGGTGGTTGTACGTGGTGATCAGGCCGTTGCCGTGGTCGATCTCCACCCTGTTGCCTCCGCCCCAGGGGTGCCAGCCCGCGGCCCGGACCACGCCCGAGTCGGCAGCGTAGACGCGGGTGCCGCAGGCCGCGGCGAAGTCCTGGCCCCAGTGGAACTCTCCCAGTTCGCCGGTGATCGGGCTGCGCCGCTGGCCGAACGGGGAGCTGGGATTAAGCACTTCCAGGGGTGCCATCAGGAAACCTGCCCCGGGCCGCTTAAGCGCGGTGGAGGCTACTCCGGGAGATTTGGCTTTGCTTGCCTTGCTCGCGTTGACGGTCGTGTCGGCCACGGTGCGGCCTGTGGGGGCCTTCACCGGCGCCGCGATACCGGAGCCGCTGATGGCGTAGCCGGGCGGAGTGGTGTCCGGATCGAGGAGTTCCGGCCCGACGACGCCGGATGGAGGAGCAACCGGGATTGCAGCTGCCACGGGCTGCTGGATGGAGGCGGCCGGACCCTGGAATCCGAAGGCAAAGACGGAGAAGCCAACAACCACCGCCGCGGAAAGGCTCCGCAGGGCGATCCGGCCTGGGCCGATCACCCTCGGTGCGTGTTTGTGTCCCCCATGATTTGCCACAGAATTCTCCTGGATTGGTACCCGCCAAACTCCTATCTCGACGAGCGTGTCCTCCATTGTGGCCACAGGCCCAAGCACGGCGAAACCCCTAAAACTGGGGGGCCACGCGCTCTGGTTTTATAGGCTATTTATCGGAATTCCGAGGACTGCACTTAAGCTTCGGCCGCAGTTCCTTGTTCCGCAGTCGGCGGCGCTTGGTCACCTGTTGTTTGGTCACCGGCGCGGCCTGGCGGTGTGGGCTCCGCCAACCGCGCCTTGGCGTAGAGTACGTCCCCGATGAACCAGTCGTAAATCAGCACGCCAATCACTCCGCCGATCAGCGGACCCACAATCGGGACCCAGAAGTACCAGCTGAAGGCCCCGTCAACAGTGCCGGGCAACGCCGTCTGTCCCCAGCCGGCGAGCCAGGCCAGCAACCTCGGGCCAAAGTCGCGGGCAGGGTTGATGGCGTATCCGGCGTTCGCGCCGAAGGACATGCCGATGGCCGCCACCGCCAGCCCTATCATGAACGGGCCCAAGTTGGCCTTAACGGCAGTGTTGCGCAAATCGATGATGGCCACGACGAACATCACCAGAAAAGCCGTACCGACAATCTGGTCGATCAGCGGTCCGGTCGGGTTGCCGTTGAAATACGGCGCCGGGAACGTGGCAAAAATCGAATACGTGGCCAGCCCCTTAGGATCGGCCCTGCCCGTACCCGCAGCCTTGTTAAAGGCGTCGATGGCGTCATGGTAGGTGAGGTACACCAAAGCGGCTCCAGCGAAGGCACCGACCACCTGGGCCACGATGTACGGACCAACCTTGTTCCACGGAAACTTCCGGCGGACCGCAAAAGCCAGTGTCACGGCAGGGTTGATGTGGGCACCGCTGACCCCGCCGGCCACATAAACCGCAAGAGCGACGGCCAGCGCCCATCCCCATGTAATCAGCAGCCAGTCGCCTGCGGCCATGAAGATCGTTGTCGGTGTCGCCGTCCGTCCAGAACCCGGCAGGCTGGCGACGGCCATTGCTACCACTCCGTCGCCAAAGGAAATCAACACGAACGTGCCGAGGAACTCCGCGAGTACCTCACCCCACGTGCCACCGAGTTGTTTGAGGCCGCTGCCATTCCTGACCGCAGTTCTTATCGGGCTGATCTCACTCATTTGAAAGGGCCTCCTTCGGCCGCAAGTTCACGATACGGAGAATCGTGAACGGGTAAAACGAGTCTTTGGCAGGGCGCGGAAGGCGTAAGGCCGGTACCGGCGGGAAACCACTATGCGGTGGGTTCCTCGTCTGGCCCGGGGGCTTTATCCGCTCCCTTGGCGGCCTTGCGCGTGGGGCCAACGGTTCCTTCGCGCCCGTAATCGCCTTCTGTGTACCGGCCTATCTCGGATTCGGCTGTTCTCGGACCGGCGGCCCCTGCTGCGTCATAGTCGCCTCGCACGAAGCGGCCGGCTTCCTTGGCTTTGCTGCCGAGCGGTTCGGGCAGGCCGCCCTCCCTGCCGGCCTCGCCAAAGTCCCCCTGGCTGTACTGGCCCTCCTCGTCGTCCGCATGGCGGCCGCGTTCGACCCCGGCGGCACCGTAGTCGCCTTTGACGTACCTGCCGCGGAGCTCGGGTTCCTCGGGTTTTACCTCAGGAGCCGATTCATCCGTAGGATCTTCAAATTCGCTGCTGTCCGTCATGATCTTGCCTTTCGCTGACGAATCGCTGCACCACCAAAAGCGTACTTTTATCTTATCGAGGTGCAGCGAGTCGCAACAGGCCGCCGGCTCCTGCCGGAGGCCGCCTTTCGGGAAGAGTGCACCGCCCGGGGCCACACATGCCGGCGCCAGCCCGGGCTGACATTATTTGGCGATCGTGCGGATGATCTGCCGGGCCACCAGACGGTCGATTCCCGGCACGTCGGCGGCCCGGATGATCCACCGCCGAAGGAAGCGCTGGGCACGGCCGGCGGGGAGGAAGGTCGAGGCAGCGCGCCTCCCGGAAGCCTGTGCGACTTCGACCACCGGCCGCCAACGCTGTTCGAAGGCATGGAGGGCAGGCGCGATGCCCTGTGGTGAGGCCACAGGACCGAGGACTTCGCCAAGGAGTGTGGCCCCTGCAATCGCGAGGGAGCCGCCCTGGCCCGCCAGGAGCGACACCGCTCCGCAGGCGTCGCCGACTAATGCCGCACGCCCCGTGTGCCAGCTTGGCATGACGACCTGTGCCACAACGTCGTCGTACGGATGCTCCGGGCAGAGTTCCAAAAGCTGGTCTACCGAGGCGCCGAGACCGCTGAATTCGCGCCGTAGCCTCTCCCGGAGAGTCTGAGCCCCTACGTCCTCCAAGGGTCCTGCCGTGTCCCTGTAGACCAGGAAGACCGCCACCTCGTCCGCACGAAGACTGTAGAACCCCGCCATTCGGCCGATGCTGTCGGTAAGCATGAAACGGTTACGAAAGCGCTCGTGCAGCTGGACGTCGGAAGCGATGAACGCGGCAGCGCGCATGCCGAGAGGTCGCAGGTAGTCGCGTTCGGGGCCGAATACGCCGTTGCGTACCTCCGAGTGGATGCCGTCTGCCCCGATGAGGACGTCTGCGCCGCGCCAGGCGTCCGCGGAACCCCTGACGCTCACGTGTCCGCCGTCACCATCGGTCCATGCACGTGAGACAGGCGCGCTGTAGTGAACGTGGATACGGCCTGATGGAACATCGCCCAGGGCGGCCAGGGCCGCGCGTTCCATGTCGGGGCGCAGGAGGGTAAGGACTGCTCCGCCGGCAAAGCGGGAAAATTTCCCGTAATCGAGGTGTGAGGTGGTGCGTCCGGTGTCGTCGACGTACTCAGCTGCTTCGACGTGGTAGGCCGCCGCGGCCAAGCGCGGATAGAGCCCGATCTTCTCAGATGCCTCTACACCGGGCCCGAAGAAGTCCATCATGTAACCGTCGGGACGGGGCCCCCGGGACTTCTCCAGAAGGTCGACATCCCAGCCGGCAAGTCCCAGTTGGCGTGCTGCTACGAGCCCTGCGATGCCTGCCCCGACGACGATGGCTTTCACGTCCGGAACCGTTCGGACGAAAGACGACGGCGAACTCGCCTCGTTTGAGGACCCGAACCCACCGCCGAAGTATCTTCCATGGCTACAATCCGTCCAGTACCCGCTGCAGATTGCCACCTTATCAACCGGTTGCTTTGGGCAACAAGCGTATGGACTACTCGACTTGTAGCGGCGGTACGCCCACTACTTGGATCCCCCGATGTGGCCGGCAAGTCCGGGCGCGGACGAAAAATGAGGCGGCTCCCCCACTTATTCGTCCGGCTCTGGCGCGCGAGAATGGAACATGCGGAATTTCCTGAAGGAATGGCAGGCGGAACTGAAGCGCACGCTGACGGGCAGCCCGGATGCACTGCCGGACTGGGCCCGGAAGTTTGCCCTGGGTGACGACGCCGGGTACTTCCTGCCCGGCTCTGCCGTGTGGGCCGTCCATGGCGGCGTGCCCACCATCATCGGCGGCATCCGGGCCCTGCTGATGCAGACTCTTCACCCTGGCGTCCTCGCGGGAGTGCACGACCATTCAAATTTCCGTGAGGACACGCTGGGCCGGCTGGCCCGGACCACAGCATGGATTCACGCCCTCACCTACGGGTCCACGGCCGAAGCCCAGGCGGCAACCACAAGGGTGGTCCGGCTGCACGAGTCCGTATCCGGAAAGTACGTCGACGGCGGCGGCACCGCCAGGAAGTACTCCGCCAACGATCCGCAACTGCTCCGCTGGGTGCACATCACATTCACGGACTCGTTTCTCCGCGCGCACGAACTGTGGGGCGGGTCCATTCCCGGCGGCCCCGACGCCTACGTCCGCGAATGGGCGCAGGCCGGCAGGCTCATGGGCGTGGAGTTCCCGCCGGCCAGCAAAGCCGATCTCGTCCAGGAGCTCGAAGAGCGGCTTGCCGCCGGCACTCTTCGTTGCGACGAACGGGTCGCCGACACAGTTGCGTTCATCCGGCATCCGCCCCTTCACCCTTTGTTGAAGCCGGGCTACCGCGTGCTGTTCGAAGCCGCCGTCCTGAGTCTGGAGCCTGAATACCGGCGCCTGCTGGGGCTGCATACTGCCCGGCTGGGACCCCTGCCGCTGCCGGTGGGCCTGACCGCCCGGGCCACCCTCGCCGTCGTCCGTCTCGCACTGGGTCCGGCCAGCCCAAGCCGGCTCGCAGCCGGGGAGCGGCTTCAGAGGTTGGGCGTGACGTAACCGCTACCGCAACTCGGGGAAACAAAAAACCCGGTCCTGACACAGTCAGGACCGGGTTTTCCGTGGCGGAGAATGGGGGATTTGAACCCCCGAGGGCGTTAACCCAACACGCGTTCCAGGCGTGCGCCATAGGCCGCTAGGCGAATTCTCCAGCTGCTCTTGAACCAAAAGCAGATACTAGAATACCTGAACTTTCCGGCATCTCCCAATCGGCCGAATCCGGGACGGTCGCGGGGCATCGTCAGGGGCTTTGCGCCAGGGCGGCTGAGGGCCGGAAGACCCGGAACTGAATGGCAGGATGGTGCCATGTCCCAGCTGCATGCGCTCGTGGTTTATGTTCCTGATTCCCACGCCGACGCGGTACTCACCGCTGTCGGAGACGCCGGCGCCGGCCGGCTGGGCGACTATTCGCACTGCTCCTTCACATCGCCCGGCACGGGGCGCTTCACGCCATTGCCCGGCGCCCGGCCCTACATCGGCACGGCAGGCGTGCCGGAGGAGGTTTCCGAGGTCCGGATCGAGTGCATCGTGGAAGAGGACGTGCTCGACGCCGTCGTGCTGGCATTGCGGGCAACGCACCCCTATGAGGAGCCGGCGTTCATGAGCTGGCCCGTGGATGGGTACCGATGAGACGGTGCCGGTGAGACCTCGCCGGCGCCCTCAGCCGGCGTACCGGAGCCGATTCGGGCCTCGTCCAAATTTCGGGTAAAGTATCTGACGGCCCCTCATGTGGCGTCATCCTGTTGAACTCCCCCAGGACCGGAAGGTAGCAAGGGTAGATGGGCTCTGGCGGGTGCATGAGGGGTCTCTTATTTAATGTCAGTCCCTATAGGTAGGTTTTCCCTGTGACTGTTACAACTGCCCTTTACCGCAGATACCGGCCCGACTCGTTCGCGGACGTTATCGGGCAGGAACATGTCACGGAGCCGCTGATGACGGCCCTGCGCAAGAACCGCGTCAACCACGCCTACCTTTTCTCTGGCCCGCGTGGCTGCGGCAAAACCACTTCCGCCCGCATCCTCGCCCGCTGCCTCAACTGCGCGAAGGGCCCCACGGACACCCCGTGCGGCGTCTGCCCCAGCTGCGTCGAACTGGCCCGCGGCGGAGCAGGCTCCCTGGACGTCATCGAGATCGATGCCGCCAGCCACGGCGGCGTGGACGACGCCCGTGACCTCCGCGAACGGGCCACGTACGCTCCGGTGCGGGACCGCTACAAGATCTTCATTATCGATGAGGCCCACATGGTCACCTCGGCGGGCTTCAATGCCCTGCTGAAAATCGTCGAAGAGCCGCCGGAACACATCAAGTTCATCTTCGCCACCACCGAGCCAGACAAGGTCATCGGGACCATCCGGTCACGCACGCATCACTACCCGTTCCGGCTGGTGCCGCCGGAGCCGCTCATGGCGTACCTCGAGCAGCTCTGCCACCAGGAAAACGTCCCGGTAGCCCCCGGCGTGCTGTCGCTGGTGATTCGTGCCGGTGCGGGCTCAGTCCGTGACTCTCTGTCCGTGCTGGACCAGCTCATGGCGGGCGCCGGACCCAACGGCCTCGACTACGAGCTCGCGGTAGCGCTCCTCGGCTACACGCATGCCTCGCTGCTGGACGACGTCGTCGAAGCAATCGCCGCCTCCGATTCCGCCACGGTCTTCCGGGCCGTGGACCGCGTCATTCAGACGGGCCACGATCCCCGCCGCTTCGTGGAGGATCTGCTGGAGCGCTTCCGCGACCTCATCATCGTCCAGGCCATGCCCGAAAGCGCACAGGCAATCCTTCGCGGCATGCCGGCCGACCAGATTGCCCGGATGCAGAACCAGGCACACAACCTTGGCGCGGCTGAGCTCTCGCGTGCAGCCGACGTCACCAACACCGCTTTGACGGAGATGACGGGGGCCACGTCGCCGCGTCTGCACCTGGAACTCCTCTGCGCCCGCATCCTGCTGCCCAGCTCCGAGCAGACCGAACGCGGCATCGCTGCCCGGATCGACCGCGTGGAGCGGCGCCTGAACTATGCCGGGTCCGACGCGGGCGCTGCCGTTACGCCGGCTGCGCCCGCCCCGGTTTCCCCGGCTGCGCCCTCTGCCGCGCCTGCGCAGGGCGCTCCGGCCCAGGGCGCTCCGGCGTCCTATGCTCCGGCCGCCTCCTCTGCTCCGGCCGCTCCCACTGAAGCGGCTCCCGAGTCCGCTCCGGCACTAGGCGCCCCGCAGATAGAGGCGCCGCAGATACAGGGCGCGCCCAGCATCCAGGCCTCAGCCGCGGCTCCGGGTGCAGCGGCCGCGCAGGGGACTTCTGGACGGGAAGCACTGGCCTCGCCCCGGATCACCACCGGGGACTGGCCCATGGATGACGCCGCAGCACGTGACCGCCGGCCGGCCCCGGATTCACATAGTGAGAGCCGGGAATCTGCCTCCCAGCGTCCCGCGGCTTCGCCGGCAGCGGCGGCCGCCCGGCGGCCGGAACCGGCTCAGCGCACGGAGCCGGCATCAGCGCAGGCAGCGCCGCAGGCACCCGCCCCGTCCTCCCCCGAGCGGCAGGCGCCCCCCGCCACAGCTCCCGCCAAGGCAGGGGGCGACGTGGAGGTACTGCGCCGTGCCTGGCCCGAGGTCCTGCAAACCCTGGCAAAGATCAAGCGGAGCACGTGGGCGCTCGTGGAACCAAACGCCCAAGTGGGCCAGTTCGACGGCCAGATCCTGACCCTCGTCTTCAGCACCTCCGGGCTGGCCGGCGCCTTCGGCAGGGCCGACCACTCCGAAAATCTGCGCCAGGCCATCCATAAGACGATCGGCATCGACTGCCAGATCACCGCCGTGGCAGGCGCCGGCAGCTCAGCGAGCTCTGAGCCAAACCCAAAAGCGCTTACTAGCCAGGACATTCCGGCCACCACCACTGACGCGGACTGGGGCCTGGCCCCCACCCCGGGTGGCTCTGGAAGATCAGGCTCCGGACAGGCGGACCCCTCCGCGGCGCGCCCTCCTGTAACAGTCGCTGCGGCGGCAGATCCCGTGGCCGCAGGTACTGTGGCGCCGCCAGTTTCGTCCGGCGCGCCCGCGGCTGGGCATGCCTCGCCTTCAGCGCCGGAGGCTCCGGAAGTCTCCACGCCTACGTGGTCCGGGCCAACGATTACGGGGTCCCGGCCGGACACGGCCGCCCCCGCCGCATCCGTCGGCGGCGTCCAGGGCGCTGGTGGAGCATTCGGCGATGCCCCGCCCGCTTCCTCCGACCAGCCCACCCCACAGCCAACTGCCACGCAGCCCATGGCCTCACAGGCTCCCGCCCCCCAGCCGGCTGCACCCGCCTCCGCATCCGTGCAGGCTGCGGCACGCGGCCCGGAGCAGCAGGCCGGTGACTATTCCTATCCGGACGATGACTGGGGCCCTCCGCTGGACGAGGACGCGCCTCCGCTGGACGAAGAACCTCCCATGGATTGGGAGCCCTCGCGCCAGTCGCAGGCCCGCTCTGAACCTTCGCCGGCACCGGCGGCCCGTCCGGCCGTTAAGTCCGCGCCGCCGGCGCCGCAATCTCGTGCGGGAACTCCTGATCCGTCACCCGCTGGACGCCAGCCGGCTCCCGAAGCCTCGGCTGATCCGTGGTCCCGCGCTGTGGAGCAGACACCCGGCGTGTGGCTTCTCGGGTCTGACAGCAACGTGGGCAAGTACTCTGGCCCGGCTGCCGACCAACGCGACGAGGAGGCGACCAGGCCCGCTGCGCCTGTTTATCCGCCCGCGGCCGCCCAGCCGCCGAACACCGGCGGGATCGCGGCCGGACACCAGCCGTCCCATGCCCTGACTGAGAGCCCCGCGGCCCCGGTTGAGAGCGCCCCGGCTGCGGGCCCCGTGGCTGTGAGCGCCCCGGTTGAGAGCGCCCCGGAGACTGCCGAGCGCGGTGCCCCCGAGTTCGCACCCGCCTACGCCATGGCATCCACCCCGGCGGCTGCCACCCAGGAGTACGGGGCACCAACGCCAACCCAGGGTGTCCGGGCGCCGGCCGTGACCGCGGCCAAGGACGCCGCCCAGGTCCGGGTTCCGGTGTTCGCATCGGGCTCGGCGCCCGCGGTGCAGGCCGGACCCGCGGTGCAGGCCGGACCCGCGGTGCAGGCCGGACCCGCGGTTGCCGCCGCCCGACCCACCGCCCCGGCACCGGCAGCCGAGGCCCCCGCCAGGGGCAAGATGAGTCTCTACCAAAGGCTGTCCAATAGTCCGGAGGCTGAGGCGGGCCGGGCCAAGGTGCCTGCCCGGAGCGTCGAGGAACCGGCGGCATACGTGCAGGACATCCCCAGCGCGGATGACGAAACCATCGAGGAGTCGGGCGTCTTTGGCCGCGCCGCCGTCGAGCGTATTCTGGGCGGAAAGCTTATCGAAGAACGGTCACTGGACGGCAGCCCGCTGGTGCCCCGGTATTAGGCGGCGGCTCCGCGGCCTGACGCGGCTCCCGGCCTAAGCGAGGGGCCGGGGACGGCAGGCCGCCCCCGACGTCCCGGCGCCCCATCTGGTAAGCGCCGGCCACCATTCAACCAAGCAATCGAGGAATAGTGTACGAGGGTGCAGTTCAGGAGCTGATCGACGAGCTCGGACGCCTCCCCGGTGTGGGGCCGAAGTCCGCGCAGCGTCTGGCGTTCCACATCCTGGAGGCAGACCCCCAGGATATGAAGCGGCTGGTGGAGGCGATCACCACCGTCAAGGAACGGGTCAAGTTCTGCGCCGCCTGCGGGAACGTGACCGAGCAGGAACTGTGCAACATTTGCCGCGACCCGAGGCGGGACCCCTCGATCATCTGTGTGGTGGAGGAATCCAAGGACGTGCTGGCGGTGGAGCGCACCCGATCGTTCCGGGGCCGGTACCACGTGCTCGGAGGAGCGATCAACCCGATCGCCGGGGTGGGCCCGGAACAGCTGAGGATCCGCGAGCTCCTCAACCGGCTCAGTGACGGTGCGGTCCAGGAGATCATCATCGCCACGGACCCGAACCTTGAGGGCGAGGCGACGGCCACCTACCTTGCACGGATGTTGCAGTCCATCGGGATCGCAGTGACGCGGCTCGCTTCCGGGCTGCCCGTTGGCGGGGACCTCGAATATGCGGACGAGGTCACCCTGGGCAGGGCCTTCGAGGGCCGCCGGAACGCCCTCAGCTGACTGCAGGGGTCACAATTCTCCAGCGGACGGACCACAGCGATAAACTGGGTATGCCGCCGTGCCGTAGGGCCGCCTGGCCTCCAGAACTCCAATTTGATCCAGTGAGGGTGCACGCATGAGTATGCCCAGTACCGACGTGAAAACTGAACAGCGGCCGCAGGAGCTGCCCGCAGATACTGCTGTCACCACGCAGCTCATTGTGCAGAAGTTCGGCGGCTCCTCGGTGGCTGACGCTGACGGCATCAAGCGCGTGGCGAGGCGCGTGGTCGACGCCCAGAAGGCCGGTAATGAAGTCGTCGTCGTCGTCTCCGCGATGGGTGACACCACCGACGAGCTCCTTGACCTTGCCGCCCAGGTCACCGATTCAGCCCCGGCCCGCGAGATGGACATGCTCCTCTCCGCCGGTGAGCGCATCTCCATGGCGCTGCTGGCCATGGCCATCAACAAGTTCGGTGCGTCCGCGCAGTCCTTCACGGGCTCCCAGGCCGGCATGATCACGGACGGCATCCACGGCAAGGCCCGGATCATCGACGTCGACCCGCACCGGATCCGCACCGCCCTGGACAAGGGGCACATTGCCATCGTCGCCGGCTTCCAGGGCATGAGCCGCTCCACCAACGAGATCACCACCCTCGGCCGCGGCGGTTCGGACACGACGGCAGTAGCCCTTGCCGCCGCCCTCGAGGCTGACGTCTGCGAGATCTACACCGACGTTGACGGCATCTACACGGCGGACCCCCGCGTCGTTCCGTCAGCCCAGAAAATCGAACGCATCTCCAGCGAGGAGATGCTGGAACTGGCCGCCTCCGGGGCCAAGATCCTCCACCTCCGGTGCGTCGAATACGCCCGGCGGTTCGGCGTGCCGCTGCATGTCCGTTCCTCGTTCAGCCAGAACGAAGGCACCTGGGTCCTGCCCGGCGCCGATGACAAGATCACGACTCAAGAGGGAGTTGCCTTGGAGCAGCCAATCATCTCCGGTGTTGCACACGACCGCTCGGAAGCTAAGGTCACCGTTGTAGGTGTTCCGGACATTCCCGGCAAGGCTGCCGCGATCTTCCAGGTCATCGCGGACGCACACTCGAACATCGACATGATCGTCCAGAACGTCTCCACGCACGGCACCGGAAGGACTGATATCTCCTTCACCCTGCCCATCGTCGAGGGCGCCGACGCCCTGGCCGCCCTCCGTGCCGCGCAATCCGAGGTCGGGTTCGAAAGCATCGAGTACAACGAGCAGATCGGCAAGCTGTCGCTGATCGGCGCCGGCATGCGCTCCCACCCGGGCGTTTCCGCCACCTTCTTCAAGGCCCTCTCAGCCGCGGGCATCAACATCAACATGATCTCCACCTCCGAAATCCGCATTTCGGTAGTGACCCATGCAGACCTGCTCGATGACGCCGTCCGTGCCATCCACAAGGCATTCGACCTGGACAGCGAGTCAGAAGCCACGGTCTACGGCGGCACCGGCCGCTGAACCACGCCGCTAGGCCACGCACTGTTCCAGCCAGTGCAGAAAGAAGCCCGGTACGCTCACGCGCACCGGGCTTCTTCACTTCATTGGGGGCATGGTCACTTATCCTGGTCGCCCTTGCGGACAGCGTAGTGGTGCCCCTCTGAGTCAGTCTCGACCTCGAACTGGGCCAAGTCATCTTCGGAAGCGTGCTCATAATCGTCATGCAGGTGAACCACCGGCGTAGCTGAATCGCCTACGGCGGCAGGGCCGAATACGAACCGGAGCCGGTCCGTCAGGTTCATGAAGCCAGCAAGCACATGTGCCACAAGTTCCACCCCCTTCCCTGCTTGAAGGCGGAGAGCATCTGCCCTTCGACTGCCAGTGCCCTCATTTTACGCCGGGACACCAAAAAAGAACCCGCGCCGGGCACTGGTTCAGCGAGGCCAACTCACCGGCTGCTAGCGCAGGGATTTGTCGTCGGGGTTGCGCGGCACCACGTAGGTGCTGCCGTCCGGACGGTGAATGGTTTCCCACTGCTGCGTCTCGGCCTCACGCTGGGCGAGCAGCCTGCGGTTCTCCTCCGTCATGTCGTGCACCAGCGAACTCCTGTTGGCGGGGCCGAAGACCGCCCTGAGCTTGCCGGTAGCCCGCATGAACCGTTGCGCGCCGTTCTCTTTTGCCACGGTATCCACTCCATTTCGGGACTACTGCCACCGTCAATCATACACGAACGATTCGTGCACTAACGATCGCTCGAATTGCAGCACAGCTCCGACTGCCCCCAGCAGCTGAAGCACGACGCCGGGACTCACCACGAGCGGTGAGTCCCGGCGTCGTCCGTCCGGGGAGGAGTTGCACTACGGCACCGGCCGCACCGCCACCGGCGACCGGACCGTGTTATCTCCTGACGTCCAGGTCAGGGATCCGGTGGAGTACGCATTCAGGGGAGCCCCGGCGGTGGTAAATGTGATGGTGAACGTGGCGCTTTCGCCCTCGGCCAGCGTCACTTCTGCCGGGCTGACGGTCGCGGTAATGCCTGGCAGGGTGATCGCCGCACTGTACGTTCCTGCCGTCACCGCGGTGACCCTGCGCGTGACCGTCTGGCTGCCAGACATGGCCCCAAGCGCCACGGAGGGAAGGTTGACGTCCTTGGCTGCGATGGGTGCCACGCCAAGGTTGATTCCCTGTCCCTGGAGGAAGCCCATCCAGTCGCTGATGCCGGCATCGTAGACGAGGCCCGGGGAGTCGAACCGGGCGGGATCAACATGGCCGGCGCCCTGGGCAAAAACGTCATGCACGTCGGCGCCTTTTGCGTTGACCAGGTCGTAGGCGGTGGTCATGATGGCGGATTTCACAGCCGCCGGGGACCATTTCGGGTGCTTGCCCAGCAGCAGCGCTCCCGAGCCGGCGATGTGCGGCGACGCCATTGACGTGCCGGACAGGAAGCCGAAGTTCTCGCCCTTGAAGCCGATCGGTGAAACAGCGGCCAGTACTGCCACGCCGGGAGCCGCAACGTCAGGCTTGAGCAGGTCTCCGTTGGCGGCCAGCGTGGGGCCGCGCGAAGAAAACTCCGCGATCTGCGGCACCGGCGGGGGTTCCGCCCCGGTGGTGTCGGTCGCCTTGAGGCTTGCCGTCATGCCCGGAGTTGCCGCCACCAAAACCTTGACCTTCGGGTCGCCCACATGCACCGTGGGCACACTGTGCAGATCGGCGTCGAGCGAGCCCGGGGTCAGGTTGACCAGGACCATGCCAACGCCGCCTGCGCGCTTGACCTCGGCGCTCTTGTCAACGCGGGCCACGACGCCGCGGTCGCAGATCACAATCTTGCCCGCAACCTTGGCCGGGTCCAGCGAGTTCGGCGCGCACAGCGCCGCATCTGTGGCAAGGGCGGCGGCCGCCTTGACGTCCACGGCCAGCACGATCGGCTTGGAGTCCACCTCGCTGCCCATGACGCTTGCGCCGGCGAACTTGCTGCCGTCCGACAGTTCCACGGTTCCGCGCAGCGTGTTGTCAAACGTCGAGGCGGCCACGCTGGTGATCCAGGGGCCGGCATGGTTGACGGTCGAGGCCGTCGGGCCGGAATTGCCGGCGGAAGCGGCCACAAAGATCCCTGCGGCCGCGGCGTTAAGGAACGCGAGTGAAACGGCGTCGACAGTGGAGTTGTTGTTGCCCGAGATGGAGAAGTTCAGCACGTCTACGCCGTCGAGGACGGCGTCCTGGATGGCGTTGAGAATATCCGACTCGACGCACCCCGTAGCCTCGGGAATGGCACCCTCCCAGCAGACCTTGTAGACCGCGATCTTGGCCGCCGGCGCAACGCCTGAGCTCTTGCCGAAGTCCCGGCCCCCTGCCGTCTGTGTGACACCGCTGTTCCCTGCCGCGGTGCTGCTGGTGTGGGACCCGTGGCCGCTAACGTCCAGCGGCGAGAACTTCTCGCTCGGGGACCGGAATTGCGGGGGGACCGCTGCCTTGTACGCCTTGTCGTAGAACCTGGCGCCAATGACCTTGCTGTTGCACTCGGTGCCGTCGAACCCGTCGCCGGCCACGCAGTCGCCCACGAAAGTGCCGCCGTTGGCCTTCCGCATCGCGATCACGTTGCCCTGCAGGCGGTACGGTTCGCCAACGTCAGGTGTGCCGGACAGCGGATCGACCGGGTCACCGGCGAAGAACGGGTTGTCGGGTGTGTAGCCGGTGTCCACCATGCCCACGACGATGCCCTTGCCAGCCTCGTCCGTGCCGCCGAACTGCTGGTCCCACACGCCGTCGCCGCCGGGCAGCCCGAGGAAGTCGGTGCTCGAGTAGTCCGGCTTGCGCATGCTGTCCGGGACCACCGCCAGCACGTCGCGGTCACCGGCGAGCGCCTTGGCCTGCGCCGCGGACAGGACGGCGCTGAAGCCGTTGAGCGCCAGGGTGTAGCTCCTGTTGATGGTCACACCCGTGGATGCCGCCGCCTGCCGCTGCTTGGCCTTCAGGTGGGCGTCGTATTTGCGCGAGTTGGGGCCGGAGGGGTTCAGCTTCTTTCCCTTCGGCACCGCCGTGCCGGGGATGCCGGCCACTCCGCCGGAGTAGGTGGCCAGCGGCTTGTCCTTGAGCATCACGATGTAGTGGTCGTCGTCGAGCGGCGAGGATGCTGGTGTCCGGGCTGCGGCCAGTTGGGCTGCGGTTGGCTGGAAAGCTGCAGGCTGGGCCGTGGCCGGCGCCGGAGCGGCGGCCGTGGGCGCGGCCAGGCCCTGGCCGATGACCATGGCAAGGCCTATGGCGAAAACAGCCGGCAGCCTGCTGCGTCCGGGGCGGGTAGTGGATTGATGAGGGATCATGGGGATGCCTTCCTTGGTTCAGGACCTGTAGACCGTCGGTCCCACGAACTGGACGCTCTGCCCCCCTGGGCGTCATCAATATATGGTTGTGCCGCGCACCGGTTGATGTCAGAAAAGATACCGCGGACGCCCCGAAGAATCGATACCCTTCCGTTAGCAATTGCCGGGTACCGTTATCCCTCCGTTCCGGACCGCGGGCGCCCCCGACGGTAGAATGGGAAAAACTTGAGGAGACCCGGCATGCGCAAGCAACTGATTTCTGTGCTGCTCGCCCTCGCTGCGACGGGCGGTCTCGCGGCCTGCACCCCGAACACCGGAACGGGCCAGCCTTCGGCCTCACCCGGGGCCACCACCGGCTCGCCCGGGACCTCATCTCCGGGCACGGAGACCCCCGGCACCGGAACTCCGGGCACGGAGACGCCAGGCACGGGCACTCCCGGTACCCCGGCGCCCAGCAGTACACCGCCCGACGCCGAAACGACGGTCCCTGCGCCGGCACCCCCTTCCGCTTCTCCGTTGCCGTCCGGATCCGGTGCCGGCGATGCCGAGCTGTCCATCACGGTCAAAGCCGCGAAGGACGGAAAGGCCGTCAACTACACGCTGGTCTGCAAGGGCGGCACAGCGATGGCAGAGAGCCAGCATCCCAACGCAGCCGCAGCGTGCTCGGCCTTGAAGAACAACGCAGCCATCCTGAACCGGGCCACCCCGCCCAAGGGCATCTCCTGCACCCAGCAGTACGGAGGTCCGCAAGTGGCCAGTGTGTCCGGCGAAGTTAATGGCACCCCGGTGGAGACTTCCTTTGCCCTGCGGGACGGCTGCCAGATCGGAGCCTGGAACGCCGCCAAGGACATCCTCGGCGCTGCAGGCGGGGCGCTTTAGCACCATGGCAGGCACCGCATTGACGATTCCCGTTGCCCGGGTCCTCTCCCCTGCCGACTGGCGGGAACGGGAAGCTGCGCATGTGCGCCGGGCGCGCCGCTACGCCGACCCCTACCTTGGCCGCCGCTCCACCGGGCGGAAGCATCCCGTGGAGGATTTCCTCTTCACGTATTACACGCAGAAACCCGGCCAGCTGCTGCGGTGGCATCCCGGAGACGGTGTGGTGCTCTGCGGAACGGCGGCTGCCGCCCGCCAGGATTGGAAGTACTACAGGGCGCTCGACGGCGGTGAACTCGCCCGGGCGGGCCTGCCGCCCGGCAGCACCGCAGTGGCGTTCGACAGGGAGGCTTTCCTGTCAGAACGGCGCGAAGCAGTCCTGTTTGCCCGGATCATCCTCGCTGGCACCGCCGCACGGCCGGCTCAGTTCGGCTGCTTCGGCCTGCATGAGTGGGCCATGGTCTATCGGCAGGAGAAGTTCGAGCTGCGCCACGAGTACCTCACGCTGCGGCTCGGCGGCGCGGGCACGGACAAGGTGGTTGAGGATAACAGGATCCGCTGCTCCCATTTCGACGCGTTCCGGTTCTACACACCTGACGCTGTGCCCCTTAACGAGCTGTCCCCCAGCCGGGAGAACCAGAGGACCATGGAGCAGCCCGGGTGCCTGCACGCCAACATGGACCTCTACAAGTGGGCATACAAGCTCACTCCGGCGCTGCCGAGCGAACTCGTCATGGACTGCTTCGAGTTGTCATGGCGGGTGCGTGTGATGGATATGCAGGCCTCCCCCTACGACCTCACCGGCTGGGGTTACCCGGCCATTCCGATTGAGACGCCTGCTGGCAAGGCGGCGTACGTGGAGCAACAGCGGGCATTCTCGGCCGAGGCCCAGGCACTGCGCGGGCGGATGATGTCCGCGCTGGCTCCGCTCTTCGAGGGCCTCGGTCCGGAGGCGGAACGATGAGCGGTGCATCTGGATCCCCGGACCCGGACCTGGAAGTGGACGCGGAACTGGAGCTGACCGTCGCCCTCAGCCACGCGCCGGGCGGACCGGAGCAAGTCTTCGTCCTCGTCAGCCGTTCCGGCCAACTGGTCGAATCCACGCTGCCGGATCCCCCGGCGGCGATGGCCGCCGTCGTCCGCTTCGGCGAACGGATTTTTTTCCCGGAACCGGGCCCACCCAAGCTGTGCACCCAGCAGTACGGCGGCCCCCAGGTTGCCGTGGTCACCGGCACCTTCAACGGCCGCACGGTGAACTCCCGGTTTTCCTTGACGGACGGCTGTGAGATTGCCAGGTGGCGGGCGTTGTCCCCGCTGCTGGGCGGCGTGGCCGGGTCCACCGGCGCCGTCTGAGCCGCCCGGACATCATTGGCCGCGGCCCAGGAAGAGTTTTTGTCCACATATCGCGACTTGCGGGGCGTTTAGCGGCCATTATCTGGACAAAAACTCCAACCAGCGCACGGCCAAGGCCGGCGGGACTTTGGCTTATTGCGCCACGCCCGCCGGCCTTCGCTTTGGGGCCCTGCCGGGAACCCGGTTCCGGGACCTTCCTAGACGGAGTTATCCGGTGACCGCGTCAGGTCCTCGTTCTGGACCTTCCCCTGTTCCTTCATTTTCTTCGGATCTTCCGAAGCCGGTGCAACCCCGACGGCGCCGCGCTCCGCCACCACGACGTTCACGAACGTCGGGGAACTGGCCCCGTCGAAGGTGATCCGTCCAATGTACGAGCCGGGCGCCAGGTTCTTCCAGGTGAGGGCGAGCTTGCCGGTGGTCCCATTCGTGAGGCGGACGGGATCAGGAGTCACGGTGGCGTTGCCCTCATTCGCCCCCAGGACCGCAGCATCCACCGATGCCTTGGTTGCCTGTTGGTTGGGACTGTCGTAGAGATTCACGAACATCTGGTAAGTACCGGCAGCAGGGTTGGGAATCGAAACAGACTCGCTCGCCGAGGAAGTGGCGACCACAATGGCCTGCCCGTCCGGGGCAATGACCACCATGTCGAAGTCAGCGTTCTCATCCGCCGAAATCACGGACAACTTGGCCAAGGGGGCTCCGGCCGGCACTTCAACAGTCTTGACGAAGTTCGAGGCGTCCGCCTCGTACCGGAAGGGCCCGGGAACCAGCTCGATGGCCGAGGAGTCTGCCTTCGACAGCCCGTCGAGCGTCACGTTCGTGGGCGAGTTCGAGCCCGAGACGATGCTGATGTTCCCGGTACCGTCCGCCCCCTGGGTGGTAAACGCGATGTTCTTGGGAGCGACCACAGACTGCGGCCGGACCGCAATCGGTGATGTCACAGTCTTCTTGGCCCCTTGCCACGTGAGCGAACCCGTGGCGAACTCAGCCAGTTTGGCGCTTTGGTTTTCGAAGGCCACCTTGAACGTCCGCTTCTCACCGGCCGCGTTGAAGGACAGGATAGACGGCGTCACGGTGACCTTCACCCCCGGCACGCTGGCCTTGGCGCTGTACACGCCTGGCGTGAGCGCTGTCACCGTGCGGATGACCTCGATCCTGCCGGCCAGGTTTCCGAGCGAGAAGGATGGAACGTTCATGTCCCGGGGCCGCGTGCTGCCAAGGTCCTTGATGCCCAGGTCCATGCCGGTTCCCTGGATGAACCGCAGGTAGTCGTCGGCGGTGGCGTCGTACACCAGCCCCGGATCCAGGACTCGGGCGGGATCGACCTGCCCCGCGCCGGTGGCGAGGACGTCCGTGTTCTTGCTGCCGTCCGCGAGCTTGATGTCGCTGGCGGTGGTCATCATGGCGGACTTCACCGCGGCAGGGGACCATTGCGGGTTCTTGCCCAGGATAAGGGCACCGAAGCCGGCCACGTGGGGTGAGGCCATGGATGTGCCGGACATGAATCCGAACTCGTCGCCCCCAGCGCCGATCGGCGAGACGCCGGCCAGGACTGCGACTCCCGGCGCGGCGACGTCAGGCTTCAAAAGGTCGGAGTCCGTAGCGAGGAGGGGTCCACGGGAGGAGAACCCGGCGATCTGCGGCTGTGCCTCGGCGGGCAGTCCCGTGGTGTCCTTGTTGACCAGGGAAACCTTGATGGCCGGGTTCGCCGTCACCTTCGCTTTGATGGCCTCCGTGGCGGGAGGATTCACGTGCACGGTGGGGACGGAGTGCTTGTCGGCGTCGAGCGATGATGGCGTCAGGTTGACGAGGATCATGCCGGCCCCGCCGCCACGCGCAACCTCGGCGCTCTTGGCGACCCGGTCGTAGACGCCGCGGTCGCAGACCACCACCTTGCCGGCGATCTTGGCGGGATCGAGTGAGCCGGGGGCGCAGAGGGCAGGGTCGGCGGCCTGTGCGGATGCTGCGTTGGCGGCGAGCACAACGCCTGCGCCGGCAACCTCACGGTTCATGATGCTGGCGCCGCGGAACTTGCTCCCGTCGGAGAACTCCACGGTGCCCTGCAGTTCCTGGGAGAAGCTGCTGGCCGCCACGGTGGTGACCCACGGCTCGCCGTGATTCACGGTGCTGGCTTCGGGTCCCGAGTTGCCCGCAGAGGTGGCCACGAAGATGCCGGCTGAGGCGGCGGAGAGGAACGCCATGGACACCGGGTCCGTGGTGGTGGAGGTGGTGCCCGAGATCGAATAATTCAGGACGTCCACTCCATCAAGCACGGCCTGGTTGATGGCGTCGACGGCGGACGAGGTGTAGCAGCCGCCGGTGTTGGGATCGTTGTCCTCCCAGCAGATCTTGTAGATGGAAAGCTTGGCGGCCGGCGCGATGCCCCCGGTCAGGCCGAAGCTGCGGCCGTCGACGAAGCTTTCCACGTCGGCGTTGCCGGCGGCGGTGCTTGCCGTGTGGGTTCCGTGGCTTCCCACATCCACCGGCGAAATCAGCTCTTCGGGCGCCCGGTCCTGCTTGGACACGGAATCCTCGAAGGCGTCGGAGAAGTACCTGGCACTCAGGACCTTGGAGTTGCAGGCCTGTCCGTTGAACTTTTCGCCCTTCTGGCACTCGCCCTCAAAGGTGGTGCCGTCTGCCTTCAGCATCGCGATCTTGCCCCCGCCGGTGCGGTAGGGAACCCCTACCTGCGGGTTGCCTTTGAGCGGTGCAACCGCTTTGCCGGCGAAGAACTGGCTGCCTGGCGTGTAGCCGGAGTCGATGACGCCCACTACGACGCCCTTGCCGGCGCCCGCCTTGCCGCCGAACTGCTTATTCCACGTGCCCTTGGCGCCGCTGAGCTTGAGGAAGTCCGTGGTGGAGTAGTCGGGGGCTTGCTGGGTGTCGGGTGCCACCGCGAGGACCCCGGGGTTTTTCGCCAGGTTCACGGCCTGGTCGGCGGTCAGCGTGGCACTGAATCCGTTGAGCGCGGCCGTGTATTTACGCCTGATCTGCACGTTTTCCTGCTCGGCCAGCGCGGACTGCTTCGCCTCCAGGTGGGCCTGGTACTTGCGCACCTCTGCCCGGTTCCCGTCGAGTTTGCGGCCCGACCGCGGCTTTGTGGCCTGCAGGCCCGGCGTGCCGCCCTCGTAAGTGGCCGCCGGCTTTTCCGACAGGACCACTATGTAACGGCCGGCCGAGTACTCATTGGGCTGGACTTTCTTCTGCTGTGCGGCGGGGGCCGCCAGCTGCGACGGCGCCGCGGCTGCCGGCAGCGCGCCGGCTGACGATAGGAGCAAAGGCAAGCCGACAACCAGTGCCGCCGCTTTCCGGGCCCCCCGGCTTCGGAAGAAGCTTTTTCCTGCTGATTTCACGAGTGGTTTGAACCTTTCATAAGGAACAGCCCCGGCTACATTGCCGGGCGCAGGCGGCAACGACACGTGAAGATGACAGGTCCTGTCGATCCCAGCAATCGTCGACCGATCCCCACAGTACCTACTGAGAGCCGCATATGACATAGCGCACAAACCGGGAATTTACTTTTTTGTCATTCCGTTCGACAGCGCCATCACAAACAGCGGCGGGCGCCCGGAAGGGCACCCGCCGCTGGCAAGTGAAAGTATCTGACCGGTCGCGGGCGGCCTACTGCCGCGGCGTGCGGACCACCTCGCTGATCCACTGGCGAGTCTTCTCGTCCACGGGTCCGGCCACCCGGTCCCGCCCGGCAGTGCCCCGGCCAACAGTGCCCCGGCCAACGCGGCCGTGGCCGACACCTTCCTGCCCAAGAGCGTTCTGGCGGGCCGCACGGTCGGCCTTGATCTTCTGGAACACCATCCTCCCGAGGCCTGCAAATACGGCAACGGCCATCACCGGCAACAGGACGGATTTCGGTTTCTCAGCCATTCCGCAATCCTACTGAGCCTGCCCGCGGCGGGCCAGAGCCGGCGTCGTCCTTCCCCCACTCCGGCGTCCGCCGCACCGAATACGGAGTGGGGCGCTGCGGCCGGTAGAATAGGCATGCAAGCTCGCGGAGCGCCCGTCCATACCGTGCCAAAAGAATGCCGTGCCGATTTAAATGTCATGCATTTGAATGCCGTGCCATTTGAACCAGCCAGGCACCTTCAGGAACGGCGTGAGACGGCACCACTCCGCTGCGCCCTTACCCAATGCACACGCACAGGAGTTACCGGATGCCCCGGATCGTTGTCGACGTCATGCCCAAGCCCGAGATTCTGGACCCGCAGGGGAAGGCCATCGTGGGAGCACTCCCCCGCCTGGGCTTCACCAGCTTTAGCTCTGTACGCCAGGGCAAGCGTTTCGAACTGACCGTTGACGGCGAGGTGACCGAGGACATCCTGGCCCAGGCCCGCGATGCCGCCGAGACCCTGCTGTCCAACCCCGTGATCGAGGACGTCGTGAACGTCGAGGTCGTCGAGGCCTGAGATGACTGAACTTCCCCTGATCGGCGAGGCAGTCGCCGTCGCCGCCGAGCCGCGCCTCGCAGGTGCAAAGATCGGCGTCGTCACTTTCCCCGGAACCCTGGATGACCGCGACGCATCCCGTGCTGTCCGGCTCGCGGGCGGCACGCCCGTGGAGCTCTGGCACGGCGACTCCGAACTGGGCGACGTCGACGCCGTCATTCTCCCGGGCGGATTCTCCTACGGCGATTACCTGCGCGCCGGCGCGATCGCACGCTTCGCCCCGCTGATGTCCAAGATCATCGACGCCGCCAACTCGGACGCCAAGCTGCCGGTGCTCGGCATCTGCAACGGCTTCCAGCTGCTGACCGAGTCGCACCTGCTGCCCGGTTCCATGATCAAGAACGACCACCTGAAGTTCATCTGCCGCGACCAGGTGCTGCGGGTGGAGAACAACAGCACCTACTGGACCGCGGACTACGCCGCGGGCCAGGAGATCACGGTGCCGTTGAAGAACCAGGACGGCCAGTACATCGCGGACGAGAAGACCCTGGACGCCCTCGAGGCCGAGGGCCGCGTGGTGTTCCGCTATGTGGGCTTCAACCCGAACGGCTCGCGCCGCGACATTGCAGGCATCTCGAACGCCGCCGGCAACGTGGTGGGCCTCATGCCGCACCCGGAGCACGCCGTGGAAGTGGGCTTCGGTCCCGAATCGCTGGACGGTATCGGCGGGTCCGACACCGAGGGACTCGGTCTCTTCACCTCGGTACTGAACAAGATTGTGGGAGCGAACTAATGACCGAGATCTCTTCAAGCTCGATCACCGAGACCAAGAAGTTCAACATCGACACCGTCGAGAACGCGGCCAAGACGCCGGACACCGAGCTTCCCTGGGCCGAGCTGGGCCTGAAGCGCAACGAGTTCGACGAGATCGTCAAGGTCCTGGGCCGCCGCCCGACCGGCGCGGAACTCGCCATGTACTCCGTGATGTGGAGCGAGCACTGCTCCTACAAGTCCTCGAAGAACCACCTGCGCCAGTTCGGCGAGAAGGTGACCGACGAAATGAAGAAGGACATGCTGGTGGGCATCGGCGAAAACGCCGGCGTCACCAACCTGGGCGACGGCTGGGCCGTGACCTTCAAGATTGAGTCCCACAACTCGCCGTCGTTCGTTGAGCCGTACCAGGGCGCCGCCACCGGCATCGGCGGCATCGTCCGCGACATCATCTCCATGGGCGCCCGCCCGGTCGCCGTGATGGATCCGCTGCGTTTCGGCGCCATCGACCACCCGGACACCGCCCGCGTCATGCACGGCGCGGTCGCGGGCATTGGCGGCTACGGCAACTCGCTGGGCCTGCCGAACATCGGCGGCGAGATGGTCTTCGACTCCGTGTATCAGGGCAACCCGCTGGTTAACGCCCTGGCTGTGGGCGTCATGCGCCACGAGGACATCCGCCTCGCCAACGCCTCCGGCAAGGGCAACAAGGTGGTGCTGTTCGGTGCACGCACCGGCGGCGACGGCATCGGCGGCGCCTCCGTGCTCGCCTCCGAGTCCTTCGACGACACCAAGCCCTCCAAGCGGCCCGCCGTCCAGGTGGGCGACCCGTTCGCCGAAAAGGTCCTGATCGAGTGCTGCCTTGAACTGTTCAAGGGCTCGCTCGTTGAGGGCATCCAGGACCTCGGCGCCGCAGGCATCTCCTGCGCCACGTCCGAGCTCGCTTCCAACGGCGACGGCGGCATGAACGTCGAGCTGACCTCTGTCCTGCTCCGCGACCCCACCCTGACCCCGGGCGAGATCCTGATGTCCGAGTCCCAAGAACGCATGATGGCCGTGGTGACGCCGGAGAACGTCGACGCGTTCGAAGCCGTCATGGGCAAGTGGGCCGTGGAGTACGCCTGGCTGGGTGAGGTGACCGACAGCGGCCGCCTGATCATCACGTGGGAAGGCGAAGTCATTGTCGACGTCGACCCGCGCACCGTGGCGCACGACGGTCCGGTCTACGACCGCCCGTTTGCCCGCCCGGAGTGGCAGGACGGCGTCCAGGCCGACAAATTCACCGGTTCCGTGCAGGACGCCGGCCGCCCCGCCGCCCCGGCGGAACTGGCCAAGGCCGTCACCGAACTCGTTGCCTCGCCGAACATGTGCGACAAGTCCTGGATCACCAACCAGTACGACCGGTACGTCGGCGGCAACACCGCCATGGCGTTCCCGGACGACGCCGGCGTGGTCCGCGTGGACGAGGAATCCGGTCTGGGTGTGGCCCTGGCCACCGACGCCAACGGCCGCTACACCTACCTGGACCCGTACCACGGCGCCCAGCTTGCGCTGGCCGAGGCCTACCGCAACGTGGCCACCTCCGGCGCCGTGCCGATGGCTGTCAGCGACTGCCTGAACTTCGGTTCCCCCGAGGACCCGGACGTCATGTGGCAGCTGGCCGAAGCTATCCGCGGGCTCTCCGATGCCTGCATGGTGCTGGGCATCCCGGTCACTGGCGGCAACGTCTCGCTGTACAACCAGACCGGCACCACGCCGATCCACCCCTCTCCGGTGGTGGCAGTGCTGGGCAAGCTCGACGACGTCGCCCGCCGCACGCCGTCGGGCTGGCGGGAAGACGGCGCGGCCATCTACCTGCTGGGCACCACGGCAGCTGAGCTGGACGGTTCGGAATGGTCCAACCTGCGCGGCCACCTCGGCGGACTGCCTCCCAAGGTTGACCTCGAGGCCGAACGCGCGCTGGGCGAGATCCTGATCAACGCGTCCCGCGACGGCATGGTGGACTCTGCCCACGACCTCTCCGAGGGAGGCCTTGCCGCGGCCCTCGTGGAGGCGTCGCTGCGCTACGGCGTTGGCGCCCGGATCGCGCTGCAGGACGTCCTGGACCGGGACGGCGTTGACCTGTTCACTGCGCTGTTCTCCGAGACGCAGGGCCGCGCCGTCGTCAGCGTTCCCCGCTCCGAGGAGGTCCGCTTCAAGGATATGTGCACCGCCCGCGGCTTCGAGCACCTGCGCATCGGCGTGGTGGACGCAGCCAGCGGACAGCTGGAGATCAACGGCGTGGACACCTTGTCGCTGGACTCACTCCGCGAAGCCCACCAGGCCACCCTGCCGAAGTACTTCGGCTAACAGGGCCAGGAACTACCAACGCGGGCTCACTTCCCGCCCAATAATCCCCCGGGATTGGGCGCGAAGTGACCCCGCGTTGGTTTAATCCTCGCTGTGGAGCTCACGCTGCCGGGCGCTCAGCAGTTCCAGTTCGGGGCGGAAGGCCACGAAGCGTTCGACGGCGGTGAGCACCTCCACGAGGTGCGCCCGGTCCGCGGCGACAAGCCCGGCGCCGATCCTCGTCCGGCGGTACTGTTCGTGGTCCCCCACCTCGGCCACGGAGACGTCATAGCGCCGTTTGACCTCGGCCAGCAGCGGCCGCACGACTGAGCGCTTCTCTTTGAGGCTGTGCACGTCGCCGAGGAGGATGTCGAACTCAATCCAGCCGATCCACATGCCGTAATGCTATCGACTGGGGCTCAGATGGTGAGTTCTCCCATCGAGTCCCAGCCTTCGCCGTCGAGCTGGCGGCTGATGATCCGCGGGGTCTCAGCGAGGGCCTGCGGCATGTCTGCCATGGCCTTCTTGAAGTGGGCGCTGTCGACGTGGTCGCCGGCGGCATCGTCCTTGAACGCTTCGACGAGGACGAACTCGTTGGAGTCGTCCACGCTGCGGGACCAGTCGAACCACAGGTTGCCGGGCTCCTGACGGGTGGCCTCGGTGAAGCCGGCAACGAGGCCGAGCCACTTGTCGGACCAGTCCGGCTTGACCTTGAACTTGACGACAATAAATATCACGGGATTCCTTCCGTTGGTGGGTGGTTTAGAGCCCAATCGAGCCGGACACCGGGGGCGCGCAGTCAGTGGGCGGACAGCGCCTGCTCGCACTCCTCGATGGCCTCGCGGGCGTACTTCTGCTGGGCCGAGGTCCCGACCCGTTCCGCCCATTGCTCGGCGAGCTGGAACTCCACGAGTGCCTCGGTGAGCCGGCCCGCGCCGTGCAGCGTCCAGCCCAGGTTGTTGTGCAGCGCCACCATCCAGCGTTTGGTGCGCTCATCGCGGACAGTGGAGGCGTACTCCAGCGCGCTCCGGGTCCAGAGCTCCGCGTGGGCAGAGTCTGCGATAGCCAGCATGTGCAGCGCGTCCACGGCCAGGAACTCCTCGCCAAGATGGTCACTGAGCTCGGCCGCCTGCTCGAACAGTGGCACCGCCATGGCCGCGTGCCCGCTCGAGTTCAGGACCCGCCCCCGCTCCAGCAGAACGCGGACACCAACCGTCGGCTCGTCCCCGTCAATCGAGTCGAGCAGGGCATCGGCCTCTTCGTAGCGGCCCTGGAGGCCGATGGCCCGCCCCAGCTGCGTGGAAAGCTCGGCCCGCTCGTCGGCGTCGTACCGGGGGTCAGCCAGCGCATCCCGAAAACGCTGCTCGGACAGCTTCGGATCCTCGAAGTTCCACAATAGGTCAAGGCTCTTTTGGTCCAGCATGTACCTCTCCTGATCAGCTTTCACCTGCGGCGAGTTGGCGTGCACCTTCAATGTATCGGGAAGTCATGAGGCGCTGCGCTCGGCGGGCCAGCGCGCCGCCCGCCGCGTAGAACCAGTTGGACGGCCGGCTGAACGACGTAACGCCGAGGTAGACCCGGCCCAGGGCGTCGATCTCCACCTCGAACGACTCCTCGCCCCGCACGGGATGGCCCGGCAGGGAGCCGTAACCGAAGCCGGCGGACTGCGGTCCGCCGCCCGGCACGGGACGGTGCACCCACACCACCTCACAGGGGGCGTTGAGGCGGAAGGGCCCGATGCCGAAGCCGCTCACCACGCGCGCGCCGGGAACGACGACGTCGGACTCGGTCCGGACCCGAAGGCCAGATCTCCGCTGCAGCTCCCAGGCCAGAATCCCGGCGGCAACGCGGCGGTAGACGCCGGCCCCTTCTCCGAGAAAGGTGCGGGATGCCACGCGGCGGTAGCCTGCCGGTGACCCGCCGTGCTCGGTGGCGCCGATCTGCGCATAGTTGAGGGAACCACGGGCCAGCCGCTTTTCAGTCATGTCCCACCTGTCTGGCCCAGCCAAGCTGCTCCCGCTGGTTCCGGCTCAGCGAGGCGACCACGAGGTCGTAAGAGTCCTCCACCATGTCCCGGACCATGTCGTCCGGGAGGGCCCCATCCAACCGGACGCCGTTCCAGTGCGTCTTGTTCATGTGCCAAGCCCCGGTGATTTCCGGATGAACGGCCCGGAGCTGTTCTGCCAGGGCAGGCTCACACTTTAGGCTCACCGACCAGTCGTCCGGATCCATGGCGGATGCGGCGAACATCTTGGCCTCCTGCCGCGTCCCGCCGGACACCGCCGCCCTGACCTTGAAGACCGACGTTTCGGGGCCGAACGGGAAATCCTCGAAGGCGCCCGGAAAAGACAGGCAGATTGTTCTCAGTTCGGATGGATCCATGCAGCGAGCCTACAAACCCTTTCGGGGCGGTGCTAGTCTGCGAACATGGCAGCTGTCCAGGAGACCATACCTGTACTGGATCTCGGCTCCGCCCGCCGGTCCGACGGTTCGTTCAGTCCGGAATTCATTGAGCAACTCCGCGATGCCACGCACCGGGTCGGGTTCTTCCAGGTCATCGGCTATGGCGGTGCCCCCGGCCAGGCCGAGGAGCTGCTGGCGACCATCAAGCGTTTTTTCGATCTGCCCCTCGAAGAACGCATGAAGCTCGACAACCGTCTGTCCCCGCATTTCCGCGGCTACACCCGGATGGGCACGGAGGTCACCCAGGGAAGGGCGGATGCTCGCGAGCAGATCGACTTTTCCCCCAACCGGGAGCCCGTAAAGGACTATCCGTCCGAGCAGCCGTACTGGCTTCTCCAGGGGAACAACGTGTGGCCTGATGAGTCAATGCCGGAGCTGAAGCAGGCGGCGATGGCCTGGGCCGAGCTCATGTCCGGGGTGGGGGCCGAGCTGATGCGGGCCATCGCCGTGTCCCTCGGGCTGCCGGAGGACCACTTCGACGAACCTTTCAGGGACGCCCCGGCCTGGATGGGCAAGCTGGTCCATTACGTCGGCGGGGTTGTGGAAGCGGCCGGGGACCAAGGAGTCGGCTCACACGCGGACTACGGATTTGTGACGCTCCTGCTCCAGGATGAGGTGGGCGGGCTTGAGGTGCTGCCGCCGGGCGCCAGCGCGTGGGTCCCCGTGCAACCCACGCCTGAGGCGCTGGTGGTGAACCTGGGCGAAATGCTTGAAGTGGCCACCGAGGGCTATCTGGCCGCCACCATCCACCGGGTCAAGGCTCCGCCGCCGGGGGTGGACCGTTACTCCGTGCCGTTCTTCTGGTCACCCCGGCTTGATGCCGTGATCGATCCGGTACCCCTCCCGGCAGAACTCAAGGCGCAGGCGCGCGGCATTTCAGACGACCCGTCCAACCCGATGCTTGCCTCGTTCGGCCTGAACATGCTCAAGGGCCGGATGCGCGCCCACCCTGATGTCACCGAGCGACACTATCCTGGGCTGATGAAGCCCTAACACGCGCCTTCACCCAAGTCTGCCGGGCTAAATGCCCACGCGCCACCCTTCGCGGGCCGGGCAGGAATTCACGACGACGTCCAGCCCGGCGGCCTTCGCGCGCTCAACGGCTGCGTCGTCGAACACACCAAGCTGCAGCCACACTGCCTTGGCGCCGACTGCGATGGCCTCGTCGACGACTGCCCCGACCTTCTGCGAATTGACGAAACAGTCCACAACGTCGATCGGATGCTTCGCCGCCGGAATCTCGGTGAGGGACCGGTACCCCTTCTCCCCGTGCACGTCGTCGCCCGGCAGGTTGACCGGGATGATCTCCATGCCCATGCGGTCACGGACATACAGCGAGACGTCATACGCCGAGCGCCATTCATTCCGCGTCAGGCCGACAATTGCCCAGGTGCCCTTCGTTCGCATGAGTCGGTCAATGTCCGCCGGATCGTTTTCTTGAGCCATGGCCCAACTCTACGCCTGCGGTGATTTCGCAGCATTTCCGAATAATCGGATGCGGGCGGGAGAGGGCATAAAAATGCCGGGCTGGAATTTGATGGGGGACAACTTCCGGCCCGGCACTCTCACTTGGGTAATCGACGGGGCGCCCCAAAGGGTTACGCCGAGTCCGAAACTTTTTCAAAAACTTCTTTGCCGCACGTACGGCCCGTCTAAGCGGCCGGGTCCGCAGGGAGTTTTTGTCCACGTACCGCGACTTCAGCGGCCGTTTGGGGCCAACAAATGCACAAAAACTCGGCTGCTACCTCTAGGGTGTGCCGGGGACCGGCTTGGCCGGGACGGTCGGTACGGCGGCCGGCAGTGTGGGCACTGCCGGCAGAGGCTTGGCCGGAAGTTTGGGAGCGGCGCCCGTTCCGGGGACTGTGGGCAGCTGGCTGGGGCGGCCGGGCGTCGGTGTCTGGCTCTTCGCCGCTCCGTGGGAAGCTGCGGAACCGCTCGCTCCCGATGGGTTTGACGAAGTATTTGAGGACGTCGGACCCGCTGGGGCCGGCGTCGCAGGTGCCGACGGCGAAACAGTCGTTCCCGTGACCGATGGTTTGGGTGCAGCAACAGTTGGCGCCGGATCCGCCGGAATATCGGCTGGCGATGTGGGCACTGGCGTTGGCGCCGTAGTCTCGCTGGCAGGCTGAAAGATCTGCACGACCGCATGGCCCACGCTATTGCGGAAGTCCTCGCTGGAGGCCGCGACGGCGCCGGCCCCAAGCCCCATGGCACCGACCACTGCGGCGCCCACCACGATGCCCATCCGCCGCTGCCGGTTGCGGCGGTGCAGTTCCAGGCTGGCAACGTTGGATGCGCGCCGCATGGAGGGGCCTGGAACGGTTGCGTCGTGGGCTGATATGCCCTCCGAGGATGCCCCGCCAGTGAGTAGTGCGGCGACATCTGCGCGCGGTTCGGGTGCGGAGTCCTGGGCGAACCCGCGCAGTTCTTCGAGGGACCTGCGGAGATCGGCGTCGTCTTCGAGCCCGGAATCCAGGAGGATCGCCTGGATCGCTCCTTCTTCGCGGCCTGCCGGCGTGACACTCATGATGCTGCGTGGTCCTTTTCCTTGACGAGTTCGCGGAGGGCTATGAGTCCGCGGCGCTGAAGCTGTTTGATGGCCCCGGGGGTCTTGTCCATGATGCCGGCCACCTGTTCCACCGAAAGGTCCGCGACGATCCGCAGGACCAGCACTTCCCGCTGGTCATCGTTGAGCATGGACAGTGCAGAAGTTACTCCACCGAGGGAACCAAGGACCTCGTCCTCGGCGGAATTCGACAGCCGGTCATCTTGGAGCGGATCGAATTCGGTGAGCTGCGGCGTTCTTGCGGACCGGCGGCGGTAGTCCACGAGCCGGGCGTGGGCCACGGAGAAGATGAATGTCCGCAGGCCTGAGTGGCCGCCCCTGACGTTGCTGAGCTTGGGGAGGACATCGACGAAGACGTCCTGGGTGAGGGCTTCGGCGTCATCCACGCCGCGGGCCCGGAAGTAGCCCAGGACGGCGGGGGAAATGACGCTGTAGACGGCGCTGAAGCCGGAGGGGTCGCCAGAAAGGGCTGCTGACAATTCGTCATCGGTCAGCTGAGCTGCCAAGGAGCTGTCCTTCCCTTTACTGCAGGTGTGCGGCGGTAGTAAGCCTAGCCGCCGCACACCTCAGGCCCCTATTCGGGGGACGACCTGTTTCGCGTGCTGTGTATTACTTGCCGGCGGGCAGGTCGGCAGCAGCGTCAGCCTTGACGTCAGCGTCTGCAGCGACGGACGGCACGGCCGGCTTGGCGACGTGGTCCGCAACGTTCGGCACAGCCGGGGTGGCAGGAACGGCCGGCGTGGCCGGAACGCCGGCGCCGCCGGGAACAGCGGGGGTGGCGGGGATTGCAGCGTTCACGTTGACGCCTGCAGCCTTGTCCCCCGCGGAGACGTTGGCGGTGGCGGCGGCGTTGTTCTTGTCAGCTTCCACTGCGGCGTCGGCTGCGTCCGCAGCTTCGCCGGCAGCCTTGGCCTTGGCGGCCGGGACGGCCGGAACCGTCGGGGTGGCCGGCGTGGCCGGGACGGCGGGTACTGCCGGAACCTCGGGGGTGGCAGGAACGGCCGGCGTGGCGGGCGTAGCGGGGGACACCGCTGCATGCTGCGAGCTGGATACCTGGGCAGCGTTGGCCAGTCCGATGCTGGAGAAACCTCCAACAGCGAGGATGGCGGCGCCGACAGCAATCTTGGTGGTCTTGCTAACACTCTTCATCAGAAAAAAATCCTTTGGTTGATTGAAGGCCGGGCCCGAGGCCGATGGGGGACAACCTCCTGCCCGGCGCTTACATATACGTAATCGCAGCGGCGGCCCGGCAGGTTACGCGGTCCCGGAAACTTTTTTCGGACGGGCGTGATCACCCCCAAAAAAGAACGGAACAACGACGACGGCGGCGGGCCACCGTGAGGTGATCCGCCGCCGTCGGGAACTGCTTGTTGAGTTTCTAGTTGCCGGAGCTTCCGGCGTCAGTCGTTGATCAGGTCGTTGACCACGATGGTCTGGTCGCGGTCCGGGCCGACGCCAATCGCGGAGAAGCGCGTGCCGGACAGCTTCTCGAGGGCCAGCACGTAGTTCCGGGCGTTCTCCGGAAGGTCAGCCAGAGTGCGGGCACCGGTGATGTCCTCGGTCCAGCCTTCGAAATACTCGAAGATCGGCTTGGCGTGGTGGAACTCCGTCTGGGTCATGGGCATTTCGTCGTGGCGGACGCCGTCGACGTCATAGGCCACGCACACCGGGATCTGTTCGATGCCGGTGAGAACGTCCAGCTTGGTGACGAAGTAGTCGGTGAAGCCGTTCACGCGCGAGGCGTGGCGGGCCAGGACGGCGTCGTACCAGCCGCAGCGGCGCGGGCGTCCGGTGTTGACGCCGAACTCGCCGCCGGTCTTCTGCAGGTACATGCCCATCTCGTCGAAGAGCTCCGTGGGGAACGGGCCGGCGCCGACGCGGGTGGTGTACGCCTTGATGATGCCGATGGACCGCGAGATGCGGGTGGGGCCGATGCCCGAACCCACGGAGGCGCCGCCCGCTGTCGGGTTCGACGAGGTGACGAACGGGTAGGTGCCGTGGTCCACGTCGAGGAAGGTGGCCTGGCCGCCCTCCATGAGCACCACCTTGCCCTCGTCCAGTGCCGAGTTCAGCACCAGGGTGCTGTCGATGACCAGCGGGCGCAGGCGCTCGGCGAAGGAGAGGAAGTAGTTGACCACTTCATCCACCTCGATGCTGCGGCGGTTGTAGATCTTGACCAGCAGCTCGTTCTTCTGGCGCAGCGAGCCTTCGACCTTCTGGCGCAAAATTGACTCGTCGAAAACGTCCTGGACACGGATTCCCAGGCGGGCAACCTTGTCCATGTAGGTGGGTCCGATGCCGCGGCCGGTGGTGCCGATGGCACGGCTGCCGAGGAAGCGTTCGGTGACCTTGTCCAGCACCTGGTGGTACGGGGCCACGAGGTGGGCGTTGGCGGAGACGCGCAGCTTCGAGGTGTCCGCTCCGCGGGCCTCAAGTCCGTCGATCTCCTGGAAAAGTGCCTCGAGGTTGACGACACAGCCGTTGCCGATGATGGGGACGGCGTTGGGGCTGAGGATGCCGGCCGGAAGGAGCTTGAGCTCATACTTCTCACCGCCTACGACGACGGTGTGCCCGGCGTTGTTGCCGCCGTTCGGCTTCACTACGTAGTCGACGCGGCCGCCAAGCAGGTCGGTGGCCTTACCTTTTCCTTCGTCGCCCCACTGGGCTCCGACGATCACGATTGCTGGCATGGGATCCTCCCCCATTCGTTCGGGCCTGGCCCGGCTTGATCACCGAGGTGCTTCAACCGGAGGTCGGCGCCGTTCATGAGAATGCCCCGAATTCGTCGTCCGAACCCGCGGCGTTGACCGGGGAACGAACGCAAGAGTTCCGGGGCTCTTACCACCCAAGTTTAGCGGATGGGTGTCAAAAGTATGGCTTTTGGTGTTTCACCCGTGCGGCAGATTCCGGCGACACATTCCGCCCGCGATTTGCCTCTGCCTCGCACCCCGGACTTGAGTGAGAGTGAACCATCCCGAGCGGCCGAGAGACCTGGATCGCTGACGCCGCAGCAACCTTGCCACGAAAGGCAGCGCCCCGCGCCCCTGCCGTCCATAAAGGTGCTACTGCCAGGACCGATGGAAAGGAACCCTGTCTTGTCACTGAATACCGATCACATCCGAGTGACCCACGCCGGATCCCTGCCCCGCACCCCGGAACTCATCGCCGCCAACGCAGCCAAGGAAGCCGACGGAATCACGCCGGAGTTCCTGGACCTTCTGGAAACGTCCGTGGTGGACATCGTCCAGCGCCAAAAGGACCTGGGCATCGACATCCCCAACGACGGCGAATACGGGCACGCGATGTCCAGCAGCGTCGACTACGGCGCCTGGTGGAACTACTCGTTCGCCCGTCTCGGCGGCCTCGAGCCCACCGACGTGGATCGCTGGGCCGATGCCGAGGTGCACCGTTCCACGCCGGGCAAGATCGTCCTGACCTCCTTCCCGGACCGCCGGGACAGGCAGAAGTTCAACGACGCCTACAGCGACCCCTCCTCCGGGATCCTCGCCCACCGCAAGAGCGTTGCACAGCCCAAGATCGCCGGTCCGCTGACCTACACCGGGCAGGACCTCGTGGCCTCGGACATCGCCAACCTCAAAACCGGCATGCAGGCAGCCGGCCTCACCGAGGGTTTCGTTGCGTCGCTGTCCCCAGGCTCCTGCGCACGGGTTGCCAACGACTATTACAAGACCGAAGAGGAACTGGTCTACGCCTGCGCCGACGCCATGCGGGAGGAATACAAGGCCATCATCGACGCCGGGCTGACCGTTCAGCTCGATGACCCGTCGCTGGCGGAGAGCTGGGACCAGATCAACCCGGAGCCCAGCCTCGAGGACTACCTCAAGTTCATCCAGCTCCGGGTCGAGGCCACCAACTGGGCCCTCCGCGACCTTCCGGAGGAGCAGATCCGGCTGCACGTCTGCTGGGGATCCTGGCACGGCCCCCACACCACGGACATTCCGTTTGGCGACATCATCAGCTCCGTCCTGCAGATCAACGCAGGCGGCTACTCGTTCGAGGCGGCCAACGTGCGGCACGAGCACGAATGGCGCGTCTGGGAAGACACGAAGCTCCCCGAGGGCAGGGTCATCATTCCGGGGGTCGTCTCGCACGCCACCAACGTCGTGGAGCACCCGGAACTGGTGGCAGACCGGATCGAGCGCTTCGCCAACCTCGTGGGACGCGAGAGCGTGATCGCCTCCACCGACTGCGGCCTCGGCGGCCGAGTCCACCCACAGATCGCCGTCGCAAAACTCGAGGCTCTTGGAGAAGGCGCACGCATCGCCACCAAACGGCTCTGGAAGTGATTTAGCCCTCATTTACTGCCCTGCAGGCCCCTCCCCGCGCGAGTCCGCCACGGCGGCGCGCGGGGGCGGGGCGTTGCGGTTCGGACGTCTTGCTAAACTGGGAAGGACCGGTCAGTGTACCGGTCCACACCTCATTTTTCACCACGCCGCACACGGCATGCCTGCGGCGTGCCGGACTGCGGCGCGGCGGCGCGACCCACCTGCAGGAGACACAGCACCATATGACCGCTCTGGCTACCGAATCCTTCCATGAACAGCTTCTAAGGCGCCGTTACGAGCCCAACGTTGCCGCTGTCAATGAGCTCTGCGATACATTGCAGAGCGCCAAGCCGGGCACCCAGGTGCCGTACGTCGATCCCGCGCACGACGTCGATGAATGCCGCATCATCAGCCTCTTCTCCAACATCGGCGCCGCGTCGCCCACCGGCTTCATCATGCCGGGCGACGACGACGCCGCCACCCGCATGCTGGGCCTCCAGTGGAAGCTTGGCCTGCGGCCGGAGTACATCATGCCGTGGAACGTGCACCCGTGGCACACGCCGGATGAGCCGAACGGCAAGTTCACCCCCGACCAGATCCAGGCCGGCCTCAAGCCGCTGCTGAAATTTCTGGCCCTGGTCCCCCGTGCCTCGGTCATCGTGGCCCACGGCACCGAAGCCAACCGCCTTGCCCAGCTGCTCCTGAAGACCGAAGTCCCGCTGCTGTGGCGTCGGGGGCTCAAGACCTACAAGGTCCGTTCGCTGAGCGGCCGATCCTTCGCCGGAAGCCCCGAGCGGCAGAAGCAGTACCTGGACGAGATGCAGGTTGCCTATGCCGACGCCATGGCCCGCACCGGCCTGCAGAAGGCCAGCTGACAGGCACTCGCTGATTGGGCTTGGGCCACCGCCCGGAACGTTCCCTTGCCGAGCTTGCCAGGCGGGTGGGCCCAACTCAAGCAGCGGCGGGCGGCCACCTTCCTTGGAGAAGGTGACCGCCCGCCGTCGTATTTAATTCAGTTGAGGTTCTCGCCTTCGATGGCAGCCTTGGCCCCGGCGTCCGAGTCGTTCAGGAACTTCTCGATGCGCTCAGGCTCCTCTGCCTCGTTGATGGCGGCGGACGCGCGGCCCAGCGAGTAGAGCGCCCGCAGGAAGCCGCGGTTGGGCTCGTGCTCCCACGGGATGGGCCCGACGCCCCGCCATCCGT
Organism: Arthrobacter sp. 05T423; assembly: GCF_056396245.1. Lineage (NCBI taxonomy): Bacteria > Bacillati > Actinomycetota > Actinomycetes > Micrococcales > Micrococcaceae > Arthrobacter > Arthrobacter sp. 05T423. The sequence continues at coordinate 155,069 of NZ_JBFTLC010000003.1, forward strand.
TGCGGCGGAGCGAGTCCAGGCCACGGTGGTAGCCGACCCGCGCATAGGCATACGAGTCGATGGTGCGGCCCTCCGCCCACGCCTCCTCGGCCAGCACGGCCCACAACAGCGACGACGTGGGGTGCTTTTCCACGAGGTCCAGGGCTTCCTGTCCCGACTCCAGCTGCGCGTAGACCTCGGTCTCGGCAGGCAGGAGCGTGGGCTCAGGACCCATGAGGTTCCTGCGGAACTCGTCCGACATGGCTAGAAGGTCTTGCCGGCGGAGCCGAGCTGCTGGGTTGCTTCGACGACGCGGGCTGCGAGGCCGGCCTCGGCGGAGGCGCCCCAGACGCGCGGATCGTACAGCTTCTTGTTGCCCACCTCGCCGTCGACCTTCAGGACGCCGTCGTAGTTGCGGAGCATGTGGTCCGCCACGGGACGCGTGTACGCGTACTGGGTGTCCGTGTCGATGTTCATCTTGATGGTGCCGTAGGACACCGCGTCCGCGATCTCCTGGTCCGAGGAACCCGAACCGCCATGGAAAACGAGGTCGAACGGGTTCTCCTTGCCGATCCTGGCACCGACCTGGGCCTGGATGTCCTTCAGGATCTCCGGACGCAGCTTCACCCCGCCCGGCTTGTACACACCGTGCACGTTGCCGAACGTCAGCGCCGTGATGTAGCGGCCGTTCTCACCGGCACCGAGGGCCTCGATCGTGGCCAGCGCGTCATCCACAGTGGTGTACAGCTTCTCGTTGATCTCGTTCTCGACGCCGTCCTCCTCGCCGCCGACCGTGCCGATCTCCACTTCGAGGATCATCTTGGCGGCCGCTGTGCGCTCGAGGAGTTCACGGGCGATGCGCAGGTTCTCCTCCAGCGTCTCGGCAGAGCCGTCCCACATGTGCGAGTTGAACAGCGGGTTGCGTCCGGCCTTGACCTCGGCCTCGGAAGCGGCCAGCAGCGGCAGGACGAAACCGTCCAGCTTGTCCTTCGGGCAGTGGTCCGTGTGCAGCGCAATGTTCACGTTGTAGTTCTTGGCCACCTCGCGGGCGAACGCGGCGAAGCCCAGCGACCCGGCAACCATGTCCTTGGTGGAGGCACCGGACCAGTACGCCGCACCACCGGTGGACACCTGCACGATGCCGTCAGACTCGGCCTCGGCGAAACCGCGCAGCGCCGCGTTGAGCGTCTGCGAAGAGGTGACGTTGACGGCCGGGAACGCGAAGCCGCCCTTCTTGGCGCGGTCGATCATGTCGGCATAAATATCGGGGGTTGCAATGGGCATGCTGACTCCTAAATCGAATTTCGTCTGTGGGTTTCGTTGACCCTGGAGTGAACCTCGTCGGCTAGGAACCATCCTAGCCATTTCTTGGCAGGGGCCGTGGTTCGCGTCACCCGGGGCCGGTAACACTTGCAGCTGGCACCGAGATGGCACTTCACGGCAGTCTCGGACGCAAAGGCTGCCGTGAAGCGTCATCTCGCGCCAGCCGCGGCGCTGCAACGCTGCCCGGACCTTGCCGACGATGCGCCAGTCCCGCTCAAGCCATGACGGCAGGCCGGCCTGCGCCGAGGGGCATCCGGATGCCCCGCGAAACCCTGACCAAGTCCTTGGCCTCGGTGCGGGTCTCGGCGCAGTCAGACGTGCTGGCCGAACACGTGCCGGCGAACCCAGGCGTGCATGGCGATAGCCGCAGCCGAGCCCGCGTTGATGGATCGGGTGGAGCCAAACTGCTCGATGGACAGCGTGGCCTCCGCCGCCTCGTGGACCTCCTGAGTCAGCCCCGGACCTTCCTGCCCGAACACCAGCACGCACTTCTGCGGCAACTCGTAGGTTTCCAGCGGCACGGAATCGGGGAAGATGTCGATCCCGATGATGGCCAGTCCCTCCCCCTGCGCCCAGGCCACGAAGTCATCCACGGTGGGGTGGTGGCGGACGTGCTGGTAGCGGTCGGTGACCATCGCCCCGCGGCGGTTCCACCGGCGTCGTCCGATGATGTGGACTTCCTTGGCGAGGAACGCGTTGGCGGTCCGCACCACGGTCCCAATGTTTAGGTCGTGCTGCCAGTTCTCGATGGCGATGTGGAAGTCGTGCCGTTTGGCATCCAGGTCCGCGACGATCGCCTCGTGCTTCCAGTACCGGTACTTGTCCACGACGTTGCGGCGGTCGCCGTCCGTCAGGAGGTCAGGATCCCAGTGGTCGCCCGCAGGCCATTCGCCCTCCCAGGGCCCGACGCCGACCTCCGGCTTTGGTTCGGGCGTCCCGTTCTGTTCCGGGTGGGATTGGTCTGGTTGGGGTTCGGGTGTCCCGGGCGTTTGCGTCACCCCTCAACACTAGACTGGGCTCCGAACGCAAACCTCTCGGCGAAGGAATGACATGGCAGAAGCGGACAAGGTAAAGACATCGGCGGCCGTGTACCGCAGTGGCCAGGACATTGAGTGCTGGCTCACCGACATGGACGGCGTCCTGGTGCACGAGAACCAGGCCGTTCCCGGCGCCGCCGAACTGATCCAGCGCTGGGTGGACACCTCAAAGCGCTTCCTGGTGCTGACCAACAACTCAATCTTCACGCCGCGCGACCTCGCCGCACGGCTGCGGGCCTCCGGCCTGGAAATACCGGAGGAGAACATCTGGACGTCGGCCCTGGCCACGGCGCAGTTCCTGAAGGACCAGGTGCAGGGCTCGGACTCCGGCAACCGCGCCTACACCATCGGCGAGGCAGGGCTTACGACGGCGCTCCACGAGGCCGGCTTCATCCTCACGGACCAGAACCCCGACTTCGTGGTGCTCGGTGAAACCCGGACGTACTCCTTCGAGGCAATCACCATGGCCATCCGGCTGATCCTGGCCGGTGCGCGCTTCATCGCCACCAACCCGGACGCCACCGGCCCGTCCAAGGACGGCCCGATGCCCGCCACGGGCGCCATCGCCGCTCTCATTACCAAGGCCACAGGCCGCGAACCGTACATCGTGGGCAAACCGAACCCCATGATGTTCCGCTCCGCCATGAACCAGATCGATGCGCACTCGGAGACCACCGCGATGATCGGCGACCGCATGGACACCGACATCATCGCTGGCATGGAGGCCGGGCTGCACACCGTGCTGGTGCTCAGCGGCATCACGCAGCGCGACGAAATCGCCTCCTATCCGTTCCGCCCCAACCAGGTGCTGACCTCCGTGGCGGACCTCAAAAACCAGATCTAGAACGGGGTCATCTTCCCGCCGCCTCCGGGCAGCGGGAAGATCTGGTTCTCCAGGTCCTCGATGATGGGCCGGTACACGAACGGGTTCCAGCCCGGGCTCGCGTGTGCCGGCAGCGCCCCGGTGGTCTGCCGGTCGGCCGAGACCATGTTGGCGGCGAACGTGTGCGCCCAGGAATCGCGGGCCGTCCGGTAGTTGACGGTCTGGTCACTGGGATTTCCGATGTAGGCCATGCGGGTATCCCCGATCTGGCCCGCGAAGCGCGTGGCGTCGAAGTGGTAGATGTAGGCGGATTCCGTCTGGATCAGTACGCTGGAAGGGGCGATCGGGGACAGCTGTTCCAGCGTCTGGTCGAGGACCTGGCGCCACGTGCGCTCGTCCTTGTGGACCACCCGCTCCCCCAGTTCGTAGCCCCCGCGCAGCACGGAGGGAACCCGGAACCCGCTTTCGTAGAGGAACACCACGCCGTCGAACCAGCTCTGGTCCAGCACATCGAACTTGCTGTAGGGGCTGCAGTCGAGCAAGATCAGCTCGACTTTGACACCGTGCAGCTCCAGCAGCCGGGCGGCCACCTGCGTCGCCACCATGCCGCCGAAGCTGTGGCCGTAGAAGTAGAGCGTGGTGAGGTTGTGCGCCCGGACATGCTCGATCACGGCGATGACCAGCTGGTCAATGTCCAGCCCAAGGTTCGAGTACCCGGCCGCCGCGAGCTGGCCGCGCAGCCGGAGGCTGCCGCGGAGCGAGTTGAGAATCCACTGGGCCTCTTCCCAGCTGGTCTTGTAGCCAGGGAACAGGATCCAGCTGGCGTGGGGGAAGTAGCTCTGCGCGAAGTCATCCTCGACCACGAGGATCTTGTGGACCTGCCTCTCCTCCTGCACCTGCCGCGTGAATAGCATGTCCGCGGCGAGGACGGCGGACGCGCCGGTGCCGGTGAGGAAGGTGCGGCGGGAGAAGCGTTTCAGCTCGGCGGCGCGCCGAAGCAGCCGGGCAGCCTCTGAGCCCGGCGCCGTCTGCTGGCCCGTCTGGCCAGCGGCCCCTTCATATGGCACTGAACTACCCTAGGCACACTCCAGCGGGGCAGCACAAGCGGCCGGGCCCAGACCCAACGCCTTGCGACCCAAAAAGCAAGCGGACGACGGCGGGGCCTCCCGCCGTCGTCCGCTCCAGGATCCGCTACCGCCCCCCGATCAGGGTAGGCGGAGCTCAGCTCAGGCCGAGCTCGTCCTTGCTGAACGCATACAGGTACGGCACACCGGCTTCGGCTTCGATCTTTTCCTTGGCGCCGGTGTCGCGGTCCACGATGACGGCGACAGCCACGACGTTGCCGCCGGCGTTGCGAACGCCTTCGACGGCGGTCAGGGCCGAACCGCCGGTGGTGGACGTGTCCTCGAGCACCAGGACCTTGCGGCCCTCGACCGAGGGACCTTCCACCTGGCGGCCCATGCCGTAGGACTTCTGGGCCTTGCGGACGACGAACGCGTCGATTGCCCGGCCGGCCTCAGAGGAGGCGTGCATGACGGCGGTGCCCACCGGGTCGGCGCCCATGGTCAGCCCGCCGGCGCACTCAAAGTCGATGCCGGCGTCGTCAATCAGGGACAGCATGACCTGGCCCACCAGCTTGGAGGCCTCGTGGTGAAGGGTGATGCGGCGCAGGTCGATGTAGTAGTCGGCTTCGGCCCCGCTGGACAGAATGACCTTGCCGCGGACAACCGCGAGCTCCTTGATCAGTTCCAGAAGTCGGGCACGGGCGGCGGAGTTGGAAAGCGAGTCCGGGGTGGCAGTCATGGGCTCCAGTTTAGTCGGTGCCGGCTGCCTTGCCGGGCCCCGCGCCCACGCGCCGGGCAAAGGCGGGCGCGTGCTCGGGCAGGGGTCCGATCGCGATCATCCGGGGCAGCAGCCGCATCAGGACGGGCACATGCTGGGCGAGGTACATCGCCGCCGGCGGCGCCCCGGACCTCTTGCCGGTAAAGAGCGGGACAAAGACGCCCCGGTGCATGAAGCGCTGGACAGACTGGATGATCAGGGTCGGCAGCAGCCGCCGCCGCTGCACCGCCGCCAGATCCTGCACGGTGACGTTCCCGCGGAGCAACGCAGGGGCAAGCCGGGCCGCTGCCGCCACGGCGTCCTGGATGGCCAGGTTGATGCCGACGCCGCCGGCCGGGGACATCGCATGCGCGGCGTCGCCGATGCACAGCAGCCCGTCGACGTACCAGCGCCGCAGGCGGTCCAGCCGGACATCCAGCCAGTGCAGGTCGTCCAGGGACCGGATGGAACCGACCCGGTCGGCAAGGTCAGGCCGGAGCGTGGCGATGCGTTCCCGGAACCGCTCCACTCCCTCGCTCTGAATATGGGCTCCGGAGCCTTTCTGGGCAAAGTAGCCCATCTGGTAGTAGGTGTCCCGGAACAAGGCGATTACGCCGGCGCGGTCACCGAAGGCGGGAACAATCCCGGCTACCTCCCCCTGTTCCGATTCAGCGCGCGGGAGCTTGAACCACCACGTGTCGAAAGGCACCGGGTATTCCTTAGATCTCAGGCCGGCCGCCTGCCGCAGCACCGAGTGCCGGCCGTCAGTGGCCACCACCAGGTCCGCGCGGAGCGCACCTTCCGTGCCGTCCTTGGTCAGGTACCGGACACCGGTGACCCGGCCGCCGTCGGACATCAGGGACGTCGCCGTATGCTCCATCAGGAGCGTGAACGTGGGCTCCTGCTCGGCTGCGCGGGCAAGGAAGTTCAGGAAGTCCCACTGGGGCATCATGGCAATGTAGTTGTACGGCGGCCGGAGCGCGGCGAAATTGCCCAGCGTGACCAGGCCGCCGCCGGGCGTCGGGAAGGCGACGTTCCGCAGCCGGCTTTGCGGCAGCTCACGGAACTCGGCGCCGAGGCCGAGTTCGTCGATGAGCCGGATGGTGGAGGCATGGACGGTGTCGCCGCGGAAATCCCGGAGGAAGTCTCCATGCTTTTCGAGGACGGTGACCTCGACGCCGGCCCGCGCCAGCAAGAGGCCCAGCATCATGCCGGCTGGCCCGCCGCCCACCACCGCGCACCCTGTACTCTCCATGAGCCATACGGTACGCCTCCCCGCCCACATGCGAACAGAGCGCAAGCGGACACTTAAGCCTCTTCGCCGCTCCCTGCTGCCGCCTTGTGATTAGCTCGCTGCGCGGACCCCGAACCGGGCGAGACCGGACATCGCCTGTTCGACAACGGTGCCCACAGGTGCGGCGATGTCCACCACCACGCCCGCCTCTTCTGCCGTCAGCGGTTCGAGGGTGGCCAACTGCGAGTCGAGGAGGGCGGGCGGCATGAAGTGGCCGGTCCGTCCCTCGGTCCGCGCGGTCAGAACCTCTTTGCTGCCGTGCAGGTGCAGGAACACGGTGTCCGGCGCCTGCTCCCGGATCGCGTCCCGGTAACTGCTCCGCAGCGCCGAGCAGGCGAGGACCAGCCCGTGCGGGCCGGCGGCCGCCAGTTCCCGGCCCACGATCGCGAGCCAGGGCCAGCGGTCCCCGTCGGTCAGCGGCGTGCCGGCGGCCATCTTGGTGACATTCTCAACCGGGTGCAGCGAGTCGCCGTCCAGGAACCGGACCCCCAGCTCGCGGGCCAGGAGGTCGCCGATTGTGGTCTTGCCGCAGCCGGACACGCCCATGACGATCACGCGGAGGCCGCCGGCCGGGGCGAACCCGCTCACCAGTCGTGGACCGTTCCGTCGACGAGGCGGTTGTAAGGCAGGTAGGCCTGCTGGTACGGGTACGCGGCCGCGGCTTCCTCGTTGAATTCGACGCCGATGCCGGGCTTGTCGCCCGGGTGCAGGTAGCCGTCGGTGAAGGTCATGGACTGTTCGAAGACCTCGTTGGTCTTGTCCGAGTGCTGCATGTATTCCTGGATGCCGTAGTTGTGGATGGCCAGGCCCACGTGCAGCTGCGCGGCGAACCCGACCGGGGAGATGTCGGTGGGGCCGTGGAAGCCGGACTTGATCTGGTACTGCGCGGCGAAGTCCATGACCTTCTTCAGCGGGCTGATGCCGCCGAAGTGGGTGGATGCCGCGCGGACGTAGTCGATCAGCTGTTCCTTGATGATGGTCTGGTAGTCGTACACGGTGTTGAAGATTTCACCGATGGCCAGCGGGGTGGTGGTGTGCTGGCGGACCAGCCGGAGTGCTTCCTGGTTTTCCGCCGGGGTGCAGTCCTCGAGCCAGAACAGGTCATAGGGTTCGAGTGCTTTGCCCAGCTTGGCAGCCTGGATGGGCGTCATGCGGTGGTGGCCGTCGTGCAGCAAAGGCAGTTCCGGGCCGAACTCGTTCCGGACGGCCTCGAACACGGTGGGCAGGTGGCGCAGGTAGGCGCGGGTGTCCCAGTCCTCCTCCACCGGGAACGTGCCGCGGCCGGCGGGTTCGTAGTCGTACCGCTCCCCCGAGGCCTGGGCCTGCGCGGCCACCCCGTACACGGCCTTGATCCCGGGCACGGCGGTCTGGATCCGCACCGACTTGTAGCCCAGTTCCAGGTGCTCGCGGACCGAATCGAACAGGGACGGGATATCCGAACCGGAGGCGTGCCCGTAGGCGCGCAGTCCGTTGCGGGACGCCCCGCCGAGCAGCTGGTAGACCGGCATGCCGGCCAGCTTGCCCTTGATGTCCCACAGCGCCATGTCCACAGCGGCGATCGCCGCCATGGTTACCGGGCCGCGGCGCCAGTACGAGGACCGGTACAGGAACTGCCAGGTGTCCTCGATCCGGTGCGGGTCCTTCCCGATCAGCAGCTGCGCCACGTGCTCCTTCAGGTACGCGGCCACGGCGAGCTCGCGCCCGTTCAGGGTGGCGTCACCGATGCCGGTCACACCGTCCTCGGTGGTGATCCGCAGGGTCACGAAGTTACGGGAGGGGCTTGTCACGAAGACTTCCGCGGCAATGATTTTCACAACAGGTCCTTTCGGATGGACTGGGTCAGAGGTCAGTTGGTGGGCGCTGCGAGCTGCTGGGCGGCACCGGGCGATTTGGGGGCATCGCCGCTTTCACGGCGGGCTGTGATGTCCGCCAGGATCCGGGCGTGCATGGCGTCCGTGAGCGTGTACTTGGCCATGACCAGCACCCCCAGCAGGGTCATGACGGCGGGCAGCGCACCGGCCGCCACCTGGATTCCGAACACGGCGTCCGCGGCCTGGGCGGCGCCGGACTTGTAGCCGCCCAAGGCCAGCGCATACGCGGCGAGTGCGCCGCCTACGGCCTGGCCGGTCTTACGGGTGAAGGAGAAGAGCGCGTAGGTGATGCCCTCCGTGCGGACGCCGGTCTTCCATTCGCCGTACTCCACGGTGTCGGCCTCCAGGGCCCACACCACGATGCTCACCGCGAGGACACCTGTCACGCTGATGACCAGGCCGGAGAAGCCGATCCACACCTGGCTGGCCGGCGTGAAGAAGACGATGGCGCCGCCCGCTGCCGAGACCAGCGACGAGACGATGTAGACGCGCTTCTTGCCGACGGTCCGGACCAACCTGGGCATGAAGGCCGACAGCGCGAAGGTCAGAACCAGCTGGATGATGGAGAGCACCGGGTACAGGTCCAGCCTGCCCAGGACGTCGCGCAGGTAGTACAGCTGCACCGAGGTCAGGGCAAGGTAGCCGGTGAGGAAGAAGAAGGAGCTCAGGCATAGCATCAGGAGCGGCTTGTTGCCTTTGAGCGTGTCCATGCTCTGCTTGAAGGTGACGTTGGGAACGGCGCGGTGCACCCGCTCCTTGGCGGTCAGGGCGGTGAAGAAGTACAGGCCGGCGCCGATCACCACGAACACCAGCGTGAGGTTGGTGAACGTTGCCTGCAGATCGGCGGCCCCCGGCTTGATCAGCGGTGCCACGAAGATACCCAGGGACGAGCCCACCAGCAGCGCGCCGATCATGCGGGCGGAGCCGAGCTTGGCCCGGTCCCCCGGATCCTGCGTCATGGCGCCAGCCAGCGATCCGTAAGGGATGTTGACCAGGCTGTAGGCCAGGCCGAGGGCGGCGTAGGTGACGTAGGCGTACAGCAGGCTGCCCGATTCACCGATCTGCGGCACCGAGAACGTGGCCACGCTGAGCAGCAGGAGCGGGATGGAACCGAACATGATGAACGGCCGGAATTTGCCGAACCGTTTGCTGTACGAGCGGTCCACGAACCGGCCGGCAAAAACGTCGGCGAAGGCGTCGAAGACACGCACGGCCAGGAGCAGGGTCCCGGCCGCTGCCGCGGAGATTCCGGCGACGTCCGTGTAGTACACCAGCAGGAACATGGTGGCGGTGGTGAAAGCGAGGTTGTTGGCGGCGTCGCCGGCTCCGTAGCCGATGATGCTGAGCTTGTTCAGCTTTTTCATGAGTGGGCTCCTTTACCCGATGCCGGCCCGGGGTCGGCGCAAGAATGTGGAAAGCGTTAGGGGTTCGTGAGGGTTTTGCTGCTGACGTTCTTGGTGCCGGCGAGCGCCGTCCAGCGCTGCCGGAGGGCAAAGGCAGCGGGCTTGGGCCGGCGGTCCCGGGTGAACACACCCTTCTTGTTGCCGTCCACGCGCATGATGCCGTTGGAGGTCTGGAAGTCCGCGAAGTTCCACACCTGCTCCCCCACCATGGCGTCCACGCGGTCGAAAACGCGGTGGTACATGGCGAGGAACGCGGCCTGGTATTCCTCGCTCCACGGCTGTTCGTAGATGGAGTGGAAGCCGGGCATGGTGTCCGGACCGTACTCGGTCATGATCATGGGCTTGCCGTACTTGGCTTCCCATTCCCGCAGTTCCTTCTCGAGGACCTGTTCGGCGGTTTCGAGGTCACCGTTGTGGAGGTACCAGCCGTAGTAGCGGTTGAGCATGAGCACGTCGAAGAGGTCGGCCAGCACTTCCTTCTCGGGGGTGTCGAACATGACGTTGACGTAGCCCACGGGACGGGTGGGATCCAGCTCCCGGGTCAGTTCCGCCAGCGGCTGGAAGTACTCGCGGGCGCCTTCCTCGGAGCCGTTGGGCTCGTTGGCGATGGACCAGATCACCACGGACGGATGGTTCTTGTCCCGGGCGACGAGCTCGGTGATGGCCTGGCGGTGGTTTGCGGCGGTGTTGGCGTCCACGCCTCCGTCGACGTACGTGGGTTTGGCGATGCCGCCGAACACGGCCCCGAATCCGAGGTGCAGTCCTACGGCCGCGGTCTCGTCGATGACCACGATGCCGTGCCGGTCGGCGAACTCCATGACCTCTTCGGCGTAGGGGTAGTGCGAGGTGCGGAACGAGTTGGCGCCCACCCAGTCCAGGAGCTGGAAGTCGTTGACCATCTGGGCGTTGCTGTGGCCCTTGCCCACGGTCACGTGGTCCTCGTGCATGCCGAAGCCGGTGAAGTAGAACGGTTCGCCGTTGATGAGGAACTCCTTGCCGCTGACTTCGACGGTGCGGACGCCCACCGGCAGGGTGTACGTGTCTGCCAGCCGGCCGTCGTCGTAAATTTCTGCCGCCAGGCTGTACAGGTAGGCGGCGCCGGGCTTCCAAAGTACGACGCCGTCAATCGCCAGGGTCCCTGCGGCACCTTCAGCGGTAGCCACCGTGGCGCCGTCGGCGTCCCTGAGCGTGACCAACACGCCTTCGCCGCCGGTGCCGCCCGCAGTGGCGATGCGGTAATCCACCCTGCCGGCGGTGCCTTCGAAGCCGGTCACCACGGTGATGTCCTCCACAGTGACGCTGGGCGTGCTGTACAGCCAGACGCTGCGGTGCAGGCCGGCGTAGTTGTAGAAATCGTGGAGGTAGCTTTGCTGCCTGCGGCCGTCCTCCGTGACGGTGATGGTGCCCGGCGGGATGGTGGCCTGGGTGAGTTCGTTGTTCACGGCGATGGTGAGCCGGAACGCTTGGCCGGCCGCGACGTGCTCGGTGATGTCTGCGCTGAAGGGCATGTAGCCGCCGGTGTGCTCGGCCACGAGGATGTCGTTGACCCAGACCATGCCCTCGTGCGTGGCGGAGTCCAGGCGAACGTGGATGCGCTCCCCTGCCCAGCCGCGCGGCACACGTACCTCACGCTGATACCAGACATAGCCCACGTGGTCGCGGATGGCCCTGTCCGGGAAGACGTCGTTGTAGCTGGCGGGAACACCCATTTCCAGGTTGGTGGCCAGCGGGGCCTTGAACCATTCCTGCCGGTGCCCGGCGCGGTCGAAATCCACCTTGAAGCGGTAGATACCGTCGAGGTTGATCAGCTCGCGGGTTTCGTTTGCCTGGGGCTTGAGCATTTTTGTGGGTCCTATCGCGTCTTTGCGGACTGAGCCGTGCGGGGTTCTAGTTGTAATGCTAGTCACTTGGCAATCGAATGGCAAGCGGTTGCCAAATATTCCTTGAATCTTTTACAAAACAGCTGCCCGGCAGGCTGCCTGGAAACAGCACTGCCCGGCTCCCCAGAGTCCGGGGGCCGGGCAGTGCCGCTTGTGCGCAGGCGCTACAGGGAGACAGCCGGCTCCCCGAACGTTCCGCGCAGATCTTCCACCAGGCTTACGACGGCGGCGTCCCCGGCCAGGGCCGGGTCCACCAGGGCGAGCAGGGCACGGACGCGCTCTGTGCTGCTTCCCTCCATGCAGGCGAGCCGGTTTGCCGCGGCTACCTTGTCCGCCAGTGGATCGTGGACCGCTGCGGCGGCGGCGGTGAAATCCATCCAGGCGGCGATCATGAGGGCGGCTGCGGCCCCGGACCTGCCCGCGGCACGCTCGGCCTGCAGCACCGGCACCGCCCGCATCCGCAGCTTGGTGCTGCCGTCCATGGCGATCTGCGCCAGGTGGTGGGCGATGCGCGCGTTGCCGAAGCGGGCCAGCAGGGCGTCGCGGTAGGCGGGAATCTGCAGGTCCGGCCCGTTTCCTTCCGGCCCGTGCAGGTTGCTTTCCGCCTCGTCCCAGAACCGTTCCACGGCCGCGCGGCACGGCGGGTCGGCCAGGGCCTCGGCCACAGTGGTGTGGCCTCGCAACTGTCCCGCGTACGCCAGCAGCGAGTGTGCCCCGTTCAGGAGCCACAGCTTGCGGTTTTCATAGGGCTCGATGTCCGCCACGAAGACGGCACCGGCATCCTCCCATCGTGGCCGGCCTCCGGGAAAGTCCCCGCTGAGCACCCAGTTGGCGAAGGGCTCGGCCACCACCGGCGAGGTGTCGCGGTAGCCGCAGGACTCCTGGACGGCCGCAAGGTCCGCATCTGTGGTGCGCGGCGTGATCCGGTCCACCGAGGTGCTGATGAAACTGATGGTGGCGTCAATCCATGCCGCGAGCGAAGGATCCCAGGCCCCGGCCATGCCCGCCACGGCGTTGTGTGCCACGGTGCCGTTGTTGGAGAGGTTGTCGCAGCAGACGACGGCGAGCGGACCGGCGCCGGCGGCCCGGCGGGCGGCGAGGGCAAAGACCAGGCGGCCCAGCGGCGTCGTCGGGTTACCGCTGCCGGAAGCCAGCAGCGCAAGGTCGGCGGCGACGTCGGGCGCGCTGCGGTCAAGCTGCCCGCCGGAGCCGAGCCGGTAGGCAGCTTCGGTGACGGTCAGGGTGACGACAGCGGTCTGCGGGGCCGCAATGAGCTCCGCCAGCCGCTGCACGTCGGCGCCATCCACGGCCTCGACGATGCTGCCGACCACCTCGAAGGAGTCACCGCCGTCGGCCCGTTCCACCAGGGTGAAGAGCCCGTCCTGTTCAGCCAGGGCGAGGGCCGCGTCAGGGCGGCGTCCCGTGAAGGCGGCAATCCCCCAGTCCGCGGCGTCGCCGGCCCGGTGGGTGTACCAGGCCTGGTGCGAGCGGTGGAAGGCACCCAGCCCCAGGTGCACGATGCGGACCGGAGGCCTGGCGGCCGGCCGGAGGGCGCGGTTGAGCCGGGGGAGGTCCATGGCTGCCTCCTGTTCGGGCTGCAGTCCGACGCTCACAGTTTGAAAACCCTTCGCGGCGATCCGTCGACGGTGTCCACGATGAGTTCGTGGGCACGCTCCTCGCTGACGCGGTGCTCGGCAACCAGCCGGGCCAGGAAAGAGGCCTCGACGCGGCGTGAGGCATCGTGGCGGGCGGGGATGGAGCAGAAGGCGCGTGTGTCGTCGATGAAGCCCGAGGAACGGGAGAATCCGGCGGTCTCAGTGACGGCGGAACGGAAGCGCAGCATGGCGTCCGGGGCGTCCAGGAACCACCACGGGGCGCCGAGGTAGACGGAGGGGTAGAAGCCGGCCAGCGGAGCAAGTTCGCGGGAAAACACGGTCTCGTCCAAGGTGAAGAGCACCAAGTGGAAACCCTTCGCGGTGCCGAAGTCCTGCAGCAGCGGGCGGATCGCCTCCGTGTAGTTGACGGCGAACGGGATGTCGTGGCCGGTGTCCGGGCCGAATTTCTCGAACGTTGGGTCGTGGTGGTTCCGGTACGAGCCCGGGTGGATGGTCATCACCAGCCCGTCCGCCACGGACATCCGCGCCATCTGGTACGTCATGTGCGCCTCGAAGGCGTCGCGGTCCTGTGCCGTGGCCTCGCCGGAACGGGCGCGGTCAAACACTCGTGCGGCCTCGGCGGTGTCGAGCTTCAGCGTGGCCGGGGTCCGGACTCCGTGGTCGGCAGACACCGCACCGTGCTCCACAAAGTAGCGGCGCCGGTTTTCCAGGGCGGTGAGGTAGCCGGTGTAGCCTGTGCCGCCGTCGCCTGCTGCGGCGATGAGCCGGTCCACGTTCGCGGACCACGTGGGGTGCGCGATGTTCAGGTAGGCATCCGGACGGAACGTCGGCAGGACACGGCCGTGGAACGTGGGGTCTGCCGCAATGGCTTTGTGGCTGGCCAGATCATCGAGGGGATCATCCGTGGTGGCGAGCACCTCGATGTTGAAGTCCTTGAAGAGCTGGCGGGGCCTGAAGCCCGGCTCCAGCAGCTTGGCGGCGATCGCGTCGTAGCTGGCGTCGGCGGTTTCGGGGCTGATCTCGTGGTCAAGGCCGAAGACGCTGCTGAACTGGGTGCGGAGCCAGTAGCCGGAGGCGGTGCCTTCGAACAGCGGCCAGGCCTTGCAGAATTCGCGCCAGACCATGCGGGAGTCCGGGGACTGGGAACCCGTCCCGGTGGCTTCCGGTTGCCGGAGCAGGTCCAGGGGAACGCCGCTGGCGTGGATCAGGCGGGTGACGTAGTGGTCCGGGCTGACCAGCAGCGCCGCAGGGTCCGGGAAGGGTGTGTTCTGCTCGATAACGGCGGCGTCAACGTGCCCGTGCGGGGAAATGATGGGGAGGTCCTGGACGCGCTGCAGCAGGTCGCGCGCAATGCTGCGCGTTCCCGGGTCCGCGGGCAGGAGCCTGTCTGGGTTGGCGGCAATCGACTGTGACATACGTCAATGGTCCGGCTTGCGTCAGCAGTTTGTCAACCGGTTGCCAAAAATTGCCATGCAGTTTCGGTTACTGCGCGGGAAGGAGCCTTCCGCTGGAGCCGCGCAGCACCAGCTCGGTCTCGACGCGCAGGATCCCGGCGGGTTCGCCGGTGCCGTGGAGGAGGTCGAGCAGGAGGGTGGCGGCGCCTGAGCCGCACTCCCCCAGCGGCGAGCGCACGGTGGTCAGCGGCGGCGTGGTGAAGTCGGCGCCGAAGATGTCGTCGAAGCCCACAATGCTGATCTGGTCCGGCACCACAACACCCGCGGCCTGGAGTTCCTGCATGAGTCCGATGGCCAGGAGATCGTTGTAGGTCAGTACTGCGGTGGCGCCGCTGTTCCGCACATCGCGCGCCGCCTGCCTGCCGCCGTCGACCGTTGGCTTGCCGGACTCCAGCCGGACGGCGTCGAGCCGGGACCATTCGCAGGCTGCCTGGACGCCCTCCCAGCGGCGGGCGGACATCCAGGACTGCGGCGGCCCGGCGAGGAAGGCGACCTTCCTGTGGCCGTTGGCGGCCAGGCTGCGCACCGCCTCGCTGATGCCTTTGTTGACGTCGGGAACCACGCAGGGCACGCCGTCGACCTCGCGGTTGATGACCACCACCGGCTTGTCGCGGGCCAGCGCGCGGATGTCGTCGTCGTCCATGCGGGGGCTGGCGAGGACGAGCCCGTCCGCGGTGGTCATCATCCGGCGGGCTGCGGTGAGTTCGGTGGCGGCTGATTCGGCGGACTCCGCCAGAACCAGGGTGTAGTCCCTTTGCGTGGCGGTGATTTCGGCCCCGCGGATGACGTCGAAAAACGTGGGGTTGGTGATGTCGGCGACGATGAGCCCGAAGGTGTTGGTGCGGCCCGTAGGCAGGGCCCGTGCGAAGGGATTCACCTGGTAGTTCAGCTCCGCCGCGGCATCCTCAATGAGCTTCTGCGTTTTGGCGCTGACCCGCCCCGGTTTGCTGAGCGCCCGCGAGACCGTGGAGGGGTTAACACCGGCAAGCTTGGCGATGTCGTAGATGGTGGCGCTGGACTTGCCGTCACGGGCGTGCTTCCTGGCCGGACCTGTGGGTGCGGCAGCTTCCGGCGTCTTGGGTTCAGTCACTGCCCCATCCTAACGAGGAACGCGCCCAACTGACTCGCAGTTAATGTCGTTTTGAGCGCTGAGAACGACATTAACTGCGAGTCAGTTGGGCACGAGTTGCCTCATTGTTGGCCAGCGGTTGCCGGGGCGGCCAGATTACGAGCGCTCGGGGAACTTGCCTTCGTCCGCAATCCGCTTGTTGAGCTCTGTCAGGAACTCGTCCTCGTCGAAGTCCAGGCCCACTTCCCTGCCGGTCCAGCTGGAAAGGTGAATGGCGTTGGCCAGGCGGACGCCGTTGATGCCGTCGGACCCCGGGGCCAGCAGCGGGGTGCCGTCCAGAATGTTGGCGGCGAAGTTCTCCAGGACGCCGGAGTGCTGGGCGCCCCAGGCGGACTCGAACTCCACTACTTCGGTGCTGTAGTACTCCTCGGGGTTCAGCTCGCCCATGAAGAGCTTGCGGACATCGTCCATGTCCATGCCGTCGCTGAGTTCGCGCTCAGGTTTGACCAAGCGGGTCACGGTGGCAGTCTTGGACCCTTCGACGACGATCTTGCCCTGGTCGCCCAGGATCTCGAAGCGGTCCGTCCCCGTCAGGTCGTGCGTGGCGGTGACGAAAACGCCGGTGGCGCCGTCGCCGTAGTCCACCACCGCTGTTACTTCATCTTCGACGACGATGTCGCGGCGGAAGCCGTAGGCCACCTTCGCGTAGACAGACTTCGGCACGCCACAGATCCACTGCCACAGGTCCAGCTGGTGTGGTGCCTGGTTGACCAGGACGCCGCCGCCCTCTCCGCCCCAGGTGGCCCGCCATTCACTGGAGTTGTAGTAGCCCTGCGGCCGCCACCAGTTGGTGATGATCCAGTTGGTGCGGCGGATGGCGCCGATCTCGCCGTTGCTGACGATCTCCTTGAGCTTTTGGTACAGCGGGTTGTTGCGCTGGTTGAACATGATGGCGAAGGACAGCTCGGGCTTGCCGGCGGCAAACTCGTTGAGTTCCTTGACCTGCTTGGTATAAACGCCCGCAGGCTTCTCGACGAGTGCGTGGATGTTGCGCTTGAGCGTTTCGATGCCCATTTCCGGGTGGAGGAAGTGCGGGACGCACGTGACGACGGCGTCCACGTCGCCGCTCTCCAGCATGGCGATGTAGTCGTCGTAGAAGGGCGCGTCCGGGTACTGGGCGGCCGCGAGTTCCTTCTTGGCGGGGTCGGTGTCGCAGATGGCGCCGATCTCCATGTTGGGAACCAGTCCGTCGGTGATGAATTTGGCATAGGCGCCGCCCTGCTGGCCGAGGCCGATGATGCCGAGGCGTACTTTCTTACTCACTGGTGTTTCTTCCTATCGTGTTGAAGTCTGGAAAAGGTTGCCGTGGCCCATGGCCACCAGGTTGTCGTAGGAGGTCTGCAGGGCGTCCCAGACGGTGCGGCCGTACAGTTGGTCCTGCTCCACCAGGAGGTACTGGGCGCCGGCGGCCTGCGCGGCCGGGATGATGGCCGGGAAGTCCAGGTTGCCTTCACCCACTTCGGCGAACTGGACCACGTCCTTGAACTCGGCCATGAAGCCGGCGACGTCCCCGGATTCCAGGAGCCCGAAGGCCGATTCGGGCAACTCGCCGATGCGGTAGTCCTTCAGGTGCACCATGGCGGTGCGTCCGGCGTACTTCGCCAGGGTCCGGACGGGGTCAAGTCCGCCGCGCTGCACCCAGTGGACGTCGATTTCCATGCCCATGGCCGGGGAGTTCTCGGCGATGATGTCCAGCATGTATTTGCCGTCGAACTTCGCGAACTCGATGTGGTGGTTGTGGTAGTACAGGCCGATGCCGTGCTCCTGCAGGCGCCCGGCGTACCCGTTGGCTTCCCGGGCGAAGTCGACCACGGCGTCGATGGACTTCATCGCAAGGAAGGGCAGCATGCCGATGCGCAGCAGATTGGAGCCCAGCGTCTTGGCGTCGTCTACGATCTTGTCGAAGTCTTCCCGGAGGGAATCGCCCGGCCGGCCTTGGGGCTTTTCCAGCATGACGGACAGAGCCGCGATGTCCATGCCCAGTTCGGTGCGTGAGCGGTCCAGTTCGGCCACATTGTCCGGAGTCATTGGGATCTGGGAAATCTCGACGGCGTTGTAGCCGATCGCGCTGACCTTGCGGAGCGTTTCGAACGCCCCGAGTTCGCTGAAGCTGTCCTTCAGCATCATCGCTTGTACGCCAATGGTGGCTGTGCTGGCTGTGTTGGCCATGGTGGTCCTTTCAGTTTTGACGGTGCTCTTAGGCGGGGACGCCGGCCTGTTCGTTCTGGTTCCGCTGGATTTCCAGCAGCCGGTGCCGGTCCGCCCGGCGCTGTTCCTGCCGGTCCGGATCCGGCACCGGGGAGGCCAGCAGGAGCCGCTGGGTGTAGGGGTGCTCGGGGCCGCGGGTCACCACGTCGGCGGGCCCCTGTTCGACGATTTCGCCGTGGTACATCACGGCCACGCGGTGGCTGATGTGCCGCACCACGTCCAGGTCGTGGGAGACGAAGAGGTAGGAAACGCCGGTGTCCTGCTGGATCTGCAGGAACAGGTCCAGGACACGTGCCTGTGTAGACAGGTCCAGTGCACTGACCGGTTCGTCGCAGACGATCAGCTTGGGCGAGAGCGCGAGTGCCCGGGCGATCGCGACGCGCTGGCGCTGGCCGCCGCTGAACTCCCGCGGCAGGCGGTGGATGGCGTCCGCGGGCAGCCCCACCTGGTCCAGCAGTTCCTTGACACGTGTCCTGGCTGCCTTCTGCTCCATGCCCTGCACTCCGAGGGGCTCGGCCAGGATGTCGCCGATCTCCAGCGCCGGGTTCAGCGAGGTGTACGGATCCTGGAAGACCACCTGGAGGTCGCGGCTCAGCGTGCGGCGCTGCCTGGGCGTGGCCTGGCTGATGTCCTTGCCCTCGAAGGTGATCTTGCCGCCGGTGACCGGGGCCAGGCCCAGGACAGCACGCCCCAGGGTGGTCTTGCCCGAGCCGGACTCCCCCACCAAGCCCAGGGTCTCGCCCTGGCCGATGGAGATGTTGATGTCCGTCAGGGCACGGAAGGGCCTGGCGCGGAACTTCTTGCTTGGGTACTCGACCACCAGGTTGTCCACCGTCAGCAGCGGTGCAATTTCCTTAGCGTCCACAGTGCTCATGCGGCCGGCTCCTTCTGGCTGGATACAAGCATGGACATGGGGGTTTTGCCTTCGAGCATGGACGCCAGCAGGGTCCGGGTGTACTGCTCTTTCGGATTGCGCAGGATGTTGCGGACAGGCCCTTCCTCCACCAGCCGGCCGTTTTGCATAACGGCTACCCGGTCGCAGAGGTCCGCCACCACGCCAAAGTTGTGTGTCACCAGGATGACGCCGATGTTCAGCCGCTGCTGCAGCTCCCGCAGGAGGTCCAGCACGTCAGCCTGCACGGTCACGTCCAGGGCCGTGGTGGGCTCGTCGGCGATCACCAGGTCGGGTTCGCAGCTGATGGCACCGGCAATCAGGACCCGCTGGGCCATGCCTCCGGACACCTCGTGCGGGTAGGCGCCGAAGGTCCGTTCCGGGTTGGTGATGCCGACGTCGGCCAGCAGCTTCAGCGCTCGCACGCGGGCCTCCTCCTTGGAGATCCTGAGGACCCGCACCATCGGAGTGACCAGCTGGTAGCCGATGGTGAACGCCGGGTCCAGGTTGCTCATCGGCTCCTGCGGAATGTAGGAGATCCGCTTGCCCCGCAGCTTGGACAGGCGTTCCTGGCTGACCCGGTCATCGCCCGGCGCCACGGTGTAGCTGCCGTCGAACTGGATGGCGCCGCCCACAATCCGTGCGGTGTCCGGCAGCAGGCCGAGGATGGAGAAGGCCGTCTGGGATTTTCCGGATCCGGATTCGCCCACGATGCCGAGGATTTCGCCGCGGTCAACGTGGAAGGAGACGTCGTCCACCACCTTTTTGACGGAACCGTCGGCCTGCGGATATCCGACGCCGAGATTGGTTACCTTCACGAGGTGGTGTTCCGTTCCCGCGTCGACGGCGGCAACGGACTTTCCGCCGGCGGCACGTACGGGGCGCACGGCAGCGGGTGCCGCCGTCGCGCCTTTCACCAACGCGGACTTCTTACGGTGCTTGATCTTTTCACCGTCCTCGAGGGCATCGCGGATGGCGTTGCCCAACAGTACGAGGCCGCCCATGGTCAGCGCCATGGCAAGCGCCGGCCAGAAGAGCAGGGTGGGGTTCAGATAGACGTTCTTGAAGCCCTCGGAAAGCATGACGCCCCAGGTTGCCTTTGTGGGATCGCCCAGGCCGAGGAACTCGAGTCCGGACTGGATGGCGATGGCTACGCCGCCAATCGCGGCTGTCTGGATGATGATGGGTGCCCGGACCACCGAGAAGATGTGGCGGCTGATGATGCTGACGTCGGAGAGCCCGGACACCCGGGCAGCGTCAACGTACAGCTCGTTGCGAACGGACTGGACGGCGGAGCGGGTCAGCCGGAAGTAGGACGGGCTGATCAGGATGCCGAAGGCAATC
Organism: Arthrobacter sp. 05T423; assembly: GCF_056396245.1. Classification (NCBI taxonomy): domain Bacteria; kingdom Bacillati; phylum Actinomycetota; class Actinomycetes; order Micrococcales; family Micrococcaceae; genus Arthrobacter; species Arthrobacter sp. 05T423. The sequence goes on from NZ_JBFTLC010000003.1 coordinate 175,143, forward strand.
ATGGATATCCACACCGAGGGGCCGAAGGCCGCCCGGATCGTCAGGAGCACGATCAGGCCCGGCAGGCTCATCAGGATGCTGACAGTCCAGTTGGATACTGCCTCAAATTTACCGGCGTAGTAGCCTGCGATCAGGCCGGCGGGCAACCCGATAATGACGGCAACGCCGGCGCAGAGCAGTGCGGAAAGCAGCGTCAGCTGTGCGCCGAACAGCAGCCGGCTCCAGACGTCGCGCCCGGCGCTGTCCGTTCCCAGGATGTTCACGGAGTCCGGCGAGGCGAGCGTCTTGGCGATGTTTGCGTGGTTCTGGTCAAAAGGCGCCAGGACCGGAGCGAGAATGGCCAGCAGGGAGATGACCAGGAGGATCGCCACGGCAGCGATGCCCAGGGGGTTCCTGAACAGGCGGCGGATGACGGTGGAACGGACCACCGTGCCGCTCTGCCCGGTGTGGGTGGAAGGCACGGGAGCGGCCACAACCGCGGTTTCTACGGAATCGCTCATGACACACGTACCTTCGGGTTGAGCCAACCATTGAGAATGTCTACCAGCAGGTTCACCACAATGACGACGACAACCGTGTACATCACGACGCCCATCACCACCGGGAGGTCCGACTGGCCGGTGGCGGCGACCGCCAGCGGACCCATGCCCGGGAGGGCAAAGATCTGCTCGATGATCACTACCCCTCCAAGCATGCCGATCAGCTGAAGGCTCAGCACCGTCAGGCCGGCCGGAGCAGCACTGCGCAGCACGTGCTTGAACAGGATCTCGCGCTCACCGATGCCTCGGCTGCGCAACGTGCGGACGTAGTCCCGCTCGAGCTGCTTGATGACGGCGCTGCGGATCTGCTGGGCGCCGCCGGTGACGCCGTTGACCAGCAGTGCGATCACCGGAAGGGCCATGGAGTAGACCCACGCCTCCGGTCCGGATTCCGGTGAGATGGTGCTGGTGGCCGGGAAAAGGCCCAGCTGGATGGCCAGGATGGTGACCAGGACGACGCCAATGACGAACCCGGGCACGGAGTCGCCGATGATGGCACCGACCTGGACCGTCCTGTCCACCCAGCCACGCTTGACCGCGGCGAGGACACCGATGAGTGCCGCGCAGATGGCGATCAGGATCATAGCGGCGAAAACCATGGTCATGGTCACAGGAATCCGCGTGGCCAGGGAGTTGGCCACTGGCTCCGAGGTGAACCAGGAAGCTCCGAGGTTTCCGCTCAGGGCATCGGCCAGCCAGGTGAAGTATCGGACCACGAGGGGCTGGTCCAGCCCCAGCTCGTGTTCCTTCAGCGCCACCTGTTCAGCGGTGGCCTGGTCGCCCAGGATGTTCCGGGCGATGCTTCCGCTGGACATGTACAGCAGGAAGAAGGTGAGTGCCGAGACAACAAACAGCACCACCAACCCGCTGCCCAGCCGTTTCGCGATGAACCTGATCATGGCGTCCTACTTGGCGGGTGAGTAGTTGTAGATGGACGGAACGGCCTGCTGGATCTGCGGCGTGACGTTCACCTTGGAGTTGTGGTAGTACATCTGGTTGACACGGAACAGGGGCGCGAACCAAGCCTGTTCCACCACGTACTTGTTCACTTCCTGGGCCAGCTTGCCGGCATTGGCGCCGCCCTTCTGCACGGTGTCAATCTTGGCCTGCAGCTCGGGCGTGGTGTTCTTGAACGGGTTGTACAGCGCCTGGGTGGAAACAATCTGGTTGACGGCCACCGTCGGCTCGCCCTGGAAGAGGGAGAAGTACATGGTGGTGAACTTCTGCGCGGCGACATCGGACGTGAACGTGTTGGTCAGCGCGGCGCCCATGAGGAGCTGCTTGGCCTTGGCCGGATCATAGCTGTAGTAATTCTCCAGCTCCTCGGTCCAGGCCCCGCTGGCCTTGCCGAACGGCTGCGACGTCGGCGTGCCCTGGCCGAGCATGACCTGGTCGAGGATGGTTTTGCGGTCGAAGGCGTAATTGATGGCCTGGCGGACCTTAACGTTAGCCAGCGCCGGGTTCTTGGCGCCGTCGCGGTCAAGCAGGAGCAGGCCTTGCCAGTCGACTTCGTTGCCGGCCAGCTTCATCTTGGCGCCCTCAGCCTGTTTGCCGTTCTTGGGGTCCAGGATGGTGGCGTCCACCTGGCCGGAGACCAGGGCGTTGGTGCGGGCGGTCAGGTCGGGCAGGATCTTGAACGTCAGCTTCTGGTACTTCTGCAGATCCTTGTTCCAGTAGTCCTTGCGGGCAGTGAATACGGTCTGCGAATCCTTGACCGACGCTGCCTTGTCCATCACGTACGGGCCGGAGCCGACCGGTTCGGTCTTGATGCCCTCTGTGCCCAGTGCCTTGGGGCTGCCCATCAGGCCGGCGGCCTGGCTCAGGAAGTATTCCAGGGCGGGGTCCGGGGTGCTGAGGTTGATGTCGATGGTGTCGGCGTCCACCACGCTCACGTCCTTGACGGAGGCGAGCTGCGCCATCTGCGGGCCGTTGGCCGTCTTGAAGTGGTCCATGTTGGCCTTGGCGGCCGCGGCGTCGAACTTGGCGCCGTCACTGAAGGTGACATCCGTGCGAAGGTCCACGGTCAGCTTGGTGTCGGTGCTGTTGTACTTCCAGTCGGTGGCCAGCATGGGGCTGAGCTTTCCGTCCGGCTCGCGCAGGATCAGGGTGTCGTAGACCGCCTGGTAGGGCTGCAGCACGTGGCCCACGTGCGCCTGGGCCGGATCCCAGGAACGCACGTCCTGGATGGTGCCGATGGTCAGGGTGGTGGCGGCCGTGCCGGCAGAACCGGAGGTTGCCGCGCCGCCGCAGCCGGTTAGCGCGAGTCCTGCGCTGAGGATAATGGCGGCGGGTGCCGCCTTGGGACCGAACTTCATTGTTGGCTCCTTGAAGGGAATCGGAGGGAGTCTGTGGAACTTGAGGCGCTTTCGGAGTGGGCCATTGTGGCGTGGGCCACACTGGCCTGCGCGATTCACAGTACGCATTGTTGCCCGACTTGGCAACCGATTGTCAAAGATTGTTGCGATGTTTACCCTGGAAGTGGGCAACGGTCGCCTGCGCTTTCAGACAATTCCTGTGCAGCCGGTTGCCAAAACCACGCTCTAGGAGACCGTAGCGGCGGACTCAGGGTAGCTCTGGCGGTACACGTCCTTGACGATCCGCAGGGACTTTTCGGCCTCGGCGGGGCTGATCCAGAACGGCTCGGCGTCGTCCAGCCCGGCATAGAAATCGCTGATCAGCAGTTCGTGCGAGACGCCCCAGTAGGACCTGCCGCCCGATTCGCTACGTCGCTCCTCAACCACCTCTACGCGGCCGTCCCCGTAGGTGACCGTGAGGTCGCCGCGGAGGCACAGCACCGCCTTCTCCGTGACCACATCCAGGGTGACGGGGGCATTGGTGGCGTGGGCAAGCGTGGCGTAGAACGCGCTCCGCGCCCCGTTGGAGTGTTCGGCCACGAATTCCGCAGTGTCCTCCACCTCGATGGCTCCCCCCAGGAAGCGCGTGGAGGCGTTGCCGCTGACCGCCGTTACATCGCCCACCAGCCACTGGAGCAGGTCCACGGTGTGGATGGCCTGGTTCATCATCAGGCCTCCCCCGCCACCGGCCCAGCTCCCCCGCCACGGCCGGTCCCGGTAGTACTCCGCCGTGCGCTGCCACAGCACCGTGGCCGAGGCTCCCAGTACCGATCCCAGGTCTCCCGAGGACAGCAGCGAATGCATGGCCTGCGACGTCGCGTTGTAGCGGTTCTGGAAACACACCGCAATCTTGGCGCTGCCGGAAGCAGCGGCCTCAACCAGGCGCCGCCCCTCCGCCAGCGTGTGGGCCAGCGGCTTCTCGACAATGACGTTCACCCCGCGATCCAGGCAGTCCGCCGCCACTGAAGCATGACGGTCATGCGGGGTGCAGATGTGCACCACGTCCGGGCGAAGCGCTTCGATCAGGCTCAGGTGATCTTCGAAGCCGGGGACACCGTAGGCGGCCATCGCGGACGCCAGCCGCTGCGGATCCGGATCGCAGACGCCCACCAGCGTGGCGCCGTCGAGCTTTGCGATTGCCTCGAAATGCACGGAGGAGACATCGCCGCAGCCGATGACCGCCGCCGTCGTCCTCACGACAGTTCTATTCCGTTTTTCGCGGCGAGCGCCGCGAAGGCGCGGGCCGCGGTTCCGAACGCCACCGGACCGGAGAATCCGCCCAGTTCGTGGGCGCTGGCCAGATGCGGTTCGAGCGAGGCAAAGCCGGTGAAGCCGTCCGCGTTGAGGGCAGCGATGGTGGCGTCCAGTTCGCCGTCGCCCTCGCCGGCGGGCACCACTTCGCCGGTTGTGGAGAGCGCGTCCTTGACCTGGAAATACTCGAGGTAGGGGCGCAGCATGGCGTACCCGTCGGTATAGGGCTTGACTCCCACCTGGACGAAATTGGCGTTGTCCCAGGCGATGCGCAGCGCGGGCGAGTCCACCGACTGCATGATGTCCAGCACGCGTTCGGGCGTATCGCCGTAGATTCCCTTTTCGTTTTCATGCAGAAGAACGACGCCGGACTGCTCGGCGAGCGCTGCCAGCGCACCCATGCGGGCAAGGACCTCCCCGCGGATCTCTTCGGCGCTGACGCCGTCGGCGCGGTAGAAGGAGAAGATGCGGATGTATCCGGCACCCAGGCCCTTGGCGACAGAGATGATCTGCTTCAACCGGTCCAGCTCGTGCTCCACCGGAAGGCTGACGTCCACCTTGCCGATGGGGCTCGCGACCGCCGAGACCTTGAGGCCCTTGCCGTCGAGGATCTCCCTGAGCCGGGCCACCTGCCCGGCGTCCAGTTCCGAGACGTTGGTGCCCCAGGCGCTGCGGACTTCAATGTGGCTGGCGCCCAGGGCCAGCAGCACGGCGGCCTGAACGGCCGGGTCCGGATCGATCTCGTCGCCGAAGCCTGAGAGCGGCCAGGCTGTGGTTGGGGTTTTGCTCACGCGGGGTCTCCTGGATTTCGCCGTCGCCGCGAGGCAGGCCGTTCCCGGCTTAGGCGCGGTGACGCAGTTCACAACAGTGTCAGAGCCAGTTTAGGCCTTATGGCACGGCAATGACAACCGATTGCCAAACTTTGACAACCTGTGGCATTCTTGTTTGACGGACCTGTGCCGTCAGTCACAGGACCGCCACTTCTGCCCGCGCCGCGCCGGCCCGGGCACACGGTAAGAGAGCCGCCCCTTTCAGGAGGCTCACACGTTCAGAGAGGAGCGCCGTGGCTACGACGCAACCAGCGGCAGTGGACCGGCCGGCCACCATCCACGATATTGCCGCGCTCTGCGGCGTGGCGGCCTCCACCGTCTCCCGCGCGCTGTCCACGCCCGATCGCGTCAACATCCGCACCCGCCAGCGGATCGAAGCAGCGGCCGCCCAGCTCCACTACATTCCCAACAGCCAGGCCAAGGCGTTGAGCTCCGGCCGGACCGGCGCCGTCGGCGTCCTGGTGCCGGACATCACCAACCCGTTCTACTTCGACCTCATCAGGGGCACGCAGCTCCAGCTCAAGGCAGCTGGATACACGCAGCTGCTGGTGGACACGGAGGAATCCGACGAGGTGGAGGCCAGCGCCGTGGAGCAGCTGCGCAAGAGTGCGGACGGAGTGGTCGTGGCCGCTTCCCGGCTCACCGACGAAGCGCTGCTGGCTGCCGCCGCAAAAATGCCGATGGTCACCGTCAACCGCGACGTTCCCGGTGTTCCTGCCGTTCTCATCGACACGCCGTCCGCCACCACGCAGGCCCTGGACCACCTCATCTCGCTCGGCCACCACAGCGTCGCCTATGTCGCTGGCCCGGCAACCTCGCAGTCCAGCACCCGGCGGTGGACCACGCTGGCCGAGGCCGCGGAAGAGCGCGGCGTGGAGGTCCGCAGGCTGGGTCCCTTCGCCCCGAAGACACAATCCGGCGCCGCCGCCGCGGATGCCGCCGTGCACAGCGGAGTGACGGCGTGCATTGTCTTCAACGACCTCATTGCCATCGGCATGCTCCAGCGCCTGCGTGAACGCGGCATCAGGGTGCCGGAGGACATGAGCATCGTGGGCTGCGACGATATCTTCGGGGCCGATTTCTGTAATCCGCCGCTGTCCACCATGGCTTCCCCGATCGAACAGGCTGGCCGGGTGGCAGTCTCGATGCTGCTGGCCCAGCTCAACCCGCTCGCCGGCGGCGTGGCGCGCAGCCGCTCCGTCATGCCGACACATCTGACCGTCCGGGGCTCCACTGGACCCGCCCCGGACTGGGATCCGCGGCCGCCGGACTCAAGCGGAAACAGTTGAGCCCGGCGGATCGCGCTGACTAGGCTGTGACACATGCGCACACTCCAAGCCAAGATCATCGAAGAAATGGGCGTCCAGCCCCGGATCGATCCCGCAGAGGAGGTCCGCAAGCGCGTCACTTTCCTCAAGGAGTACCTCAAGGCCACCCGCACCCAGGGCTTTGTCCTGGGCATCTCAGGCGGACTCGACTCCTCGCTCGCGGGGCGCCTGGCCCAGCTGGCTGTTGAAGAACTGCAGTCGGAGGGCACGGATGCGCAGTTCGTGGCGGTCCGGCTCCCCTACGGCGTCCAGCACGACGAAGAGGACGCGCAGGCAGCCCTGGACTTCATCAAGGCCACCAAGGAATGGACGTTCGACATTTCCGCCGCCGTGGACGGCTTCGAGGACGAGTTCGAAAAGACTGTCGGCAACGGGATCTCCGACTTCCACAAGGGCAACACCAAGGCCCGCACGCGCATGATTGCCCAGTACGCCCTGGCCGGTGAGCACAACTACCTCGTCATCGGCACGGACCACGGCGCTGAATCGGTCACCGGATTCTTCACCAAGTACGGGGACGGCGGGGCGGACATCCTGCCGCTCTTCGGCCTGAACAAGCGGCAGAACCGCGCTCTCCTGGAGCACCTCGGCGCCCCGGAGCGGGTGTGGAAGAAGGTACCCACCGCCGACCTCCTGGACGACAAGCCCGGCCGCACCGACGAGGACGAACTGGGCCTGACCTATGACGAGATCGACGACTACCTCGAGGGCCGCGAAGTCTCCGACAGCGCCGCAGAGCTGATCGAGGAGAAGTTCCTGCGGACGCGGCACAAGCGCACAGTGCCGGTCAGCATCTTCGATACCTGGTGGAAGCGCGAGGGACCGGAAGAGGCCAGGGTAGGTCTCTAGGCTGGTTCAGCCGGCAGGCCGGTCCTAGGGCAGCAGCAGGATCTTCCCGCGGCCGTGGCCGCCGCGGCTTATTTCCAGGGCGTCGGCTGCCTCGATCAGCGGCAGCCGGTGCGCGATGGTGAAGGTGATCTGCCCCTCGGCGGCGAGCGTCCCCACTTCCGCCACCCGGCCTTCCAGCTGCTGTACGGCCGCCAGCCCGGCCGCGGATGACTGTTCGCCCGGAACGGTGGTCACCGCCCGGCTGGCGCCCCGGAGCAGATCGGCTGTTGCTGCCAGCGAATCCTCGCTCCCCGCGGTGTCCAGGACTGCCGTGACCGTGCCGGCGTCATCCGCCAGGGAGCGCACCCGTTCGGCCAGCCCGGGGCCGTACGTCACGGGGGCGGCGCCCAGCTCGCTGAGGTACTCCTGGTTGTCCTCCGACGCCGTGCCGATCACCCGTGCGCCGAAGGCCTGGGCGATCTGGACCGCGGCCGAGCCGACCCCGCCGGCCGCGCCATGGATCAGCACCGTGTCCCCGGCCCCCACGGCGAGCTGCTTCAGGGCCGAATACGCCGTGCCTCCTGCCACAGGGATGCAGGCCGCCTGCTCGAAGTCCACGCCTGCCGGCAACGGGGTCAGCTGCTCGGCCGGCACCACGGCTTCGGTCCGGTAGCCGCCCAGCAGCCCGTTCCAGATAACCTCGTCACCCACCGCAAACCCTTCGAACGCGGGACCGACGGCGGTGACGACGCCGGCCGCCTCACTTCCGGGCACGGCCGGAAAGTCCAGGGGAACCCACTTTTTCAGGTAACCGGCCACGAGCTTCCAGTCCACGGGGTTGACGCTGACCGCCCGAAATTCCACACGGACCTGGCCGTCACCTGGCTCGTCCAGCGTCTCGGTACCCACCTTCAGGACCTGCGGATCGCCGTATTCCTCAAAGTAGACCCGTGTGCTCATGGCTCTGGCTCCTTCGGTGCTGTCCTGCGCTGTAGTGAAAGCGTAGGCAGTGCAGTTCGGGCACCACAAGGAGCCAGATGACCTCACCGGCGCTCAGGGCCGGACTTCCACTTCCCCCACCATCCCCATATAGTCGTGGAGCGCGCAGATGTAATCGAACTCGCCCGCCTTATTGAACGTCACAGAGAACTTGGCGCCCGGTTCCATCAGGCCGGAGCTCAGATTCCCGCCCATAAAGTTCTTGGGACTTCCCACAGGGGCGAATACGTTCGCCGGCTCGTGGCCGAACGTTACAGTGTGCGGTGCACCCATACCGGTGTTCACGAATGTCACAGTGTCACCGAGGTGGACGACTATCTCATGGTGGACGAAGCGCATCAGCATGGCGGTTTCGTTGTCCGTTCCGGCGATCACCTTATGGTTACTGGCCTGCCTCCCGGCGGCCTCCCATTGCTTCTCGCCGTCCCGCACGATCTTCCGTTCCTCCTTCTTGGTCTGGTGGTCGTACTGCGACTGGGTGAACGGGTAGTCGGTTCCGGCAGCCCTGACATGGACAGCACCTTTCATCGCCATGCCATGAACGATGCAGTAGTAGGTGAACTTGCCGGTGTGCGTGAACTTCAGCGTGTAATGCTCCACGGCCTTGAAGCCGGTGTTGGAGACGCTTGCCATGATTCCGGAGTTGTAGTACGAGTGGCCGTCATAGGTTGTGCCGCCCTGCCGGCCCAGTTGGTTCGGGTCAAAGGGGTTGAACGGCTTGAGCGACTGGCCTTTCGCCAGGAAGGTGACGGTGTGGATTTCTGCGGAGTTGGCCTCCCACTTGATGCTGTCTCCGGCGTTGATATAGATGTTCGACGGAAGGAAGGACATACCCTGGATCGCCTGGTCGGAGGACTCCGAGCCGACTTGGACACTCCAAGTCTTCGCTGAATCCTCGTCGTCGGCAAAGGTGGCGCTGCTGAGGGAGAGCGGCAGGAGCATGGCCGCCAGGGAGGCAAGTAGCAGGCGCAGCGGGTGCGCCCTTTGGTGGTTTGTTGGCTTGAGAGTCATGCGACTCATTCCTTTTACGCTGGGCGTTGGCAGCCGCTGTGCGGCTGGCAGGGAGGGGGCCGGCCCGCAGATTGCGGCGCCGGACCGATGCCAGAGCGGCACGGGGGGCCATCGGGACCCGGTTGCTTCCTTAGTCGCCCAGCCCAGCGAAGGAAAGAGGGCCCCGGAACCGGACCCGCCACCGGACTAGGCGACAACACGGGACTTTCCGGTTCTCGAAGGGATAAGTTGTGGTTCTGTTGAGCCGTCAGAGCCCTGATTCGTGACCGACGTGCGGCCGAAGCCGCCGGCCCGATGCTACAGATACAGTCCTTATGGTGCTCGGCGTCAATGTATTTGTCGAGATGCCGGGGTTGTTGAGTTTGCGGAGGGCTTGCGCTGCCCGCCTGCGCCGAGCCGGACGGTGAGCCGGTGGGCCTCCTCCAGCAGGAGCCGGCCCAACAGTTCACGCCGGTCTTCACGAAAGCGCGGTTCGATGCCGGTCAGGGACAGTGCCCATGACGGCCGGCCGGCCTGGTCGAAGACGGCGGCGCCCATCCCCCAACTGCCCTCCAGCACCAGGCCCGGGTTCACCGCGTACCCCCGCCGGCGGGTCTGGTCCAGATTGTTCCGGACCACCTCTTCCGGGTGCCCGCCGGCGTACCTGCCGGCGTGGTCCGGCCAGTCAGCAAGGATCTGCTCTTGTTCCGCCTCGGGCAGGAACGCCATGATCGCTGTTCCGGCCGATGCCACGCCCAACGGAAACCGCACACCCTCGTGGAGCACGAACGAGCGGACGGGGAAGCTGCCCTCCTCCCGCAGCAGGCAGACGGTCTCGGCACCCCGGCGGATCGAGAAGAAGGCGCTCTCGCCGGTCTCCTCGGCGAGTCGGCGGAGGCTGGGCCTTGCGAGGTCCTCCAGGGGAAAGCGCGCCGCGGCCACCGAGCCCATCAGCAGCGCCTCGGGGCCGAGTACCCAGTTCCCGCTCAGGGGGTCGTGGTCCAGCAGCCCCTCGGCCGCCAGCGACGTGAGCAGGCGATGCACGGTTGGACGGGTCAGCCCCGTGTCCCGCACCAGCTCCACGAGCGGGCTTCCTTCCGGCTTGCGTCCCACGATGCGCAGAAGCCCTGCGATGCGGCTAACGACCTGTGCGCCCTGGACCGGTGCCTGGTTCACATTCACTCCTTGAATATCCATATTGTGGACGGTTCTCAGCCTATCGTCCACAGGGTAAAAGCGCCAGCATCACGGACAAAACGAGCCTTGACAAGGCCCCACCGTGCGCCCTACGCTCCACAGTCAGCACCAGCGTCCATAAAGTGGACTGCTTCACAGCTCAACGAGGAGATGCGATGTCCAAACTGAAATCCAGCACCGCCGATGCCCTGCACGAAGTACTCGGGGACGGCATGACCCTTGCGGTGGGCGGGTTCGGGCTGAGCGGCATTCCCGCGGACCTTATCGAGGCCGTGCGCGATTCCGGTGTGAAGGATCTGACCGTGGTGTCCAACAACATGGGCGTGGACGGCAAGGGCCTGGGCATCCTGATCGAGGCAGGCCAGGTCAGCAAGGTGATCGCGTCCTACGTGGGCGAGAACAGGCTCTTCGCCGAGCAGTACCTCGCCGGCGTCCTGGAGGTGGAGTTCACCCCACAGGGCACCTTGGCGGAGAGGCTGCGCGCGGGCGGCGCCGGCATCCCCGCGTTCTACACCAAGACCGGGGTGGGAACCCTGGTAGCCGAAGGCAAGCCGCACGAGGTATTCGACGGCGAAACGTACCTTCGGGAGCGCGCGATCAGGGCCGACGTCGCCCTCGTCCACGCCCACACCGCAGACACCGACGGCAACCTGGTCTACCGCTACACCGCCCGGAACTTCAACCCCGTGGTCGCGACCGCGGGCGCTTTCACAATCGCCGAAGCGGAAATCATCGTCGAACCCGGCGCGCTGGATCCGAACCACATCGTCACGCCCGGCGTCTACGTCCAGCACCTGGTCCAGGCCGGCAACAGGGTCAGGGACATCGAACAGCGCACCGTCCGCCCGCGCGCTGACCAGATCAGCCCCGAACTCGTCAACAACTAAAAGGAGACCCCCGTGGCCTGGACCCGGAATGAAATGGCTGCGATCGCGGCCGAAGAACTGAACGACGGCGACTACGTCAACCTCGGCATCGGCATCCCCACGCTCGTCGCCAACAACCTGCCCGACGGCGTCCGCGTGGTCCTGCAGAGCGAGAACGGGCTACTCGGCATGGGCCCCTTCCCCTACGAGGGCGAGGAAGACGCCGATCTCATCAACGCCGGCAAGCAAACCGTCACCGTCCTGCCCGGCGGGAGCTTCTTCGACTCCGCCACCTCGTTCGGGATGATCCGCGGCGGCCACGTGAAAGTCGCCATCCTGGGCGCCATGCAGGTCTCCGGCAACGGCGACCTCGCCAACTGGACCATCCCCGGCAAAATGGTCAAAGGCATGGGCGGCGCCATGGACCTCGTCGCCGGCACACCACGTGTCGTGGTCCTCACCGAACACAACGCAAAAGACGGCACAGCCAAAATCGTTCCCGACTGCACCCTGCCCCTGACGGGCGTGGGCGTCGTGGACCGCATCATCAGCGACCTCGCCGTCTTCGACCTGCACAAGAAGGACGACGGCGGGCGGCAGCTCACTCTCACCCGCCTCGCGCCCGGCATCACCGTGGACGACATCCGGGAAAAGACGAAGGCACAGTTCACCGTGGCCGCCGAGCTGCTCGCCGAACCGGCCCAGTTTTGACGCCGCGGGCGCGACCCTCAGCCGCGGGCCCGGATCAGCCCGGCGATCTCTGCGAAGCCCAGCCGCTCGGCGTTCTCTACCGCCGTTTTGCCCTGCGGGTCACGGATGTTGGGGTCGGCCCCGGCGTCCAGCACTGCCGGACCACGTCCTGTTGCCCCGGCCTTCCGTTGTTCAGCAGGATAGCCTCCTGCATCGCGGTCCAGCCGAGTTTGTCCCCCGTTGGCCAAAGTAAGCCGGAGGATTTCATTGAAGCCCTCGGCTCCGGCGTAGAGGAACGCCGAATCCTGGATCGAGTCCTTGGCGTTCACGTTCCCGCCTTCGCGGATCAGCCGCGCCACGAGCGCCGCGTCGTTGGCCTTCGCGGCCAGCACCCGCTGGTCCAGCTTCTGCTGCTCGTCCGGGGGCAGGGAGAGGCGTGTCGTGGCGGGAGCCGACGACGGCGATCGCGCGGTGCCGCTCGCACCGGAGCCGCCCTCCGCCGTCGGGCTTGCCGGCGCTGAAGGGCCCGGACTGGAACGGCCGGGGGTTGAGCTGGCTGTGCACGGCCAGGTGTGGCGGCTCTGCCCGGTGCTTTCCGGGAGCGGGACTAGACTCGTTCACGTCCAGCCCCGCCTTCAAGAGGAGCAGCCATGCGCGCCACCATCATCCATGGACCTGGAGACATCAGGGTGGAGGACCGCGACTATCCGGCCGTCCAGCTCCCCACGGACGCCGTAGTCCGCGTGACGGCCGCTTGCGTCTGCGGCTCGGACCTGTGGCCGTACCGCGGGGTGAAGCCGGTCCACCATCCCTCCGCCATCGGCCACGAATTCGTCGGCGTCGTGGAAAGCACGGGTGCCGGCGTCTCCACACTCCAGGCAGGCGACTTTGTGATCGCCCCCTTCGTGGTCAGCTGCGGGGAGTGCCCGCAGTGCCTGAACGGCGTCACCGTTGCCTGCGACCACCTCGCCGGCTGGGGCGGCCAGGACGACGCCGGATTCGCTGTGGACGGCGGCCAGGGCCAGGCAGTGCGCGTCCCGCTCGCCGAATCGACGCTCGTCAAGGTCCCGGATATGGGCGAGCCGGACGCAGGGCTGCGCAACAGCCTGCTGACCCTCTCGGACGTCATGGCCACCGGGCACCACGCCGCGGTCAGCGCGCAGGTGGGCCCCGGCCGCACCGTTGTGGTGGTGGGCGACGGCGCCGTCGGGCTATGCGGCGTCCTGGCGGCGAAGCGGTTGGGCGCCGACCGGATCATCGCGATGTCCCGCCACGCCGACCGGCAGGCGATCGCGCGGGAGTTCGGCGCCACGGACATCGTGGCGGAACGCGGGGACGACGGCGTCGCAAAAGTCCGCGAACTGCTCGGCGGCGTGCTGGCCGACTCCGTGCTCGAGTGCGTGGGCACCAACGAGTCCATGGAACAGGCTCTGCACTCCGTCCGTCCCGGCGGTGCCCTGGGCTTCGTCGGCGTCCCCACCGGCGGCGCGGAGATCCCGCTGCGCTACCTGTTCGACAGGAACATCACCGTGGCCGGCGGCATGGCTCCGGCCCGGACCTATATTCCCGAACTGCTCAAGGACGTACTGTCCGGCGCCATCAACCCCGGGCGGGTGTTCGACGTCGAAATGCCGCTGGAGGAGGCGCCCGAGGCCTACAAGGCGATGGACGAGCGACGCGCCATCAAGGTGCTGCTCACGCCATAAAACGGTTGCGCGTACGCGGCGCCGGGTCTACCGTGATCCGCATCAGACACCACCGCCGTCGAGGGAGCCGTCATGGCCGGGTTTGTGCAGATCATCGAATTCCAGACCTCACGCATCGAGGAGGTCGAAGCCCTGGGCCGCCCGTCAAGAACCGAGGGAACCACCGCCCCGACGTTTCGCCGCATCATCGCCACCGCGGACCGCGACCGTCCCGGGACATACTTCACCATCGTCGAATTCGACTCCTACGAGTCGGCGATGGAGAACTCCAACCGGCCTGAGACGTCCGACTTCGCCGCGCAGATGGCGGCCCTGTGTGACGGTCCCCCGGTGTTCCGCAATCTCGACGTGCAGTGGGAAGACACCGGCCAGGAGCCGGACAGCACAACCTAGGCAAGAAAATCCTGCGCTGGGACAGCCACCGCATTTGAGGCGGCCTAAGCCGCTCAAAGAGCGGGAATCAGCCCCTCCGGCTGGCGTTTGTGGACAGAATCTCCCGTTACAGGTGGGACTCCTGATGACGGTAGGTATTGCACGCCCGGCGGATGGCCCATAGGTTGGAGACAGCGGACAACAGTTTCCGCCTCTGCCTGCTGTCGGAGCAGGACCAGAATAAGGGTTACAAAGGAAGTAGCAATGGCAACAGGCACAGTTAAATGGTTCAACGCCGAAAAGGGCTTCGGCTTCATCGCTCCGGATGACGGATCGGCAGATGTATTCGCCCACTACTCGGCAATTGCCTCCAGCGGCTACCGCTCCCTGGATGAAAACCAGAAGGTCGAATTCGAGGTGACCCAGGGCCCCAAGGGTCCGCAGGCAGAGAACATCCGCCCGCTGTAACGGCTTTCCAAAGACTCCCCTGTCCGTGCCTGGCACGTACAGGGGAGTTTTTTGTTTGCAGTCCGGCACATTTGCAGCGCCTTCCGGCCCTGAGGAACCCGGCCGGCGCGCCGTTCCAAGGGGCAGCTGTCCGGCGGGGCCGCAAAGCGGCGCAGAAGTGCCCCTGACTTTGCCATGCCGCCCGGTAGAGTGCCGCCATGGATGAAAAAACGACCCTGCACCATTACCTGCGGACCCGGCGCGCCCAGCTCCTCGCCAAGCTCGACGGCCTGGGTGAGTACGACGTCCGCCGGCCGATGACGCCCACCGGCACTAATCTCCTGGGCCTGGTCAAGCATGTAGCCAGCGTGGAGCTGGATTATTTCAGCGGGGTGTTCGGGCGGCCCAGCGGCCGGATCCTGCCCTGGTTCGCCGACGGAGCAGAGCCGGACGCGGACATGTGGGCAACGCCGGAACAGACCCGCGCCGAGATCGTGGAGTTGCATCACTTCTCTGCGGAGCACACCGACGCCACCATCGAAGCGCTGGCCCTGGATGCTCCCGGAGTTGTGCCTTGGTGGCGGGAGGAACGCAGGCAAGTGACACTGCACCAGATGCTGGTTCACATGTGTGCCGAGACGGCGCAGCATCTGGGGCATGCCGACATCATCCGCGAACTGATCGACGGATCAGCCGGGCAGGGCCTCAGCGACCCCAACCTTCCACAGCGGGCCGCCGCGGAGCAGGCCGCCTACGTGGACCAGCTGGAGGCCGCAGCGCGGAAAGCGGCAGCTCCTGCTGAGTAAAGCGCCCTACACGAAGGCTGACTTCCCTGTCACGGCGCGGGCCACGATCAGGGAATTGATCTCATAGCTGCCCTCGTAGGTATAGAGGATCTCAGCGTCGCCGAAGAGTTTTCCCATCTCATAGTCGCTGCTGATTCCGTTGCCGCCGAGCACCGAGCGCCCCATGGCCACAGAGGCGCGGGCCAGCCGGGTGGTGGTGGCTTTGGCCATCGCCGCCTGCGCCATCTCCAGCCTGCCCTCCGCCTGGATCCTGGCCAGCTGCGCCATCAGCGCCAACGAGGCCGACGCATTGCCCAGAATCTCGGCGAGCTGCTGCTGAATCAGCTGGAAGCGGGCCAGTTCCTTGCCGAACTGGCGGCGCTGCAGCGAATAAGAGCGGGCAACGTCAAAGGCGGCGAGCTGAATCCCCGCAGCCTGCCAGCCCACCCAGGCCCGGGAATCCCGCAGCAGCTCGTTGGCCTTGGTGAAATCCGTGGCCCCCGGGAGCAGGTTGGCCTCCGGGATCCGGACGCCAACCAGCTGAATGTCGGCGTTCTGCATGATCCGCAGCCCGATCTTGTTGCTGATCTTGGTCGCCGTGTAGCCGGGGCGGTCCGTCTCAACAATGAAGCCCTTGATCTGCTGGTCGGCCGTGTCCCGGGCCCACACGAGGGCGAAGTCGGCGATCGTCCCGGCTCCGATCCACCGTTTGGCCCCGTCGATGACCCATTCGCCGTCCTCAAGCCGGGCCGTCGTGGCCAGCCCGCCGGCAATGTCCGAGCCGTGGTCCGGTTCGGTCAGCGCGAAGGCCCCCAGCTCCGTGAAGGCCGTCAGGCCCGGCAGCCACCGCTGCTTCTGCTCCTCCGACCCCAGGGCGTCGATCATGCCCACGATCAGTTCGTTGTGAATGCCCACCAGTGCTGACAGGGACACATCGGCACGGGCCACTTCGACGTACATGAGGCCCTTGAAGAGCGCGGTTGTCCCGTCCGTCTGCAGACCGCCAAGTCCGTGCTTTCCCAGCTCCGCGAGCAGCCCGAACGGGAACTCCTCCCGGTTCCAGTATTCGATGGACTGGGCCCGCACGCTGGACTGCAGGAAGTCCCGGATCTCGAGATAGCGCCCCCGCTCGGCCGGCGGTAGCAGGTCCGCTATGTACATGAGATCCGCATCGGCAAACGGCGGCGGGGTGGTCCCCGGTTTCCCTGCGGTGGCCTCCCCTGCACTAGCCGCCCCTGCTGTGGCCGTAGCTGGCTGTCCGTTGTCACGTCCCTGTGGCTGCACGGGCATAGGTCCCTTCGCTCTTCCAAACCCTTGGATGTCCTAGTATATTGCACAGTGATGTGGATCACTAGGATGTGAATCCCCGGGTGAAAGGTGCCCCATGACAGTCACCGACGACTTCCGTGCCGCACGCGACCAGTTGCTCGCACAGCGCCAGGACTACAGGCAGGCGAGGTCCAGCTTCGAATGGCCGCGGCCCCCGGAGTTCAATTTCGCCCTCGACTGGTTTGATGCCATCGCGGCCGATCCGGCCCGCGGCGGCAACCCGGCGCTGGTGATCCTGGAACAGGACGGCTCCGCTACCCGCCGCAGCTTCGCCGAATTGTCGGCACGGTCCGGCCAGGTAGCCAACTGGCTCCGCAACCAGGGCGTGAAACGCGGCGACCGCATGATCATCATGCTGGGCAACCAGGTGGAACTGTGGGAGCTCGTGCTGGCCGGCATCAAGCTCGGCATCGTGCTCATCCCCACCACCACGCTCATGGGCCCCGCGGACCTGAAGGACCGGGTGGAGCGCGGGGAAGCCGGCTGGGCCGCCGTCGGCAGTTCCAACCTTGGCAAGTTTGCCGAGGTGCCCGGCAGCTACCGGCTCATCGAAATCCCCGACGCCGGCAGCGGCGCCGGGGGCAGCAGCGGCAGCGAGTCGCTCCCGTACGCGGATTCCGCCGCCGCCTCCAGCGATTTCACCCCCGACGCCCCGACGCTGGCGGACGAAACCCTGTTGCTCTATTTCACCTCGGGCACCACCTCCAAGGCCAAGCTCGTGGAACACACGCACACCTCCTATCCGGTGGGCCACCTGTCCACGATGTACTGGATCGGCCTGGAGCCGGGCGACGTGCACCTCAACGTGGCTTCTCCGGGCTGGGCGAAACACGCCTGGTCCAACCTGTTCGCACCGTGGATTGCCGAGGCCTGCGTGTTCGTCTACAACTACGAGCGCTTCGATGCCAGGGCCCTCATGGAGCAGATGGAGCGCGAGAAGGTCACCAGCTTCTGCGCACCGCCCACCGTCTGGCGGATGCTCATCCAGGCCGACCTCAGCCTCCTCAAGAACCCGCCCACGAAGGTTGTGTCGGCCGGCGAGCCGCTCAACGCGGAGGTCATCGGCCAGGTCCAGCGTGCCTGGGGCCAGACCATCCGCGACGGCTTCGGCCAGACCGAGACCACGGTGCAGGTGGCCAATACCCCCGGCCAGCCCGTCAAGATCGGCGCCATGGGCCAGCCCCTGCCGGGGTACGACGTGGTCCTCGTCGATCCGGTCACCGGAGAGGAGTCCGACGACGGCGAACTGTGCCTGCGCCTCGATCCCCGCCCCGCCGGGCTGATGAAGTCCTACTACGGCGACCCGCAGAAGACGGCCGAGGCCTTCCGTGGCGGCTACTACCACACCGGCGACATGGCAAGCCGGGACGAACACGGCGTCATCACCTACGTGGGCCGCGACGACGACGTCTTCAAGTCCTCCGACTACCGGCTGTCCCCGTTCGAGCTGGAGAGCGTGCTCATTGAGCACCCGGCGGTGGCGGAGGCCGCCGTCGTCCCCTCCCCGGACCCGCTGAAGCTGTCCGTGCCCAAGGCCTTCGTGGTGCTGGCTGCCGGCCACGAACCGGGTCCCGAGCTCGCCGAGGAGATCCTGCGCTACTGCCGCGACCACCTGGCGCCGTTCAAGCGCATCCGCCGGCTGGAGTTCGCCGAGCTGCCCAAGACCATCTCCGGCAAAATCCGCCGGGTCGAACTGCGGCACAGCGAGGAGCTCCGCCACGCGGACGGCCTCCAGCCCGGCGCGGACGGTGCTCCCGGAGGCCTGGGCACGGAATACTCCGAAACGGATTTCCCGGGCCTGAAAAGCCAGGGCTGAGCCGTGAGCCCGCCGCTGCCCCGCGACCCCATTGCCGACGCGCAGCGCAACTGGGAAAGCCACGGCTGGGGCGACGTCGCCGCCCCGATGGCTGCAATCACGGCCATCATGCGTACCCAGCAGATCCTGCTGGCCCGCATCGAGGGGGCGCTGAAGCCCTTCGGACTGACCTTCGCCCGCTACGAACTGCTGGCGCTGCTCAGCTTCGCCAGGAGCGGCGCCCTGCCCATGAACAAGGCGAGCGCCCTGCTCCAGGTCCATCCCACCTCGGTGACAAACGCCGTCGACCGCCTCCAGACGGCGGGGCTGGTAGTCCGCTCCCCGCATCCCACCGACGGGCGCACCACCCTGATCGAGCTCACGGCCGAGGGCCGCACGCTGGCAAAACGGGCGACGGCGGTGCTCAACTCCGAAGTTTTCAGCCAGTCCGGTTTCGGCGCAGGGGACGTGGACCAGCTGATCCGGATCCTGGGCGACTTCCGCCGCGGCGCCGGGGACTTCACGGACTGAGCTGCTGCGCGGACCGACTGGCTCTGTGGACCGACTGGCTTTGTGGGCTCACTGGCTTTGTGGGCTCACTGGCTTCACGGACCGAGACGCGGCAGGGCGGCTAGCCGGTGGGCACACCATCCGTGTCCGCGGGGCTTTTGGCGGCCTGGCTTTCCGACGGGCGCCGGAGCTCCTGGACGAACGTGTCAAGCAATGCCGCCTGCTGTGGGCTGTTGGCAAGCTGCACGAGGTCGGCGGCCGTGCTGGCCACCTTGATGTTGGTGGCCTGGCTGTACGTGGCCAGCAGATTGAAAGCGTCCACGGAACCGATCCGCAGGATCCCCATCAGGATGCCCTTCGCCTGCTCTATGGTGCTTCGCGTGCCCAGGGCCCCTGCCACTGCCTCGCGTGCTGCCCGCTCCGTTTCCCAGTGCAGCGTGCTGGTCAGGTCAACGATGAATCCTTCGACAGCGCTGAGCCTGCCGTCCGCCATGAGCGCTTCGCCCGCGGTGAGGACACGGTGCTCCCGCATGCGCGCGTCGATGACGCGGTGGTAACTGCAGAAGAATCCGCCCGTTTCGCAGGCTGCCATGAAAATATCATGGCAGCGCTCCCTGTCGTCGGGATGCTTGTGGGAATACAGCAGCTCCACCGTGGGGACGATGTCACCGCGGCGGTAGCCGTGCAGCGTGTACAGCTCATCGGACCACTCGAGCTGTCCGGAGCCGGCATCGAAGTGAAACGTGCCGGCAACACAATCCGCCGGCGCCAGGGCACTCGAGTATGCCCGCACGGTTTTTGGAAGACTCATCGCGGCCCCCTGCCGCCCTACCCGGCCATCCCCTGGCACTGGACGGGGATGCGCTGGGAATGGGGCCGGACGGAAGTTCGGGGGCGGGGACCGGGGAAGCGGTCAGCGGGGGCCGCGGCAAGCTCCTTCACGTGCCCCATTCCGGCATACTCACGGACCGCAGCAATGCCTTCAACCGCGGCGGCCTTGCTGGGAAATGGGCGGGACACGGCCATCACGGTGCCGTCCGGGGCGGTGAGCTGGAATCTGAATGAAGCCTCTGCGTCAATGAAGAGTTCGAACATGCCAGCCATTTAGCCCTCCTGGATCCGGGAACACGGCCTCCAGGACGCCGTCGTCGCCGGAAGCAGCTGAGGATATTCTCACTGTCGCTCCGCGCGGATGAGCCGGGGCGCCAATTGAGGAATTTATGAAATTGTGAACCAGTTGCCGGCTCTTGGCAAGGCCTGTCCGCGGCTGCTCCCGTGACCTCCGCGCCCCTGCAGATGGATTCCCGACAATAGTTCGCCCTGCTCCCCCGGGGACAGACCGTTCTGTCTCTATACTTAGGTCTAGACGCCTTGGGGGCACCAGTCTGGCGGGCCTAGCAACACCTCGCAGCAGCATCTGGCAAGGAACAGCGGAAGGAGTCCAGAATGGGCGACATGCCCGACGGCGTGATTCTCACCGAGGTCAAGGCCGACCTGTTCAAGTCCATGGGCCACCCCGCACGCATCCTGGTCCTGGAGATGCTGGTCAGCGGTCCGGTGACGGTAAGCAACCTGCGGGACAGCACCGGGCTTGAGGCCTCGAACCTCTCCCAGCACCTCGGCATCCTGCGGCGCCAGCGGCTGATCGTTCCCTCCCGGAAGGACGGCCGCCTGTTTTACGAACTGACGTCCCCAGAGGTAACGGAGGTCCTCGAGGCGGCCCGCGGCCTGCTCGGCTCTATCCTCGACGTCAGCGGCGTGCGGCAGCAGAACGGCGGATCCGACGACGGCCCCGGCGCTGCGCCGGCATCCACTCTTACGCCGGCAGCGCAGGCAGCAGGCTAGGCAGGATCGGCGACGGCGGCCGGCGCGGCATGTCCGAACAGCCAGGCCGCGACGTCGCTGCGCAGCACAACATGCGGGCTGCCCGTTCCGCTGACACTTCCGGCCGGAACATAGTAGCCGCGGCCGCCGCCCGGACCGCCGGCAGCCCGGTCCAGCGCCTCCACGATCCTGCGGCTCAGGTGCCCCTGCGGGCCCGTAGCGTGGATTTCCTCAAGTTCAGCAGCGGTGAGCCGTCCCAGTACAGCAGCGATATCGGCCACGGTCGTTCCCCTTTTCGCACGATTGCCTGAATTGGCACGTTGCCTGAAGTGCAAGGCTAGGGCACCGCGATTAACGGCAGGTGAAGTCCCGGCGGCCATTGGCGTACGGACAGGGGCCTGTGGGCCTTACCGGACCCGGGAATCATTGCCCAGGCATCAGTACCCGGGAGCGGGCGCCCCGGAGTCGAGTACCCGCAGTCAGTACAGGAAGATGTCGACCCAGCTCCGGTTGTGCGCGTGAAGCAGGACGAGGAAGAGCACGAAGTCGAAGAGCAGGTGCACGCTCACGATGTACGACAGTGACTTGGTCACGGTGAAGATGCGGGCCTGCAGCAGGGCGAACGGATAGATGAAAAACGGCGCCCAGGCTCTGAACCCCAGTTCCCACAGGAAGGACGTGAAGAGGACCGCCTGCAGCAGGTTCGCCTGCCAGCCGGGCAGGTGTCGGCGCAGCAGCGCGAAGCACGTGCAGATGAAGAACAGCTCGTCCCAGATGCCCAGGGCATTGGTGCCGACGAAAAGCCGCGCGATGCCCTCGGGTTCGTGCACGGCCGGCCAGTTCGTGTAGACCCCGGTCCTGATCATGTAGACGGGCAGCAGGGCATAGCCGATCACCACGACGGCGGGCAGGTACCACTTCTCCGCACGTGTCCATTTCTGCCCCGTCCGCACCGGAAACACCACCGCGTGTTCTTTGGTGGCAAACCGCGACACGGCGTAGGGGATGCCCACGGCCGCGATCATGGCCGACCCCATGACGAGCATGTGGGACGTGCTGACGTCGGTGGTGATGGGCACGGCACTGATGATGGCCACTCCCGCTGCAATCAGCGCGAGGTCGCGGAACAGCAGCCGGTCAACGAATGCCGCAACGGCCAGCGCTGCGGCGAGCAGGGCGTAGCCCGGCCGGCTCTGGTCCAGCGCGAACAGGACAAAGCCTGCCAGCGAGACCATGGCCGCCGGGACAACGCGCAGGGAAGTTTCCTTTCCTGTGCGCTCCCCGGTCAGCCGGGCGCTCACCGGTGCCTGAACTCCGGCTGGCGCTTCTCCGTGAAAGCCGCCATGCCTTCCTTCTGGTCCTCGGAGGCGAAGAGCGAATGGAACAGCCGGCGTTCAAAGAGCACTCCCTGCGCCAGCCCCGTCTCGAAGGCCGCGTTGACGGCTTCCTTGGCCAGCATGGCGGCGGGCTTCGACTTGGACGCGATGACCTCGGCAGCCTTCAGCGCCTCCTCCACGGTGTCCGCGGCCGGCACCACCCGCGCCACCAGGCCGGAGCGCTCTGCCTCGTCCGCGTCGATGAACCGGCCGGTGAGGATCATGTCCATCGCCTTGGCCTTGCCCACGGCGCGGGTGAGCCGCTGGGACCCGCCCATGCCCGGGACCACGCCCAGGTTGATCTCGGGCTGGCCGAATTTGGCGTTGTCGCCGGCGATGATGAAGTCACACATCATGGCCAGCTCGCAGCCGCCGCCCAGCGCGAAGCCGGCCACCGCGGCGATCAGCGGTATACGCAGCCGGGTCAGGTCCTCCCACCCGCGGAACCAGTCGGCGTCGTACATCTCCAGATAGCCCTTGTCCGCCATCTCCTTGATGTCAGCGCCCGCGGCGAAGGCCTTCCCCGAGCCGGTGATGACGACCGCGCCG
Source organism: Arthrobacter sp. 05T423 (assembly GCF_056396245.1). Lineage (NCBI taxonomy): Bacteria > Bacillati > Actinomycetota > Actinomycetes > Micrococcales > Micrococcaceae > Arthrobacter > Arthrobacter sp. 05T423. Next base: position 197,708 of record NZ_JBFTLC010000003.1, read on the forward strand.
ACGCCGGGATCCGCGTCCATGGCCGTAACCGCCGCGACGAGTTCATCCAGGGTCGTCCGGTCCAGGGCGTTCAGCGCCTCAGGCCTGTTCAGGGTGACGAGGCCAACGCGCCCGCGGCGCTCCACCAGAATGTTCCCGTACTCGTGCGTCATCCATGCCCCTCACGTGATTGGTAGATCCTGAAGCTAAGCCTACTGTCCTGACTTGTCCCGGATGTCGGTGATGATGCCGGAGAAATCCCGGCCGGCGCCGCCCTCGGCGGCGAAGACGTCGTAAATCTCGGAGGCCAGGGGGCCCATCCGGGCAGCCACGCCGGTGGACTCGAGGGCGTTCAGTGCCAGCCGGAGGTCCTTGGCCATCAGTGCGCCGGCGAACCCCGGCTGGTAGTCACGGTTGGCCGGACTGGCGGGCACGGGTCCCGGGACCGGGCAGTTGGTGGTGAGGGCCCAGCACTGCCCTGACGCCGCGGAGGCTACGTCGAACAGTGCCTGGTGGGTCAACCCGAGCTTCTCCCCGAGCACGAACGCCTCGCTCACCGCGATCATCGAGACGCCCAGAATAAGGTTGTTGCAGACCTTCGCAGCCTGGCCGGCCCCGTGCTCGCCGCACAGCACCGCGCGTTTTCCCATCACGTCGAACAGGGGCCGCACCGTCTCGAAGTCCTCCGGCAGCGCGCCGACCATGAAGGTCAGCGTGCCGGCCTCCGCCCCTACCACGCCGCCGGAAACAGGGGCGTCCACGGAGCGGTGCCCGGCGTCGAGGGCCAGCCGGGCGGCTTCCCGTGCCTCGTCCACGTTGATGGTGGAACAGTCCAGGAACATGGTGTCCGGCGCCGCAGCGGCCAGCAGTCCCGGCTCCCCGTCTCCGCCCCGGTACGCGTCCAGCACGTGCTGACCGCTCGGAAACATCGTCAGCACCACCCCGGCGCCGGTGACGGTTTCCGCGGCGCTGCCGGCGATGGGGACGCCGTGCTCACGCGCAGCGTCCAGCGCTGCGGGAACCACGTCGAAACCGATGACCTCGTAGCCCGCCTTGACCAGGTTGACCGCCATGGGGCCGCCCATGTGGCCCAGCCCCAGGAAGGCAACGCGCGGTTTTGCTTCACCAGGCTGGATTGCTTCATCAGGCATGGTCCGACTCCCTTTCCCACAGAACAAGTTCCCGGTCCCCCAGCGGTGCGAAGTACCGCTCGACGTCGTCCGCGTGCACTTCCTGCAGCGTCGCAGGCCGCCACTGCGGATTGCGGTCCTTGTCCACCACCTGTGCCCGGATCCCCTCGCGGAAGTCCGGTCCGGTGAGGCAGCGCAGGCCCACGCGGTATTCCTGGGCGAGAGTTTCATCGAGCGTCTGCCCGCGCGATCTGCGCAGCGACGCCAGGGTCACCTTGACCGAGGTGGGCGATTTCGCTTCGATGGTGTCGGCGGCGGCCGCGGCTTCCCCGCCCGCGGCTTCCCCGCCCGCGGCGCGCAGCCGCCGGACGATTTCCTCGGCGTCGTCCGTTGAATAGCAGGCGTCCATCCAGTCCCGCTGTGCCGCCAGTGCCGAGTCGGGCGCCTTTTCGGCAAAACGTACGACGGCGGCTTCCGCGCTTTCGTTCTCCAGCGCCGCGGCAAGGGCGGCAAGGTTGCCGGACGGGACGAAATAGTCGGCGAGCCCCAGGAACAGCGCATCCGCACCGCTGAGGTGGGCGCCCGTGAGGGCAGCATGGGTGCCCGTCTCCCCCGGTGAGCGTGACAGCAGCAGCGTCCCGCCGACGTCGGGCACGAACCCGATGGTGGTCTCCGGCATCCCGGACCGCGTCCGTTCGGTGACAACGCGCAGCGAGCCGTGCGCGGAGATGCCCACGCCGCCGCCCAGCACCAGCCCGTCCATGAATGCCACGTAGGGCTTGGGGAACTTCTCGATCCGGGAATTCAACCGGTATTCGTCCGCCCAGAAGCCGGCCGTTTGGTCCCCGCCGGCGAGGATGTCCCGGTAGATGGCAACGATGTCCCCGCCGGCGCACAGGCCACGGTCACCGGCGCCCTGGACCAGCACGGTGGCCACGCTGTCATCGTCTGCCCAGGCGGTCAGCTGTTCAAGGAACGCGGTGACCATGCCGGCCGTGAGCGCGTTGACTGCCCTGGGCCGGTTCAGCGTGACCACCCCCAGCCTGCCCCGTTGTTCGAACAGCACCTCTTGTTCAGGTTCAGTCATCAGCTTCCTTCCGGCATGATGAAGCTGGCGCCCTGGCGGATGCCGGAGGGCCAGCGTGAGGTCACGGTCTTGGTCTTGGTGTAGAAGCGGAAGGCGTCGGCGCCGTGCTGGTTGAGGTCGCCGAACCCGGAAGCCTTCCAGCCGCCGAAGGTGTAGTAGGCGATGGGCACCGGAATGGGAACGTTAATGCCGACCATCCCCACCTGGACCCGGCTGGCGAAGTCCCGTGCCGCGTCACCGTCGCGGGTGAAGATGGCGACGCCGTTCCCGAACTCGTTCTCGCTGCAAAGCCGCAGCGCCTCGTCATAGTCAGACGCACGGAGGACGCTGAGCACGGGGCCGAAGATCTCCTCGCGGTAGATTTTCATGTCCTTGGTGACGTTGTCGAACAGCGTGGGGCCAACCCAGAACCCGCCGTCATAGCCGTCCACGGCCAGTCCGCGGCCATCCACCAGGAGCGAGGCGCCCTCCTCCTTGCCGGATTTGATGTAGCCCTCGATCCGCTCCTTGGCGGCGGGCGTCACCACCGGCCCGAAGTCGGAGTCCTTGGCCAGGCTGTGCCCCACTTTCAGGGACTTGATCCGCTCCTGCAGCCTCGCCACAAGACTGTTCGCGGTCTCCTCCCCCACGGGGACGGCCACGGAGACTGCCATGCAGCGCTCACCTGCTGATCCGTAGCCGGCCCCGATCAGCGCATCGGCGGCCATATCGAGGTCCGCGTCCGGCATGATCACCATGTGGTTCTTGGCGCCGCCGAAGCACTGGGCCCGCTTGCCGTGCGCCGCCGCAGTGGCGTAGATGTACTGGGCGATGGGGGTGGAACCCACGAAGCCGATCGCCTGGACCCGCCCGTCCTCGAGCAGCGCGTCCACGGCTTCCTTGTCCCCGTTGACCACGTTGAAGACGCCGTCCGGCACCCCCGCCTCGGAGTAGAGCTCAGCCAGGCGCAGCGGCACTGACGGATCGCGCTCTGACGGCTTGAGGATGAATGCGTTACCTGCCGCGAGCGCCGGCCCGGACTTCCACAGCGGAATCATGGCGGGGAAATTGAAGGGGGTAATGCCTGCCACCACGCCCAGCGGCTGGCGCATGGAGTGCACGTCAATGCCCGTGCCGGCGTCGTCGGAGAACTCGCCCTTGAGCAGGTGCGGGGCGCCGGCAGCGAACTCCACCACCTCGATGCCGCGCTGGATGTCGCCCCTGGCATCCGGGAGGGTCTTTCCGTGTTCCGAGGACAGGAGGGCCGCGAGCTCATCCATGTTCTGGTTCACGAGGTCCACGAACCTGAGCAGGATGCGGCCGCGCCGCTGGGCGTTCATGGCGCCCCACTCCGGCTGGGCTTTTTCGGCATTCGCGACGGCGTTCCGGACTTCTTCCGCGCCAGCGAGCGGCACTTTGGCCTGGACCTCTCCGGTGCACGGATCAAAGACATCGCCGTACCTGCCGGACGTGCCGTCTACCCGCCGGCCGCCAATGTAGTGGGACAGTTCGCGAACCATGGATGCTCCTTTGCATGACCCCGGTCATCTCTGGTGCTGAATCTACTCGGACTTCCTACTAAATTCCAGAGTCTCTGAAGCGGGGTCGGCATGCCAAGTGGGCAACCGCCGTCGTGGGGTACTTTGAGCCGCAAACAGTGCCCCTGGGCCCCGAATCCGGGCGTGTCCGCGCCGAAGTGCCCCGTTTTGGACGCGGCGTCTACCGATTCAGACAGCACCGCGGCGCCATTTCCCGGGAGTCCCATCCGCGGCCAAGTTCGGTAAGTTAGGACTGTGAAGATAGCTACCTGGAATGTGAACTCGCTGCGTGCCCGTGCCGACCGTGTGGAGGCGTGGCTGCAGCGCTCCGACTGTGACGTCCTGGCCATCCAGGAAACCAAGTGCAAGGACGACAACTTTCCGTGGGAGCTCTTCGAGCGCATGGGCTACGAGGTGGCGCACTTCGGCGTCAACCAGTGGAACGGCGTGGCCATCGCCTCGCGTGTGGGGCTGGAGAACGTCGAACGCGGGTTCGCAGACCAGCCGCACTTCGGCAAGGCAGGCAAGGATCCCGTCCAGGAAGCCCGCGCCATGGCCGCGACCTGCGGCGGCGTCCGGGTCTGGAGCCTCTATGTCCCGAACGGCCGCTCCCTCGACGATGAGCACATGCCCTACAAGCTCAAGTGGCTTGACTCCCTGAAGGACCACGCGGCCGGCTGGATCTCGGAGGACCCGTCCGCGCAGGTCGCGCTGATGGGCGACTGGAACATCGCCCCCACGGACGACGACGTCTGGGACATCGACCTGTTCCTCACCCAGCGCTACACCCACGTCAGCGAACCGGAGCGCGCCGCGTTCCGCGCCTTTGAGTCGGTGGGCTACTCCGACGTCGTGCGCCCGCACACCCCTGGCCCGGGCGTCTACACCTACTGGGACTACACCCAGCTGCGCTTCCCCAAGAAGGAGGGCATGCGGATCGACTTCGTGCTCGCCTCGCCGGCCCTCGCCTCGCGGGTTTCCGGCGCCTCGATCGACCGCGAGGAACGCAAGGGCAAGGGCGCGTCCGACCACGCACCGGTGATTGTGGAACTGACCGACTGATGGAGGCTGACGGCTGATGACAGGCAGGCATTCATGACGGGCAACCTCTACCGGGGCCAGGCCGGGCTCCCGTTCTCCTCCACGCTGCGCATCTATGAGCCGCTGGACGCCTTTCCCGAGGAGCAGCGTCCCGCCATCAAATCAGCGGGCGAACGGGCCGCGTCCCGCGCCGCGGTGGAAAACGCGGAACTGCTCGCATCCCTGGGCCGGATCACCCGGCCCGGCGGCGATCCGTTCCCCACCGGGCGGACCGATCTGGTGCGCGTCACCCGCGCCCCGGGAGTCCCCGTGGAGGATGCCGGCAAGGAAGGCGCCTCGCCGGAGGAAACGGCCGACGGCGTCGCGCTGCTGTACTGCCCCAGCCAGCTGGTGCTCCGGGCCGGGCTGGCAGCCAACGCACTGATCGAGGGCATCCACGGGCCCCTGGCCGAGCTGCTGATCCCCGAAGAACAGCGGGACAGGCACCAGGAACGCATCGACCTGGTCAACGCCCGCGACGGCGTCACCAGGGTCCACACCCGGGCCTCCACCTGGGGCATCCCCTTCAGCTGGTTTTCGCTGTTCCTCGAGTCGGACCCGCAGGACGTCGTGGAGGCCGGCGGCCGGATCCTCACCGTGCGGGTGTGGGCGCCCATCTCCGACGCCCTCGACCGGGTGCGCTACGCCGTGGCGAACCTGGCCCTCGCCGCGCCCGACCTGGACATGCTGGATGACCTCACCCAGCTCACCGAATGGCTCGAGCTGTTCCACACCGATTCGATGGTGGAACTGGACTACGGCGCGGTGGCGGACAAGGTCTATCCGGACGATTCCCCCATGGACGTGCGGCTGGGCATCGAGTGCCTCGCCGAGGGTGACATGACAGGCGCGGCCGCCGCCTACCGCCGGCTCGCCTCCCGCTGGATCCCGATCCGCCAGCTGGCCCGGGCGTCGTAACACCCGGTCCGGCACCCGGCTTTTTCAAAGACGTCAGGGGCGCTGCTAAGAGGACCGGGGCGGCGCCGTCGTGCGTCTGACTATCAGGCGGTGCGGTGCGACGGAGGACCGCACCGAACCGGCAATCCCCAAGAGTTCGTCGAGCAGCATCTTGGTGCCGAGCTCGGCCTGCTCATCGGGCCGCTGCCCCACAGTGGTGAGGCCGATCGCGTCGGAGAAGTCGTGGTCATCGATGCCGATCACGGACAGGTCTTCGGGAATCCGGACGCCCACGCGGTTCGCTTCGAAGATGACCCCCATGGCCATTTCATCGGACGCGCAGAAGATGGCTGTCGGTTTGGCGCCGGGCTGGGCCCACAGGCGCCGGAATGCTTCCTGGCCGCTGCGGACGGTGAAGTCTCCCCACTCGTCCCACTCGGGCCGGACTTCAAGGCCCGCGGCGGTCATGACGTCCTGGAAAGCCAGGATGCGGACCCGGGGAACATCGAAGTTTAGGTCTGTTTCATCGTCGCCGTGCAGCAGCGCGATGTCCCGGTGGCCGAGTTCGATGAGGTGCTTGACGGCGGTGGAGGCTGCCGCATAGTCGTCGATGCCGATATAGGCACATTCCTCCACGTGGCCGCCCACCACCACCAGCGGAATATCGATCTTCTGCAGGTGCTCCAGCTCGTCCCGGGTCAGCGCCATACACAGGACCAGGAGGGCGTCGATCTGCTTGTAGACCATGGTCTTGCTGAAGAGCCGTTCCCGGTGGCTGCCGTGGCCCCCGAGGTTGAAGAGGGAAAGGTTGTATTGCCGGGCATGGAGTTCGCGGTCCGCGCCCTCGATGGCCTTCGAGAAGAACCACCGGCTCACAAACGGGGCCAGCACGCCGATGGTCTTGGTTCGCCCGGTGGCCAGGCCCGACGCGGACGACGAGGCGACGTACCCCAGCGCCGTGGCCACCTCGAGGATTTTCTCCCGGGTAGCCGGCGAGACCCTTGGCAGGCCGCGCACGGCCCGGGACACGGTTGCGGTGGAAACACCTGCGGCCGCGGCCACGTCTTCGATACTGACTCCTGAGTGGCCACCGCGCTGTGCCCGTTCAGTAGTGCGCGCCACGATGTCCTCTCTAAGCCCTCATGCAGTTTTCCGCCATGCTGTTCTCCCGGCGGCAAGAATCCATTTTAGTCCTGCGTGCTCACTTGCGGCGCTTGGCCGTGCGCGTCGGGAGGCGCCTGCGGAGCCTGACCATGCCGTAGATTGCCAGCAGTGTGGCCAGCAGCCCCAGCGCCCACCAGACAGCGGGCTGCGCCGTCACCTCCATCCAGACTGTGCCGACGAGCAGCACCACGGCCCAGAAGCCAAGGAATCCGATGATGATGTCGAAGTCCTCGCCGGACCGTACGCGCTTGGGCGCGATGGGTGCCGGCTTCCTGCCCTGTGGTGCTGCTCCTTCCGTCACTTGACTGCACCTGCCGTCAGGCCGGCCACAATCTTGCGCTGGAACACCAGC
>NZ_JBFTLC010000004.1:0-200331 GCF_056396245.1 Arthrobacter sp. 05T423
CGGGAACATGCGACTATACTTTTGCATCGAAAGGGTGCTCCTTCGCAAGGCAAATAACGGTCTCGACAACCACTATTTTCCCAGCTCAGAGCACCCTTTCCCTGCTTAAACACGCCTCGCAGCCAGCGCCCCGTGAAAACCCCGGGCTAAGGCCGCTCGACGTCCGAAACAGCACATGAAAATGCCCGGTGTGATTCACACCGGGCATTTTGGTTTCCGCAGAAAGACTAAGAATCAGGCTACGTTGTTCTCGTAATCCAGGTCCTTGGTTTCCTTGCTCAGGAAGAGTGCAATCAGCGTCAGCACTGCCATGGCACTCAGGTACACGCCCACAAGGACCGGGCTTCCCTTCGCCGTTTCCCAGAGCCACACGGCTATGAACGGGGCAACCGCCGCACCCAGGATGCTGGAGACGTTGTAGCTCACGGCCGATCCCGTGTACCGGACGTTGGTCGGGAACAGTTCGGGCAGCAGCGCCCCCATGGGTCCAAAGGTGAGCCCCATGAGCGTGAAGCCCAGGATCAACAGGGCCATGGTACCTACGAAGCCGCCGCCGAACAGTGGGACGAACACCAGGCCGAAGACGAAGATACCGGCGGTCACGCCGAGCAGCATCTTGCGGCGACCGTACTTTTCGGCCATCGGGCCTGAAACCAGGGTGAAGATGCCGAAGAACACCACACCGACGATCAGCATCCAGAGGAAGTCGTTGCGCGTGTAGCCCAGGCCCGGCACAAAGGCAGCCGCTGCGGCCTCTGTCATGGGCTTGCCGGTCTTTTCCGCCGCCGCTTTGGCGGCTTCCAAGGTGGCCGGGCGGGTGCCAAAGGTCAGCGTGAACGTGGTCATCAGATAGAACAGCACGTACGTGGCCAGCATGATGAACACACCAAGGATGAGCGGACGCCCACTGGTCTTGAAGACGCGCCCGATGGGCAGCTTGGCCACTTCCTTGGTTTCGAGAACCTTGGTGAAGGCCGGCGTTTCGATGAGCTTGAGGCGGACATAAAGGCCGATGATGACCATGACGGCGCTGACCAGGAACGGCACACGCCAGCCCCACGCTTCGAAGGCCGCGGGAGTCAGGGTGTAGCTGAAGACCAAGAAGATAACGTTGGCAATAATGAAGCCGATCGGCGCCCCCAACTGCGGAAACGTTCCATAAATGGCGCGCTTGTTGGCGGGGGCATTTTCGGTGGCCAGCAGCGCCGCGCCGCTCCATTCACCGCCAAGTGCCAAGCCCTGCGCGAAGCGCAGGATCACCAGCAGCGCCGGAGCCCAGAATCCCCAGCCCGGCACCGTGGCCGTGGGAAGGCAGCCGATAAGGAACGTGGCGATACCCATAGTCAGCAGGGACGCAACCAGGGTGCCTTTGCGGCCGAACTTGTCACCGAAATGGCCAAAGACCACAGACCCGAGCGGGCGGGCGATGAACGCGACGCCGAAGACTGCGAACGAGCTCAGCAGCTGCGTGGTTTCATCCTGCCCGGGGAAAAAGAACTTGGGGAAAACGAGCACCGCGGCAGTGGCGTACACGTAAAAATCGTAGAACTCGACGGTGGTGCCGATGAGGCTTGCGACGATCACGCGGCCACGTGAGTTCACCTGCCGCGCGGAACCGGACTGCGACGAGGTAGCAGTGGAAGACATGTAGGGGACGCTTTCATGAGAAATGGACGGACCTCGCCAGGAAGCCCCTCCAAACATAGGGATAAAACAGAGTTCAATCTTAGTTCCCGCAGTCCATTGAACGGACAAGTGAGTCCGGCATGCGGACATTTCGGGTTGTCTCAACATGAGGTCGTCCGACAAGCCTAACGCCGCCCAGAGTGGCCTGATAGGCAAATGTCACAGCACGTTAACAAACCGCGACCGTCTGCGAAACGCGTCGTCCCTACCTTGGAAGGACAACATTCCCCAAGGAGGTACACCGTGACTGCTGACCGCACCGCAGACGCCGGAACCCACAATTCCCTCGATCTTGCCGCCGCCACCACCGCCACCGACGCACCAGTCCTTGAAGAGCGCCCGGGGCGGTGGATCGCCAACTGGGACGCCGAGAACAAGCACCAGTGGGAATCGCAGGGCCGCTCCATCGCGCGCCGGAACCTGAACTGGTCCATCTTCGCCGAATTCCTCGGATTCGTCGTCTGGCAGCTGTGGTCCATCGCGGTGGTCCAGCTCCCCGCCGCCGGGTTCACGTTCAGCACCTCCGAAATCTTCTGGCTGATCTCCATGCCCAGCCTCATCGGCGCCACGCTCCGGATTCCCTACACGTTCATGGTTCCGCGCTTCGGCGGCAGGAACTGGACCATCGTCTCCGCGCTGCTCCTGCTGATTCCCACGCTGGGTCTGGCCCTGTGCGTCTCCAATCCTGAAACGCCCTTCGGCGTCATGCTGTTCGTGGCAGCCCTTGCAGGCTTCGGCGGCGGCAACTTCGCCAGCTCCATGGCCAACATCACCTTCTTCTACCCGGCCCGCGAAAAGGGTTGGGCGCTGGGCCTGAACGCCGCCGGCGGCAACCTCGGCGCAGCGGTGGCACAGCTTGCCGTCCCGATCGTCATCACGCTGCTGGCCGCGGGCACCGTCAACCTGCCCGTCGCCGGGCTCATGTGGGTGCCGCTGATCCTGCTGGCAGCTTTTGGCGCCTACAAGTACATGAACAACCTCACCAGCGCCAAGGGTGACGTGGCGGGATCCCTGGCGGCCGTCAAGGAACCCCACCTGTGGGTCATGGCCCTGCTCTACATCGGAACGTTCGGCTCCTTCATCGGCTTCGCCGGCGTCTTCCCCAAGCTCATCAAGGACTACTTCCCGGCTTTCTCCTCCATCTCCGTCGGTGCAGTCGCCCTCTCCCTGGCCTTCCTCGGCCCGCTGGTCGGCTCGCTGACCCGCCCCTACGGCGGCCGCATGGCTGACCGCATGGGCGGAGCGCGAATGACCGTGACGGCCTTCGCCGCCATGGCCGTCATCACGCTGACGATGATCTGGACCCTGCCGCTGAAGAACTTCTGGCTCTTCCTGGTCCTGTTCCTGATGCTCTTCACCGCCAGTGGCTTCGGAAACGGCGCTACCTACCGCATGATCCCGGTGATCTTCGCGACGTCCAGCCGCGCGGCCCGCTCCGGGGCCAGCTCGGTGCAGACCCAGCGCCTGGCGTCCTCGGCGCTCGGCCTGATCTCCGCCATCGGCGCCTACGGCGGGTTCGTCATCCCGCAGGTGCTGAACGCCTCCAACACCGCCACCGGCTCCTACACCCCGGCGTTCTACGGCTTCGTCGGAGCGTACGCCCTGATGCTCACTGTCTGCTGGTTCTGCTACATCCGCAACGCCAACCGAAACGCGATGGGACACGTCTAACATGACCAAAAGCGCCGACACGCACTGCCCTTACTGCGCTTTGCAGTGCGCCATGACGCTCAAGTCCCCGGCGGCCCAGGCCGCAACGGGCCTGGCCCCGGCTGTGCAGCCGGGGTCAGGCCCCGTGCCGGCTGTGCCGGTCCTTGAAGTGAGCGGCCGCGACTTCCCCACCAACCGCGGCGGCCTCTGCCGCAAGGGGTGGACGTCCGCGTCGCTCCTGCAGCACCCCGGACGCGTCACCGAGCCCATGTTCAAGGGACCCGACGGCGTCTTCCGCCCCATCTCCTGGGACGAAGCGCTGGGCCGCGTTACCGCCGCCGTCAAGGACGCCCGCAGCAAGTACGGCGCGGACTCCGTCGGCGTGTTCGGCGGCGGCGGCCTCACCAACGAAAAGGCGTACCAGCTGGGCAAGTTCGCCCGCCTGGCACTGGGCACCTCCCGGATCGATTACAACGGCCGGTTCTGCATGTCGTCGGCGGCTGCCGCGGGCATCCGGGCCTTCGGCCTGGACCGCGGGCTGCCCTTCCCGCTTGAGGCGCTGGACACGGCCAGCACCATCCTGATGCTCGGCTCCAACGTGGCCGAGACCATGCCGCCGTTCGTCCAGCACCTGCAGGGCGTGCGCGACGCCGGCGGCTTCATCGTGGTGGACCCGCGGCGTTCCGCCACGGCCGCGTTCACCTCCGACGGCGGCGGCATCCACCTGCAGCCCCTTCCGGGCACCGACCTCACCCTCCTGCTGGGCCTGTCCCACGTGGTGATCCACGAAGGGCTCCTCGACGCCGACTACATCCAGGCGCGCACCACCGGCTTCGACGCCGTGGCCCGGTCCGTCAACGCGTACTGGCCGGAGCGGGTCCAGTCCATCACGGGCGTCCCCGCCGAGCTCATCCGCGAGACGGCCCGGCGGCTGGCCAGCGGCGCACGCCAGGGCGGCAGCTACATCCTGACCGGACGCGGCGTCGAGCAGCACGTGGACGGCACGGACACCGCCACGGCGGCCATCAACCTCAGTCTCCTGCTGGGCCTGCCCGGCAGCGCGCGCAGCGGCTACGGCACCCTCACCGGCCAGGGCAACGGCCAGGGCGGCCGCGAGCACGGCCAGAAGGCCGACCAGCTGCCCGGCTACCGCAAGATCACCGATCCCGCCGCCCGGGCACACATGGCGAAGGTCTGGAACGTTCCCGAGTCGCTCATTCCGGGCCCCGGCCTGCCGGCCGTGCAGCTGCTCAAATCACTGGGACAGCCCGACGGCGTCCGGTGCCTTTTCGTGCATGCCTCCAACATCGCGGTGGCCTCGCCGGATGCCAACGCCGTCATCCGCGGGCTCCGCAGCCTGGACTTCCTGGTGGTCTGCGACTTCTTCATGTCCGAGACCGCAGCCGAGGCCGACCTCGTCCTGCCGGTGCTGCAGTGGGCCGAGGAGGAAGGCACGCTGACCAACCTGGAAGGCCGCGTCCTCCGCCGCCGGCAGGCGATCCAGCCGCCCGCCGGTGCCCGCAGCGAGCTGTGGATCATGGCCCGGCTGGCCGAGGCCCTCGATGCGCCATCCAGCTACAGCGACGATCCGGAGACGGTCTTCGAGGAGCTGCGCCTGGCATCCGCCGGCGGCCCGGCCGACTACTCCGGCATCGACTACGCCATGCTGGACAGCGGCGCGGCCGCGTACTGGCCCTACCCCGCCGGCAGCACCGGAACCCCGCGCATGTTCCTGGAGGCATTTGCCCACCCGCACGGCAAGGCGGTCATGACCCCGGTGGCCCCCCGCCGTCGTCGTACCCCCATGGCGCATCCTGACCCGGCCGCCAAGCCAATGACCCTCATCACCGGGCGTTTGCTGGAGCACTACCAGTCCGGTGCGCAGACCCGGCGGGTGGCGGAGCTCCTGGCCTCCCAGCCCGAGGCGCGGATGCAGATCCACCCGGCCGCCGCGGCGGCGATGGGCATCACGGACGGCGCGGAGGTCTCGGTGGCGAACGGGCTCGGTGAAGTGGTCTGCAAGGCCGAGCTCAGCACCGCCATCCGCCCGGAAACCGTCTTCCTGCCGTTCCACTTTCCCGAGCTGGAAAGCGCGAACCGGCTGACGGAAGCAGCCACGGACCCCATCTCGGGAATGCCCGAATTCAAGTACAACAACGTCTGGGTCCGGCTGGCAGCGGCCGCCCCGATCACCAGTGTTCTTCAGACAGCGGAGGCCTCATGAGCGAGCAGATTGTAATCGTCGGATTCGGTCCGGTCGCGGCGCGGCTGGTCGACGAACTGATGCCCGCACTGCGCGCCGGGCAGGTGGGCCTGACGGTCATCGGCCAGGAAACCGAGGCCGCGTACAACCGCGTGCTGGTGGCCGACCTCGGAGTTGGCCGCACCACCCCCGAAGCGCTGGCCCTCGCCGACGCCGCAGCACTGGTGGCCGACGGCGTCGACGTCCGGCTGGGTGTAAAGGTCAGGCGCGTGGACCGCGCACGGCAGTCCGTCATCCTCTCCGACGGCACCTCGGCCCACTACGACCGGCTGGTCTTCGCCACCGGTTCGCGGCCCGTGATCCCCAACCTCACGGGGCTGAACCCTGACCCTGCAGCGCCGGTCCTTCCGGCGGGAGTCACAGCACTCCGCGACCTCCGCGACGCCGAGGTGCTGCGCACGGCGGTGGCAGGCCGCAAGCGCGTGGTGGTGCTGGGCGGCGGCGTGCTGGGGCTTGAGACGGCCCTCGCGGCCGCCGAGGAAGGCGCCACGGTAACCGTGGTGCACAACGGGCCGCACCCGCTGGGCCGGAACATCGACCGCGGCGGCGGCGCCGTCCTGGCCGCCGGCCTGCGCAACTGCGGCGTCCGGGTGGCCGGCAACGCCCGTTCAACCGGCATTGAGCACAACGCCCCCGACGGCGGGTTCTCGGCACTGCTCCTCGACGACGGATCGGCGATCGACGGCGACCTGCTGGTCCTCTCCTGCGGCGTCCGCCCGCGCGTCGAGCTTGCCGAGGGCTGCGGGCTCTCCACCGAAACGGGCATTCTGGTGGACCACCGGCTGCGCGCACACCACGAGCCACACATTTTCGCCATTGGCGACTGCGCCGAGGTCCGCTGCCCGGATCCGTCCTGCGTCGAGTGCCGCACCGCACGTGGACCGTCCGGTCTGGTGGGCCCGGGCTGGCGGCAGGCCGAATGGCTCGCCGAATATCTGCTGCTGCTGTCCGAGGGTACCCCGGAGGATGCAGACTCGCTGCCCCCGCTCCCCCGGGAAAAGCCGGGCGTCATCGTGCTGAAGGCCCGCGGCATGAACATGGCTGTGGCCGGGGACAACTCCGCAGAACCGTGGGACGAGGAAGTCCTGGCGGCCGGGGCGGTCAACGGCAGGCCGCGCCTGCAGATCGCGCAGTGGGCCGATCCCGAGCACGGGCGCTACGTGAAGATGACCACCCGCGGCGGAGTGCTGGAGGGCCTGGTCAGCGTGGGCATGCCGCGCACCGCAGGAGAGCTGGTGCAGCTGTTCGAACGCGGCGCCGAACTGCCCGCGGACAGGTCACTGCTCCTGCGCCTCGACGGCCCGGACCAACTGGCTTCGGCGGGTGCCTCCAACGACCCCGAGAGCACGGTTTGCCGCTGCGCCGGCGTGAGCGGAGGCAAGATTGCCGAGGCCGTCGCCGGCGGCTGCTCCACCGTGGCAGAGGTTTCCGCGGCAACCCGCGCGGGCACCGGGTGCGGCGGCTGCCACGAGGACATCAAGGGCCTGATCGAGAAGCACTTTCAGGGTGCGGCCGCCTAAGGCCCGTGCCGGGCGACAGGGCGCTGCCCCAGGCTGCCGCGTCACACAAATCGGGGATGCTACTGGCTGGCCGGTAGCATCGGTGGCATGAATGCCGACGAAGACGACGACATCACCGACGAGCTCCTCGCTGATTCCGACAAACTCACCGGGCTGAGCCTTGAGCTCCTGGGGCTGGACCCGCACCCCGACGACATGACCGCCGAGCAGCGGCTCCAGTTCGACCCCGAGGACCTGGCGGAGATGGTCATCGCCAGCCCCGACAGTCGGGAGCGGTCCGTGCGCCAGACCCGGCTGCTGGCCGGCCTGCTCTGGAATTCCTCCAGCATCCTCATCGACCAGCTGTTCCGCGACCTTGGCACGCTGCACCAACTGGACACCGTCACCCCCGAGGCCATCGCCGGAACGTCGGTGCTGTCCTCGCTGCCGCCGCAGTTCGCCTCCAGCTATGACGCCAAGTTCACGCAGCGGTTCATTGTGGTGGCCTCCGACGTCACCGCGTCACTTGCCCGCGGCTGGACTGCCCCCGGCTGCCTCGCGGGCGAGCTCGCCGTCCACTGCCTGCTCGATCAGGCCCGGATCACCGAGGACATTTACGAACTGGACCTCCCGGAAGAGTGGCGGGCCATCGTTGAGGAAGTCCTGCTGGAGGACGCCGACTCTGAGGCCCTGTACACGGATGGAGCCGTCGAACCGCACGGCAACTGCGAGCCGGACCCCGAAAAACTGGGTGTACGGCGCTGGTTCGAGCCCTTCGCGCCCGGCGACGCCGTTCCCCCATACGCCTGCTCCTGAGCCAGCCCACACAACTACTGCGCGATACAGCGACTGGCCGGTATGAGGACTGACCCGAACAACGGCAGAGGGTCCGATCTCATTATCGGACCCTCTGTTCAAACCCGCCCAATACTTAGCGTCCGTACCCGGCTTCAGTGGCGGTGATGTTGAAGGAACCGTCCAGCTTCACTGTCGCCCGCGATCCGTCTGCCTTGGTGATGTGTGCTTCGTAGACGGCACCCTCGGCGTCGGTCTCTACCCGCTGGACCGTCGCGCCGGTGTTGGCTGCCAGCACAGCGTTCCGCACCCGGGTGGCGGTGCTCCCCGTCAGCAGCTGCTCGGTAATCCCGTTGGCCTGGTGGCCGCCATGGGCGGAGTCCGTGCTGGACTGGCTGCCTGTTGTCGACGAGGCGAGGACGGGATAACCCATGGCGAGGTAAGCACCGCCGCCCACGAGGGCCGCGACGAGCGCGGTGTTGACTGCGGCTTTTTGAACAGTGATCATGGCATGCTCCTGGCTTCCGCGGTCCGACCGTTCGGAAGAAATTCTCCGCATAGCTGACCGCTGGTGGGTCGGTCTGTCGGGAACCCGGTGCCGCCAATCCCGGGGATCGACAGTCTGAATTTTACTCAGCTCTGCCGGTGGCGACTAGGAGCAAAACCGCCATTCACAGGATGCGCGGGGCGCCGCTTACATGTGCACGTGCAGGCGACGGGCGGCCTCGGAGATGGAGCCGCTCAGTGAGGGGTATACCGTGAAGGTGCTGGCGACGTCGTCGACGTGCAGTTTCTGCTTCACCGCGATGGAGATGGCGAAGATCAGCTCGGACGCGTTGGCGCCCACCACCACGCCGCCGATCACGGTGCCCGATCCCTTGCGGGCGAAGATCTTGACGAAGCCATCCTTGACATTGCGCATCTTGGCGCGGGGGTTGCTCTTCAACGAGAGCTTGATGATGTCGCCCTGGTACTTGCCGGACATGATCTCGGCCTCGGACACGCCCACCGACGCGATCTCGGGCGACGTGAAGATGTTGGACGCCACCTGGTGCAGCTTGATGGGGGTCACCTGGTCGCCCAGGAAGTGCGCAATCGCGATCCGGCCCTGCATGGCGGCGACTGAGGCGAGCGCCAGGACGCCGGTGCAGTCACCGGCAGCGTAAATGTTCGGGGCGGTGGTGCGCGACACGCCGTCCACCTTGATGTGGCCGCTTTCCGTGAGCGCCACGCCGGCTTCCTCCAGGCCGATTCCGGCGGTGTTGGGAATGGAGCCCACGCACACGAGGCAGTGGCTGCCGGTGACCTTGGAGCCGTCACCGAGGGTGACCACCACGCCGTCGTCGGTCCGCTCCACCGTTTCGGCACGCGAACGGGACAGCACCTTCACGCCGCGGCGTTCGAAGACCTCTTCCAGCACCTCGGCAGCGTCCGTGTCGGAACCCGGAAGAACGCGGTCGCGGCTGGAGATCAGAGTGACCTTCGAGCCCAGGCCGTTGTAAGCGGAAGCGAACTCGGCACCGGTCACGCCGGAGCCCACTACGATCAGTTCCTCCGGCAGTTCGTCGAGGTTGTAGATCTGCGCCCAGTTCAGGATCCGCTCGCCGTCCGGCCGTGCCGTGGGCAGCTCCCTCGGGTGCGCCCCGACGGTGAGCAGGATGGCGTCCGCCTCGACCGTTTCGGTTCCGTCGGCGGTCAGGACTTCGATGGTGTGGTTGTCCACCAGCTTCCCGGAGCCGTTCAGGATGCGGACGTTCTGGTGCTCCAGGCCGGTCTGGATGTCGAGGGACTGCTGGCGGGCGAGGCCGAGCAGGCGGTCATTGATGTGCTTGAGGTCCGCCCGCATGACCGGAACGAAGTCCCCGCCGTCGACGTCGAACTTGACTCCCAGCTCCCCCGCACCGCTGACGCGGGTCATCAGGTCCGCCGTCGCGATCAGCGTCTTGGACGGCACGACGTCGGTCAGCACCGCGGAGCCGCCAAGGCCGGCCCGCTCGATGATAGTGACTACGGCTCCCAGCGAGGCGGCCACCATGGCGGCTTCATAGCCACCCGGGCCTCCGCCGAGAATTGCGATTCGGGGGGCGCTGAAATCAGGATGCATAGTCACAAGCGACCATTCTCCCGCATCCTGCGCCGGACCACCAACCGTCCGCGGCCGGCCGGGCAACCCCGAGGGGCGCGTTTCTGCCAACCGTGCCGGCCGCGGCACGGTAGCTTGGACCGGGTGAGCACAACAGAATTCCTGAACACGGATCCCTTCGAGGCAGCGCGCACGGCCGCGGACTACATCGCGTCCGAGACAGGCGTCGAAGCGCACGACATCGCCCTGGTCCTGGGCTCCGGCTGGGCCGAGGCCGCCGACCTCATCGGCGAGACCACCGCGACGCTGGCGGCTCCGGAAGTCCCGGGCTTTTCCGCGCCGGCCGTGGAGGGCCACGTGGGCACAATCCGTTCCGTGCTGACCCGGGACGGCAAGCGGGCCCTGGTCCTCGGCGCCCGCACGCACTACTACGAGGGCAAGGGCGTCCGGGCCGTCGTGCACGGCGTGCGCACCGCGGCCGCGGCCGGTTGCCGGACGCTCGTTGTCACCAACGGCTGCGGCGGCCTCAACGAAAACTGGGCACCGGGCACTCCCGTGCTCATCAAAGATCACATCAACCTCACCGCGGCATCCCCGCTCGAGGGCGCCACGTTCGTGGACCTGACCGACTTGTACTCATCGCGGATCCGGGAGCTGGCCCGCGAGGTGGACCCGTCGCTGAACGAAGGCGTCTACGCCCAGTTCACCGGCCCGCATTACGAGACGCCGGCCGAGGTGCAGTACGCCAAGCGGATCGGCGCCGACCTTGTGGGCATGTCGACGGCACTGGAGGCCATCGCCGGCCGGCATGCCGGCATGGAGGTCTTCGGCATCTCGCTCGTCACCAACCTGGCGGCCGGCATCAGCCCGATCCCACTGAGCCATGAGGACGTGCTCGAAGCCGGACACGCCGCCGCACCGCGCATCTCCAAGCTCCTCGCGGAAATCATCGCCCGGCTCTAACCGCAACGCGGGGGGCCCACGCCCGCCGTGTTCCCCGGCCGTGGAGCCGCCCGGGCGAGGGCCCCAGCCCGAGCTTGCGAGGGTAGGGAGCCGGTGCGGACTTGCGAGGGAAGGGGGGCGGGTGGGGACACTTAGCGCCCGTTGCGGGCTTCGGAAGGGGCGCTAGGTGACCCCGCGTTGTCGCCGGCGAGGAGTTGGGCGAGCGAGCTGGCGCGTGCCTCGGGGAACCGCCGCTCAAGGGACTGTGCAATGCCTGCCACGGTCTGCCGCGCGAGCTCGGTGCGCCAGGCCAGCTCCGCCTGGCGCATGGACTGCGAAATGATGCAGCTCCGACGGTAGTCCTCGTCCGCATCGCCGCCGGGGCAGTTCCCCAAAATGCCCTCGCAGCGGAACGCCAGCTCCCGGCCTTCGATGGCCAGCACCACGTCCAGCACCGAGATCCGGTCCGGCCGCCGCGCCAGCTGGAACCCGCCCCTGGGGCCGGACACGGACTGCAGGACGCCTGCCCGCACCAGGGACTGCAGCTGCTTGTTCAGGTACGCCGGCGGCAGCTTGTACAGTTCGGCAAGCCGACCGCTGCTGATCGGTTCCCCAGCGGGCGCCCACGCCATGTTGACGCAGCAGTGGAGGGCCCACTCCACCCCCTGGTTCAACTTCACAACCCAGACGCTACGTGTCCAGAATTTTTCCTGTCAAGAGCGTGCCGGCTGCCGTGAACCGATGCAGATGTGACCGGTCCGCAAGCCGCTCCGGCACCGTTCCGCCGCACTTTGACGATAGTTTGGTTTCCATGACGTCTTCCGAAGCCGATCTTCAGCTGCTCAACGACGCCCGCGCCTGGGCCGCCTCGGATCCGGACCCCCGGACCGCGGCGACGCTGACCGAGCTCGTGAAACTCACCGAGGCTGGCACCCCCGCCGCCCGGCAAGAGCTTGAAGACAGCTTCCGGGGGACGCTGCAGTTCGGAACGGCCGGCCTCCGTGCCGCTCTGGGCCCGGGCCCCAACAGGATGAACCGCGTCGTGGTCCGCCGCGCAGCGGCGGGCTTGGCCAACTTCCTGGCCCGCACGGTGACGGAGGCTGCGCCCGGCAGCCGGCCACGCGCCGTCGTCGGCTATGACGCCCGCTACAGCTCCGACATCTTCGCGGCGGAAACGGCGGCAGTGCTCACCGCCGCCGGGATCGAGACGTTCCTGATGCCGGCTGCCCTGCCGACGCCGCTGCTGGCGTACGCGGTCCGGGCCCTGGACTGCGACGGCGGCGTGATGGTTACAGCCAGCCATAACCCTGCGCAGGACAACGGTTACAAGGTGTACCTCGGCCGGCATGCGGTGGAGGAAAGCGGCCGGGGAGCGCAGATCGTGGCCCCGTACGACACCCTGATCGCCGCCGAAATCAGCGCTGTGGCCGACGTTGCTTCGATCTCTCTTGCCGAGGGCGGATGGACAGTGCTGGATTCCGGGATCGTACGGGACTACCAGGCCGCCGCCGCGGCGCTGGCCGATCGCCGGCGCTTCCCGGCCCGGGACCTGAAGATCGTCCTGACACCGCTGCACGGCGTGGGCGGCGGGACAGCTGTTTCCGTCCTGCAGGCGGCCGGATTCACCGACGTGACGCTGGTCAGCGAGCAGGCGGAGCCGGACCCGGACTTCCCCACCGTCGGTTTTCCCAACCCTGAGGAGCCCGGAGCCCTGGATCTGGCGCTTGGGGAGGCAATGCAGGCGGACGCGGACATCGTCCTCGCCAACGACCCCGACGCTGACCGGGCCGCGGTGGCCGCGAAGGACCCGGACACGGGTGCGTGGCGGATGCTGCGCGGTGACGAGGTGGGCGCCCTGCTCGGAGCGCATGTTGTGGCGCGCCTGGCTGCCTCCGCCGAGGACGCCTCCGGTGCTTCCGGTGCGGACGCAGACGGCGGCGTGTTCGCCAATTCGATTGTTTCGTCGCGGCTGCTGTCACGCATCGCCGCGGCGGCCGGGTATGCGCACGAGGAGACGCTCACCGGCTTCAAGTGGATTTCCCGGGTGCCGGGCCTCGTCTACGGCTATGAGGAGGCGCTGGGCTACTGCGTTGCCCCCGGCCAGGTCCGCGACAAGGACGGCTTGTCCGCCGCAGTGCTCATCGCGGAACTCGCGGCCGCCGCCAAGGCGGAGGGCAAGACGATCTTCGACACCCTGGACGAGCTGTATCTGGTGCACGGGCTTCACGCAAGCGACCAACTGAGCATCCGCGTGGGTGACCTCGGGCTGCTAGATGCCATGATGAACCGGCTGCGCGTAAACCCGCCCGAGTCGTTCGGCGGTTCCGCCGTGGAGTCGTTCGTTGATCTGGCCGAAGGCAGCGACCAGCTGCCTCCGACCGACGGGCTGCTCTACGTGACCCGCGACCTCAGCCGCGTGATCATCCGGCCGAGCGGCACCGAGCCGAAACTCAAGTGCTACCTGGAGGTCATCCAGGCCGTGGGCTCGGCCGCTGAACTGCCCGAAGCCCGGCTGGCAGCCAGGGCCGCGCTGGACCACGTGCTCACTGATGTGCGCGAGGCCCTGGGACTGTAAGCAGCCGGTAAGGGCCGGGGCCGCTGGGACCCTAAGCTTTTAGAGCTCAACCTCGATGAAGCCGTCCACGATGCGGGTGCCGAACGCCGCCAGGCGCAGGTCCGCGTTGCCGAAGCACTCGCCCGTCTCAAGGTCGTAGACCTCCTTGTGCAGCGGCGAGGCGATGGTGGGGCGGGTACCACGTGATCCGAGGATGCCGCGTGCCATGACGAAGGCGCCCGTGGCCGGATCCTCCTGCGCTACGGCAAAAACCTCACGGGGCCCGGTACGGAACACGGCCACCTGCCGGCCGGCCACGAGTGCCGCTTCGCCCCAGGCCAGTTCCAGGTCCTCCACCGCGCAGACGCGGTGCCAGCCTGCTGCATATCCGGTGGCAAGATCCTCAAGTTCCAGTGTTGCCGTCATGTCCGGCTCCTCTCCCTTTTGCGTGCTTTCCGGCGGCGGGCCGGTCCTGCAAGACGTGTGATTGCGCCTGCTGTAGCCGCCGCTGCGGCCGTATATCCAAGCTAGGGTGACGGTGTTTCGAAGGGGTGCAGTCAATGTGTCAATAACGTAAAAGACACCTCACAGGGCCCGAAACAATCCCGTGATGCAGAAGTTAAGTTCACGAAACAATTGGGAAACTGAAGCGAAACTGCGCCTCCCTAGTCTGGATGGACAAGCTGCAGAGCACCGTCTGCGGCCCAGCGAAAGGCCCACAGTGACCGAACAGACTTCAACCTCATCGACTCCGCGCCGCATTGTGGTCGCCGGCGGCGGCCCTGCAGCCCACCGTTTTGCTGATGCCATGCATGCCCGCGGCCTCGAAGGCTGGCAGGTAACTGTTCTGACCGAAGAAGCCCACCTGCCCTATGACCGCGTTGCCCTCAGCAAGGCCCTCACGGACAGCACTGTTGACCTGACGCTGGGTACGGCTTCCATGTGGGACCACGAGTCGCTGATCCTGCAGACCGGCGAGCGTGTCGTGAAGATCGACACCGCGGGCAAGTCCGTTGAAACCGCAGCCGGCAACACCTATGCATACGACGAACTGGTGGTCGCCACCGGTTCGGACGCCGCCCGGCTCCCGCTGCCCGGCGCCGAGCGCGTGCACGTCTACCGCACCCTGGAAGATGTCTGGGCCATCAACAAGTCCATCGCCGAACTGAGCGAAAAGCTGGGCCGCAAGGTTAACGCCGTCACCATCGGCGGCGGGCTCCTGGGCCTCGAATCCGCAGCCGGCACCGAACAGCTCGGTGCCACCCCCGTGGTCATCAACGGTGCCCCCTGGCTGATGAACACGCAGCTCGACGAAGGCGCCGGCCAGGCGCTGGGCCGCCTCATCGAGGCGAAGGGCTTCGAAGTCCACGGCGGCGTGTTCCCGTCCGAAATCCAGGCGGACGACGACGGCCAGGTCACCGGTGTGCTGATGGCCGACGGCCGCGCCATCCCGGCAGACCTCGTCATCGTGGCCATCGGCGTCAAGCCTCGTGACGAACTCTTCCGCGCGGCCGAAGGCGAAGAATCCCTGTTTGACCTGGGCCCCCGCGGCGGCGTGGTCATCAACGACTACTGCGCCACCCAGGTGCCCGGCATCTGGGCCATCGGTGAGGTAGCAAACTTCGAAGGCATGTGCCTCGGACTGGTGGCACCGGCCAACACCATGGCCGAGATCGTGGCAGACCGCCTGCATGGCGGCGAGGCCACCTTCCCCGGTTTCGACACCGCCACCAAACTCAAGCTTTCCGGCGTCGATGTGGCGAGCTTCGGCGACGCGTTCGCCCGGACCGAGCACGCCCTCGAAATCGTCTACGCAGACCCCGCCCGCGGCGTGTACCAGAAAATCGTCACCACCGACGACGCCAAGACCCTGCTCGGCGGCATCTTCGTCGGCGATGCGACCCCCTACACCAGCCTGCGACCGCTCCTGGGCCGCGAGCTCCCCGCAGAACCCGGTGCCTACCTGACGGCTGCAGGCGGCGGCGACGCCCCCGAGACCGAGCTGCCAGACGACGCAATCCTGTGTTCCTGCAACAACGTGGCCGCCGGAACCATCCGCGACACCATCAACGGCTGTGGCGCCTGCGAGGGCAACGCCCCCGTCCAGGAGCTCGGCGAGCTCAAGGGCTGCACCCGCGCCGGGACCAGCTGCGGTTCCTGCGTGCCGATGCTGAAGAAACTGCTCGAAACTGAACTGACCAAGTCCGGCGTCGAAGTTTCCAAGGCCCTCTGCGAGCACATCGAACTGTCCCGCCAGGAACTCTTCGAGACCATCCGCGTCCTGGAACTGACCTCCTTCGAGGAGGTCATGGCCAAGTACGGCACCGGTGCCGGCTGCGACATCTGCAAGCCGACCATCGCCAACATCCTGGCCAGCCAGAACAGCAACTACGTCCTCGACGCCGGCCGCGGCACCCTGCAGGACACCAACGACCGCGCCCTGGCCAACATGCAGAAGGACGGCACCTACTCGGTGGTTCCCCGCATCGCCGGCGGCGAGATCACCCCGAAGAAGCTCGGCGTCATTGCCGCCGTGGCCGAAAAGTACAACCTGTACACGAAGATCACGGGCGGCCAGCGCATCGACATGTTCGGCGCCCGGCTGGAGGAGCTCCCGGAGATCTGGAAGGAACTGGTGGACGCCGGCTTCGAGTCCGGCCAGGCCTACGGCAAGAGCCTGCGCACGGTGAAGTCCTGCGTCGGTTCCACCTGGTGCCGCTTCGGCGTCCAGGACTCGGTGGCCATGGCCATCCAGCTGGAGCTCCGCTACCGCGGCCTCCGCAGCCCGCACAAGCTCAAGATGGGCGTCTCCGGCTGCGCCCGCGAATGTGCCGAAGCCCGCGGCAAGGATGTCGGCGTGATCGCCACCGCGGACGGCTGGAACCTGTACGTCGGCGGCAACGGCGGTGCCACGCCGGCACACGCCCAGCTGCTGGCCAAGGACCTGGATGACGAAACCCTGATCAAGTACATCGACCGCTACTTCATGTACTACATCCGCACCGCCGACCGCCTGCAGCGCACCGCACGCTGGCAGGAGGAGCTCGACGGCGGCATCAAGCACGTCGAGGACGTGGTGGTCAAGGACACCCTGGGCATCGCCGAGGACCTCGAGGCCGCCATGGCCAAGCACGTCGACACCTACGTCGACGAGTGGGCAGACACCCTGAAGGACCCCGAGCGCCTGCGCCGGTTCCGCTCCTTCGTCAACGCCCCCGACCAGAAGGACGACTCCATCACGTTCGTCCCGGACGAGCGCGGCCAGATGCGCCCGGCCACGGCTGAGGAAAAAGGGAAAGTACTGATCGGGTCCACCATCCCGATGCGGCCCGCCACACCGGAACTGATTGATGAGAACGAGGTATAGGCATGCAGCTCAGCATTGATCTCACCGGCCGCGACGTCCTGGTCACCGGCTCGGAGTTCGCCGCACGCCAGGCCGTCCGCCGTTACGGGGCAGCCGGCGCCGTGGTCTACCGCCTCAGCACCCCGCAGGGTGCCGGACACGACGGCCCCCTGCCCGAGCGTCCGTTCCTTGTCGCAGCCGTCGACGACGGCCAGACCGGCTGGGAGCCGCTGCTGGACCGCTGCCGCGCCGCCGGCATCCCGGTGGCGTCCGAGCCGGCAGCCGGCCGGGCCGGCCACGTCACGCTGGTTGGAGGCGGCCCGGGCACCGGCGAGCTGCTGACCGTGGCGGCCGTCAAGGCCCTGCGCGATGCCGACGTCGTGTTCTACGACCGGCTGGCCCCGTACCAGGAGCTGGCGTCCCTCACCTCTGCCGAACTGGTCGACGTCGGAAAGCGCCCGGGGCACCACAAGGTGAGCCAGGGCGACATCGAAAAGCTCATGGTCGCCTCCGCTTTGGAAGGTAACAACGTGGTGCGCCTCAAGGGCGGCGACCCGTATGTCTTCGGCCGCGGCGGGGAGGAAGTTGCCTCCTGCGTCGCCGCCGGCGTCCCTGTCCGCGTAATTTCCGGCGTGACCAGCGCCATCTCCGTGCCGGCCGCCGCCGGCATCCCCGTGACGCACCGTGAAGTCAGCCACATGTTCACGGTCGTGTCCGGCCACGCGCCGCTGACGGAGAAGGAACTGACGCACCTGGCCGGCCTGGGCGGAACCATCGTGGTGCTGATGGGCATCGGCACGCTGCACCATCTCGCCGCCGGCCTGCGCCGCGCCGGGATGCGCACGGACATGCCCATGGCCGTTGTGGAGCGCGGCTACCGGCCGGGCCAGAGGACCACCATCGCGGAACTAGGCAATATCGCAACTGCCGCCGCCGGCTGCAGCAACCCCGCCGTCCTGGTGATCGGCGAGGTGGTGCGGGTGGCTGAGGCCAACCGCGGGCATGCCGAGGCCGAGGCGGAGCTCGACCGCCTGGCGGCTTCGCTGCTGGGTTCGTGATAGGCATGAACGCAATGAATGCACTAGCCCCCACTGAAACAGCACCCACCGAAACCGCGCTCAGCGCAGCGGCACCGGAGGCGGCCGCCGAGGCCCCACTGGAGGGTTTCCGGATCGGCGTGACCTCGCACCGCCGTTCGCGGGACCTCATCGAGGCCCTGGAACGCCGCGGTGCCGAGGTCCTGCATGCCCCGGCACTGAAGATCGCCCCCGTGAACGAGGACATCAGCCTCATCGAGGACACTAAGGCGATCATCGCGGCCAAGCCCGACCTCTGCATCGCCACCACCGCCTACGGCATGCGCCGCTGGTGCGAGGCGGCGGACGCGTCGGGAATCGGTGAGGAGCTGCTGGAAACCCTGGGTGCCTGCCGGATGTTCGTCCGCGGACCCAAGGCCCGCGGCGCCGTCCGCGCGGCCGGGCTGGCCGACGTCGGAATCAGCAGCGACGAGACCACCGCAACGCTGGTGGACATGCTGCTGGCCGAGGGCGTGCGCGGCAAGACCGTGGCAGTGCAGCTGCATGGCTACACGGACGTCCGCCAGCTGGAACGGCTGCGGATGTCCGGCGCCACGGTCCTGACCGTGACCCCCTACCGCTGGGTCAAGCCCGACGGCGCCGACCGGCTCCCCCGCCTGATCGAGGCTGCGTGCAGCGGCAATCTGGACGTCCTCACGTTCACGAGTGCCCCGGCCGTGGACGCCATGTGGAGCACGGCCCACGAGATGGGGCTGTACAAGCAGCTCGTGGAGAGCCTCAAGACCACCGTGACCACCGCCGTCGTCGGTCCCGTGACGGCGCAGCCGCTGGTGGATGCCGGCATCACTCCGCTGGTGCCGGAGCGGTTCCGGATGGGCGCGCTGATCAGGCTGGTGTGCGAACACCTCGCGCTGAACCATGTCCGCCGGCTGGACACGCGTTCCGGAAACGTGGAGCTGCGCGGCCGGTCGCTGCGTATTGACGGCGAGCCGGTGGAGATCGCCCCGGCGCCGCTGCTGCTGCTCCGCGCGCTCCTGGGCGCCGGCGGTGCGGTCCTCTCCCGGGAGTCCCTGTCCGAGCTGCTGGAACTTCGCGGCTCGGTTCACGCGCTGGACATGACGGTCAGCCGGCTGCGGTCCTCCCTGCCGGACGGCAAGCTCGTGGAGACCGTGGTCAAGCGCGGCTACCGCCTCCGCGTCTAGCGCAACGCGGGGTCACTTAGCGCCCAATAAGGCCCTCCGATTGGGCCGTAGGTGACCCCGCGTTTGCCTTGTTCCCGTTGAGGCAGCGCGGTGTGACCCACGTCATTACCGGTCCGTAAATACTGGCGAACGCGCCGAGAAAAACAGGCAACACCAGTGAAACACCCGCGAAAAACGCTCCCCCTAGGCTGGGTCCCATCAGCACAACAGGGCCCCAGATCGGCCCGCCTGGTGCAGCATTCGAAAGGGCCCGCACATGTCCGCTCCGGCACAGTTTCCGTCCACCGCCACCGTTTCCAACAAAATCCTCATCGCCGGGGCAGGCCCGGCCGCCCAGGCGCTCGTGGCACAGCTCGCCGCAGCACAGTTCTCCGGGACCGTCACGGTCCTGAGCAGCCGCGACGACGCCCCAGACGAGCTGCTGGAACTGGCCGCCCTGCCGTTTGTCTCCATACGCTTCGGCCAGCCCGCCAGCCACATCGATGCCGGGTCCCAGGTGGTCACCACCGCCGACGGCATGGAGTTCGGCTACGACCAGCTGGTCATCGCCACCGGTTCGGCCCCGGTGGACTCGCCGGTCGACGGCTCCGGCCGCTGCCTCAGCTACTCCACCATCGACGACGCCGCCAAGATCGGCCACGCCGTCAAGGAGGTCACCCGGGTCCTTGGCCGCAGGCCGCTGGGCATCCTGGTGGGCACCGGTCCCGCCGCCGGGCAGGCAGAAGCGGTGCTCCGTGCCCGCGGTGTCCGGCCCGTCCGCACCACGGCCCGGCCCGCCGCCGTCGTGCCGACGCTTGCCGGCTCCGTGCTGCCTGCCGCCGGCGTCGTGTTCGAGGACGGCAGCCGCATGAACGGCGACCTCGTGGTCCTCGCCGAGGACCGCACGCCCCGGGACGGCCTGGCCGCCGCCGCCGCCGCCGGCGTGCAGACGGCAGCGGCCGGCGGGATCGTCGTCGGCCGCGACTTCCGCTCCTCCGTGCCGGGCATATGGGCCATCGGTGATGCGGCAGCGTTCGACGGCGTGCGGCTGGGCCTGCTGGTCTCGTCCGGGTCAGCTGCAGGCGCCTGTGCCGCCGAGCTCATGGCGGCGCTTTCGGTGGGGCAGCTGGCCGCGGCTGCGTAGCGTTCCTGCTGTGGCAGGATGGTTCGCAAGGACGCCGCGACACCCGGGGCCCCGGCCTGGAAAGGACCAGCATGAGCAACGAAGCAGGCGCCCGAACGGACGCCGCGACCAGCCCCGCAGGATCTCCCGGGGAAGGAAGCGACGCGCCGGGCATCGCTTCCTTCATTGACCACACGCTGCTGAAGCCGGAGGCCAGCGAGGCGGACATCCTCAAGGTGTGTGCAGAGGCTGCCGAGTACAAGTTCAAGTCGGTGTGCGTGAACCCGGTGTGGGTCAAGACAGTCAAAACAGCCCTCAAGGGCACCGGCGTGCTCACATGCTCCGTGGTGGGTTTCCCGCTGGGCGCCACGCCCAGCGACGTGAAGGCGTTCGAGGCGCGCGGGGCCGTGCTGGACGGCGCCGACGAAGTGGACATGGTCATCAACGTCGCTGCTGCCAGGGCCGCGGACAGAGGCGCCCTGGTGGACGAGATCAAGGCCGTAGCCGAGGAGGTCCACGCCGGGGAGGCGATCCTCAAGGTCATCATCGAGACTGCCCTGCTCAGCGAGGATCAGAAGGTCCTGGCCTGCGAAGCGGCCGTCGAGGCCGGCGCCGACTTCGTCAAGACGTCAACGGGCTTCAACGGCGGCGGCGCCACCGCCGAAGATGTGGCCCTCATGCGGCGCACCGTGGGCCCGGACCTGGGCGTCAAGGCGTCCGGCGGCGTGCGGACCCTCGAGGACGCACAGGCTATGATTGCTGCAGGTGCAACACGTATTGGCGCCAGCTCCGGTATTGCAATCGTCACAGGCGAACAGGGTTCGTCTGCGTACTGACCGGCGGCAGCCACAGTTTGAGCCCCGCGGGGCCGAGGAGGAATGAATGTCCAGCAAGATTGACCAGCAGGTAAAGACGCCGCAGAACGAGAACCCCCTGGCCGGCAGCATTGTTCTCTTTGTGGTGATCATGGCCCTGTTCCTGGGTGCCATCTACTCGCTGTCCTTCCTGACGCTGGGCAACCCGTGGCCGATGGCCGTGTGCCTTGGCCTCTTCGCCCTCGCATTCTGGATTCCGCAGACCATCACCGGCCGCTCGGATTCGGCCGGCGAATACTAAAACCCAGATTTGTTGAAAGCGGAAGCCCCGGATTTATCCGGGGCTTCCGCTTTTAACTCCTGAATCAGGACAGTCGAGCTTTCAGGGCAGCCCGAGCACGCTGCTGGCCAGCCGGCCGGCCAGGGCCAGCGCCGCGGGGAAGTGACTACCGGCCAGCGACCAGGCTGCCAGGCACATTCCCACCATCGCGTAACCGCTGACGGGAATCAGCACCAGCCACTCCCGCCGCGACCCTGCCCGGCCCAGCAGCGGGATGGAGAAGGCGCCGTTGGGCCGCCAGAAGTTCCTCAGCACCCACATCCGGCGCAGGAACTTTGGTGGTTTGATCACCAGCGGCCAGAGCAGCGGAACACCGCCGGTGGTTACCATGTCCCCCACGATGTGGACCACGACGCCGATCAGCATGGACATGGGCAGCCAGGTCCACTGGTGGGGCGCAAACCAGGTCACCAGGCCGGCCATGACCAGGGCGAAGGCCCAGTTGCTGATCACGCCGGACTTCGGAAACAGCTTCAGCGCCTTGGCCGCGATATTGATCATGAACATGCACAGCAGCCCGGCGCCGACGGACAGCACACCCCACGGCGTGTCCAGCTGGATCTGCGCCGCAACCGCGGCGAGCAGCACGAACATGGCCGCGCCCAGCACCGAATGCGTGCCCTGCCGGTGGCCGCCGCTGGCGTTCTCGATGCCCACGGCGATCATGTTGGACAGCGGCGGCAGCGAGTGGGCCACGGTGCTGGAGCGGTGGTCCCAGTCGCAGACGAGGGCCGTGCCCGCCGTCGCCATACCCCCGATGAGCACGCCGGTGGCGTCCAGCGGATACCAGCCCAGCGTGTACGGCCCCGTCGCGGCAACAGCCACCCACGCCGCGGCCCCTGACGCGGCGTGGTGTCCTCCCATCACGGCTAGCCCTTCGTGGCTTCGGCCGGGACCGGCGCGTCGGAGAAGATGTTGCGGATGACGCCGTCGGCCCATGCCAGGATCTCGGCGTCCTGCAGGTCGCGGCCGCCGATCCTGGCCGTCTTCGGCTTGGGGATGAGGACGGCGTCGAGGGCGGGCTTGGACTGCGCGCCCGGGTACATCCGGTTAAGCCGCATGGTCTTCGATTCTGGCAGCTGCGCCGGGGAGAACTTGATGAAGTTGCCCTGCAGGGCGACGTCGGAGAGCCCGGCTTCGCGGGCACCCACCCGGAAGCGTGCGACGGCGACGAGGTTCTGTGCGGGCAGCGGCGGCTCGCCATAGCGGTCCACGAGCTCGGCGAGCACTTCGTCGATGGCCTCGTTGGTGACGGCGGACGCCAGCTTGCGGTACGCCTCCAGCCGCAGCCGTTCCCCCGGCACGTAATCGTGCGGCAGGTGCGCGTTGACGGGCAGTTCGATCTTCATCTCGGCGGCCTTCTCCTCGGCCTCGCCGCGGTACTCGGCCACGGCCTCGCCCACCAGCCGGATGTAGAGGTCGAAGCCGACGCCCTGGATATGGCCGGACTGTTCACCGCCCAGCAGGTTGCCGGCGCCGCGGATTTCCAGGTCCTTCATGGCCAGCTGCATGCCCGCGCCGAGCTCGTTGTGGGTGGCCACCGCCTTCAGGCGTTCCAGCGCCACCTCGCCCAGCGGCTTCTCGGAGGGGTAGAGGAAGTAGGCGTAGGCACGCTCGCGTCCGCGGCCCACGCGTCCGCGCAGCTGGTGGAGCTGCGACAGGCCGTACTTGTCCGCGCCGTCCACAATCAAGGTGTTGGCGTTGGAGATATCCAGGCCGGTTTCGATGATCGTGGTGCACACCAGGACGTCGAAGCGCTTCTCCCAGAAGTCGACAATCATCTGCTCCAGCCGGCTCTCGGACATCTTGCCGTGGGCCACCTCGACGCGGGCTTCGGGGACAAGCTCGCGGATCTTCGCCGCCGTCTTTTCGATCGTGGAGACGCGGTTGTGGACGAGGAACACCTGGCCCTCACGCATCAGCTCGCGGCGGATGGCGGCGGAGGTCTGCTTGTCCGTGTACGGCCCCACATAGGTGAGCACCGGGTGGCGTTCCTCCGGCGGCGTGGCCAGCGTAGACGTTTCGCGGATGCCGGTCAGCGACATCTCCAGGGTGCGCGGAATCGGGGTGGCGCTCATGGCCAGGACGTCGACGTTGGTGCGCATCTTCTTCAGCGCCTCCTTGTGCTCGACGCCGAACCGCTGCTCCTCGTCCACGATCACCAGGCCCAGGTCCTTGAACTCAAAGTCCTTGGACAGCAGCCGGTGCGTGCCGATCACCACGTCCACGGACCCGTTCTTCACGCCCTCCGCCGTTTCCTTGGCTTCCTTGGACCCCTGGAACCGGGACAGCGGCTTTACGCGCAGCGGGAAGCCGGAGAACCGCTCGGTGAACGTCTCGTAGTGCTGCTGCGCCAGCAGGGTGGTGGGCACCAGCACCGCCACCTGCTTGCCGTCCTGCACGGCCTTGAAGGCGGCGCGGACGGCGATCTCGGTCTTGCCGTAACCGACGTCGCCGGAGACCAGCCGGTCCATGGGGATCTCGCGCTCCATGTCGGCCTTGACCTCGTTGATGGTGGTGAGCTGGTCCGGCGTCTCCACGTACGGGAAGGCCTCCTCCAGCTCGCGCTGCCACGGCGTGTCCGGCGCGAAGGCATGGCCGCGCGAGGCCATCCGGGCCGAGTAGAGCCGGATGAGTTCGCCGGCGATTTCCTTGACCGCCCGGCGCGCCTTGGACTTGGTGCTGGCCCAGTCCGCGCCGCCCATCTTGCTGAGCACGGGGGTTTCGCCGCCGACGTAGCGCGTCACCTGGTCCAGCTGGTCGGTGGGCACGAAAAGCCTGTCCCCCGGGGCGCCGCGCTTGGACGCGGCGTATTCCAGCACCAGGTACTCGCGCACGCCGTCACCGCCCCCGGCCACCTTGCGCTGGATGAGCTCAACGAACCGGCCGATGCCGTGCTGTTCGTGCACCACATGGTCGCCGGCCACCAGCTGCAGCGGGTCCACGGCGTTCCGCCGCTTGGACGGCATGCGGCGCATGTCCTTCGTGGAGCCTGCCGAGGTGCGGCCCAGCAGGTCGGCCTCGGTCAGGAGACCGAGCTTCAGTCCGTCCAGGACAAAACCGCGTCCGACGGCGGCGGTGGTCACCTCGATGATCCCCGCCTGGGGTTCGTGGTCCAGTGTGTCCACCCGGGCGCAGGGGATGTCCGCGTCGTGGAACAGTTCGGCCAGGCGCTGCGCCGGGCCGGGACCTTCCGTGGCCACCACGATCCGCCATTGGTCCCGCACGTGCGAGCCGATGAAGTCCATCATCTCGGCCACGTCGCCCTGGTAGCCGCGCGGCTCGCGGACGTGGAGGTTGAGCACGTCGATGTCCGGTGTCAGTTCCTCGTCGGTGGCCAGCGACGTGATGGACCACCAGGACACCTCGTGCCCGAGGGCCGCCGAGCGGGTCTCGGCCAGCGACCGGAAGCTGGCGGAGTGCAGGGCGGCTGAGGCCTGCGAGCTAAGATCAGGCGGCGCCGTCCCGCCATCGGAGGCCGTGGACCAGGCCGCTTCCAGGAATTCCTCGTTGGTGGCCGCGAGGTCGTGGGCGCGGGTACGGACCTTCTCCGGTTCGATGACCACCGAGATGGAACCCGCGGGCAGCTGGTCCATGAACGGGACCATGGCGTCCACGAGGACCGGCGCCAGGGATTCCATGCCTTCCACGGCGATGCCGCCGGCGATCTTCTCCAGCATGTCGGCAGCGGCGGGCAGCTGGGGCTTCAGCGTGGCAGCCCGGGACATGACTGACGGGGTGATGAGGATTTCGCGGCACGGCGGGGCGTGGAGTTCGGTGGGGTGATGCACGCCGGGGGCGGACAGCGAGCGCTGGTCGGCGACGGCGAACCAGCGCATCTGGTCCACCTCATCGCCGAAGAACTCCACCCGGACGGGATGGTCCTCGGTGGGCGGGAACACGTCCAGGATGCCGCCGCGGACGGCAAATTCGCCGCGGTGCGTGACCATGTCCACGCGGGAGTAAGCGGCGGCCGCGAGATTCCGGATCACGTCATTGAACGGGACCTCCTGGCCGACCTTCAGCGTCACCGGAACCAGTTCCCCCAGACCGGCCACAATCGGCTGGACCACGGCGCGGACGGGCGCGACGACGACTCGGAGGGGTCCCGCCGTCGTATTTTCGGAGTGGGCAGCGTTTTCTGAGTGGGCAGCACCTCCGGGATGCGCACCGTCTTCAGGGTGAGCGAGGCGCCGCAAGACGGACAGGCGCCTGCCCACCGTGTCCGAACGCGGGGACAGGCGCTCGTGCGGGAGGGTTTCCCAGCTGGGGAACTCGGCCACGGCACTGGCCGGCAGATAGGCGCGCAGCGCGGCGGCAAGATCCTCGGCCTCACGACCCGTCGCCGTGACGGCAAGGACCACACCCGGTGCGGGGTGGTCACCGGATGCGGTGCCGTTTCCTGCAGCGTTCAGCAGGCCGTCCGCCATCTCGGCCAGGAGCACCGGCCGCAGCCCGGCCGGGGCACTGATCTGGTAATCCTCGCTGCGGACGCTGAATCCCCTCCCCGCCTCGGCCTGCACGCGGGCGAATGTCCTGTCCGCATGGAGGACGCGGCGCAGGCCGCTGAGGGGCAGGCCACTTGAGGGCTGGCCACTTGAGGGCTGGCCGGTCGAAGGCTGGCCGGTGGGGCTCTGGCCTTTGGAGC
This sequence comes from Arthrobacter sp. 05T423, assembly GCF_056396245.1. NCBI lineage: Bacteria > Bacillati > Actinomycetota > Actinomycetes > Micrococcales > Micrococcaceae > Arthrobacter > Arthrobacter sp. 05T423. Next base: position 25,963 of record NZ_JBFTLC010000004.1, read on the forward strand.
TCATGGGCAGGATCTCCTGGAATCTCATTCGAACGCAGGCAACACGAAAACCCGGATTCGTGCGAATGCCGGGGATTCCAGCCTACCCCTGCAGGCACACCGGCGGCATCCGGACGCCCTCCGCCGGATTGCTAAGCTTGCTGGGCAGGTGACGTTCATCACAGCCACGCCGCCCCAAGGAGACTCCGTGAGCGACCAGACCGGAAACCACAGCAGTACTGGCGGCACGGCAGGAGCCGGCAGCAGCCCCGACGCCCGGTCAGCGGACGCCCAAACAGTGCTTGTCACAGGCGCCACGGGGTACATCGGAGGACGGCTGGTCCCCCGTCTGCTGGACGCCGGGCACCGGGTCAAGGTGCTGGTCAGGTCACCGGAGAAAATCGCCGGCGTCCCCTGGCTCGACGACGTTGAGATGGTCCGCAGCAGCCTCGACGACTCCGCGGCCCTGGGGGATGCCCTGCGGGACGTGGACGTCCTGTACTACCTGGTGCACTCGATGGCAGCGGGCTCCGGTTTCGAGGCCAAGGAAAAGGCGATGGCCGAGCTTGTGGCCGGGGCAGCGGCGGCAGCCTCCGTCCGGCGGATCGTCTATCTGGGCGGCCTGCACCCGCGCAACACGGCACTGTCAACGCACATGCGCTCCCGCGAGGCGGTGGGCGAAGTATTTCTCACCGGCCCGGTGGACGCCCTCGTGTTCCAGGCCGGGGTGGTCATCGGCTCCGGCTCGGCGTCGTTCGAGATGATCCGCCACCTCGCCGAGACGTTGCCCCTCATGCCCGCGCCCAGCTGGGTCCGCAACCGGATCGAAGCCATCGCCGTGCGCGACGTGCTGTACTACCTTGTCGCGGCCGCCTCACTCGTGGAACCCCTCAACCGCACCTTCGATATCGGCTCCCGGGACGTTCTCAGCTACGCCGGGATGATGAAGGAATACGCGGCCGAGGCGGGCCTGCCGCCGCGCCCGGTCCTGGCACTGCCGGTGCCGGCACCCCGGCTGGCCGGGTTGTGGGTTGCCCTGGTGACTCCGATTCCGCTGTCCATGTCCGTGCCGCTGGTCCAGTCCCTGCAGCATGATGCGGTCTCCGCCGAACACGACATCGACAACTACATCGAACAGCCCGACGGCGGCCTCACCGGCTACCGCAGGGCCGTCGCCCTGGCGCTCGGCAAGGAACGGGACGGCCAGGTGGAAACCACCTGGGCCAGCGCAGGCGCCGACGCCGACCCCTTGCCGAGCGACCCCGGCTGGGCCGGACACAGGGTGTACGTCGATGAGCGGACGTTTGCCAGCGACGTGGATCCCGGACACGTCTGGACGATTATTGAGGGGATAGGCGGCCGCAACGGCTGGTACTCGCTCCCGCTGGCGTGGAGCGCCCGCGGCTGGCTGGACAAGCTCTCGGGTGGAGCGGGCCTGCTCCGCGGCCGGCGGCATCCGCACCATCTGGTGGCCGGCGAGGTGGTGGACTGGTGGCGCGTGGAACGGATCGAGCGCGGCCGCCTGCTCCGCCTGCGGGCGGAGATGCGCGCCCCCGGACGGGCCTGGCTGGAGCTCTGCGTGGAGCCCGACGGCACCGGAAGCCGCTACCGCCAGCGGGCGATTTTCTTCCCCAAAGGCCTCAGCGGGCGGCTCTACTGGCTGGCTGTCCTTCCCTTCCACAGCATCATCTTCCCGGCCATGTCCCGCAACATCACCGCGGCCGCCCGGAAGCTCTCCGCCGAGGAAAAGCATGACGCCGCAGAGCTGGGTGCCGGACCTCCCGTGCCGGGGAACGGCGGCCAACCCCGTAGGATGTGGTGAGCAAAAAGCGTTCTGACCCACAACGACGGAGGATCAATGGCACTGAGTGCATCCACCACCCTTCCCCACGGCGTCGACAGCGTCACCGCAGTCTTCGCGAACGAGGACTTCCAGCGCCACACCAGCGAATTCGTCGGCGGCAGCCTCGAGTCCTTCACCGTGGCGGGCGACATCGCCGGCGAGTTCAGCACCACGTCCGTGCGCACCCTGCCCACGACGCGCCTGCCCGAAATCGCCCGCAAGTTCGTCGGCGAAAGCCTGAAGGTGACCCAGGTGGAAAACTGGGACGCCCCGGACGCTGACGGTTCACGCCGGAGCAACATCTCGCTGAAGATCGCCGGCGCGCCGATCGACGTGACCGCGGTCCAGCGGCTCGTGGCGGACGGCGGCAGCACCCGGGTGGAACTCGAAGGCAACGTCACGTCCTCCGTGCCGTTCCTGGGCGGCAAGATCGCCGATGCCGCCGAGCCCATCGTGGGCAAGGCACTGAACATCCAGTCACAGCAGGCCCAGGCCTGGCTCGAAAGCCACTAATCCTGTGGACGTCCCTGCCTTCCTTGCCCTGGTCCTGGTCGTTGCGGGCGTCTGGTCCCTCGTGGTCTGGCCGCAGTTCCTGCGCCGTGTCATGAAGGACCCGCGGGCACGGGACGCCGCCGGCAAGGCCACGAAGTTCCTCACCGTCCACGTGGTCCTGGTGACGGTTTCCATGGTGTTGGGTGCCGCCACCGCCGCGATCGGCATCGCGGCACTGGTCAGCTGACCGGCGCAGGCTGACCGGCGCAGGCTGACCGGCTCATCCGGTGACGCTCCGCAGCGAAGCCAATCAGATAAGCTAGGTGCAGGGTGCGCCGGGAAGTCTGGTCGGCAAGACGTTAGCCGACCCCTCGCGAGGAGCTTAAATGCCCAAGCCGTCCTTCCCAGCCCGCAAATTCCCCTCTCGCAAATTCCCGGCGCTCAGCCGCTCCACCTATCCCGAGTACCTCCGCATTGCGGCCATCCTGCGGACGGAGACCGTCGGCGGTGCGCTCCTCCTGGCCGCCACAACCGCCGCGCTGATCTGGGCCAACTCCCCCGCGGCCGACGCCTACTTTGGATTGCGCGACCTCACGCTGGGCTACGAGCCGTGGCACCTGCAGTTGAGTGTGGGGCACTGGGCCTCAGACGGACTGCTTGCCCTGTTCTTCTTCATCGCCGGCCTGGAGCTCAAACGCGAGTTTGTTGCCGGCGATCTGCGCCGGCCCTCCCGGGCAGTGGTCCCGGTAACAGCGGCCGTTGGCGGCGTTGCCCTGCCGGCCATCATCTACTCCGCCATCGTCTGGAACCAAGGAGGCGGGGCGCTGAGGGGGTGGGCGATCCCCACCGCTACCGACATTGCCTTCGCGCTTGCCGTGCTGGCGGTCATCAACACGCACCTCCCGGCGGCGCTAAGAACGTTCCTGCTCACCCTCGCCGTGGTGGATGACCTGATCGCCATCGGCATCATCGCGTTCTTCTATTCCTCCGGGCTCCAGCCGGCCCTGCTGCTCGCCGCCCTTGTCCCGCTGGGGCTCTTCGCCTGGCTGGTGCAGAAACGGATCAGCCACTGGTACCTGCTGGTGCCGCTGGCCGCGGCCACGTGGGGCCTGGTGCACGCGTCCGGCATCCACGCCACGGTGGCCGGCGTCCTGCTCGGCTTCACCGTCCCCGTGGCCGTCTCGCGGCGGTCCCCCCAGCAAGACAGTGCCGCTGAACGCAGCAGCACTGGGGGCAGCATCACTGAAGGCAGCGCCTCTGGCGGCGAAACCGGCATGGCCGAACGGCTTGAACACCGGCTCCGGCCTCTCTCTGCGGGCTTCGCCGTCCCTGTCTTCGCGTTCTTCTCCGCGGGCGTCGCTCTCGGCGGTACGTCGGGACTGATGTCCGCCCTGGCCGACCCCGTGGCGGTGGGCATCGTGACAGCACTGATCGTGGGCAAGGCCTTCGGCGTCTTCGGGGCCACGGTCCTCATCACGAAAACCACCCGCGCCCAGCTCGACGACGGGCTGAAGTGGGTGGACGTCGCCGGGCTGTCCCTCCTGGCAGGAGTCGGCTTCACGGTCTCGCTGCTGATCGCCGAACTGAGTTTCGGATCCGGCTCGGCCCACGACGATCATGCAAAGGTTGCCATCCTCGCCGGTTCGCTGACCGCCGCGGCGCTGGCCGCCGTCGTGCTTAAAGCCCGCAACAGGCACTACCGCCGGCTGGAAGCGGAGGAGGCAAGGGACGACGACGGCAACGGCGTCCCGGATGTCTTCGAACGGTCCGAACAGGACCACTGAACGGGGCGGGGCCGCCAGCGAGGAGCGGTCAGGCTGCCTGGTTCAGGGCGTCCTCGGCCGCAACCCAGGAGATCATGGCGCACTTCACCCTCGCGGCGTAGCGGGCCACGCCCTCGAAGGCGGCGGCGTCGCCCAGGATCTCCGGGTCGGCGTGGATTTTTCCCCGGGACCGCAGGACGTCACGGAAGTTCCCGATCACCGAGCGGAGCTCATCCACGGACATGCCCTCGGCCATCTCACTCAGCACGGACGCCGAAGCCATCGAGATCGAGCAGCCCGCCCCGTCCCATGCCAGCTGTGTCACCGTGCCGTGGTCCACGGCAACGCGCAGGGTGACCTCGTCGCCGCACACCGGGTTGAGCTGGTGTGACTGGCCGGTGGAGGCGCCGTCGGGGACATCGGCCGCCGCCAGGCCGCTGCCGTGCCGGGCCTTGGAGTGGTCGAGGATGATCTGCTGGTAAAGCTGGTCGAGGCTCATGCTCAGGTACCTGTCTTCGGGGATCCGGGGCTACGCCCGGAAGTAGGTGCGGACACCGGACACGGCGTCCAGGAACTCGTCCACGTCGTCGGTGGTGTTGTACAAGTAGGCGCTGGCCCGGGTGGTGGCCGTCAGGCCAAGGCGCCGGTGCAGCGGCTGGGCGCAATGGTGGCCCACGCGGACCGCGATCCCCCGGGCGTCAAGGAACTGGCCGACGTCGTGCGCGTGGACACCGGCAACGTCGAAGGCCGCCAGGCCGATTCGGTCCTGGCCGGCGGCCGGGCCCAGTACGCGGATGCCGTCGATGGCTTCCAGACCGGCCACCATGCGCTGGCCAAGCTCGGACTCCCAGCGGTGCACCCGGTCGATCCCGGTTTCCGTCAGATAGTTGACGGCCGCGGCAAGGGCCACAGCCTGCGAAATCTTCTGGGTCCCTGCCTCGAACCGCTGCGGGGCGGGGAGGTATTCCGCCCGTTCCATGGTGACGGTGGTGATCATGGAACCGCCGGTCAGCACCGGGGGCAGCACGTCCAGGAGCTCCTGCTTGCCGTAAAGGATTCCGACGCCGGTTGGCCCCAGCATCTTGTGCCCGGAAAACACGGCGAAGTCCACATCCAACTGTTTGACGTCCAGGGCCAGGTGCGGCGCCGACTGGCAGGCATCAAGCACCACCATGGCGCCGACCTGCCGGGCGAGGCCCACAAGGTGGCTGACCGGGTTGATGGTGCCCAGCACGTTGGACGCGTGGGTGAAGGCCAGCAGCCGGGTGCGCTCCCCCACGATTTCGGCTGCCTCATCCATCCGCAGCGCCCCCGCGTCGTCCACGGGGATGTGGCGCAGCGTGGCACCTGTCCGGTAGGCCAGTTCCTGCCAGGGAATCAGGTTTGCGTGGTGTTCCATTTCCGTGACCACGATTTCGTCGCCAGGTCCCAGGGCCAGATCCCGCAGCCGGGAGTCGCCGCGGCCCTGGGCAGCCCACAGCGCGGCGTTCGACAACGAGTAGCTGATGACGTTGAGGCCCTCGGTGGCGTTGGAGGTCCAGACGATTTCCTCATAGGCCGCCCCGATAAAGTCGGCGACGGTTTGCCGGGCATCCTCGAAAACCTCGGTGGCTTCCACGGCAAGATGGTGGGCTCCGCGGTGAACGGCAGCGTTGCGCTGCTCATAGAACTCCTGCTCGGCCTCAATCACGCTCAGCGGATTCTGCGAGGTGGCGCCGGAATCCAGGTAGATGAGCGGGCGGCCGTTGACCGTCTGGTTCAGCACGGGAAAGTCGTTGCGGATCCGCAGGACCTCGGCATTGTCCATCGCAGAAAGGGCACGCGTCAGCGTGGTTGGCGTTGATACTAGGGCCAATGGGACTCCTTGGGTGCCTCGAGGTACCTCTCAATTGTCCCACAGCACGTTTTGGGTGGCGGCACGGGCAGGAGCAGCCGGCCAGCACGGGCAGGCTTGTTTGGGGACACGCCAAGGGCGGCCCCCGTCGCTGCGGGCCGCCCTTATCTTGCCGTAAAACATCTTGCCGTAAAACGGCGGATATTCAGTTCAAAGGACCGGCGACGGCTGGGGGGAGAGCCTCGGTCTCAGAAGGCTCTGACGTCGCCGGCCCCGCCTTTGCCCGGACCCAGGGGGCCGGAAAATCTGGTGCGAGACCTGAGAAATCTGGTGGCAGCTTCGGGGGGAGATCAGCCCTGCTTCCGCTGCCACTATTAGTTAATCGCGTACTGGCGCCCGCTGCACCAGTATCAAGTACTCGTTTTTCTGAGTACTCAACTACTGGTTCCCGCAGGTGGCGGCGTCGGGCCCGGAACGGCGCGGATTTCGGCCGGGAGTGCTTAAAAATCAGTTTGGGAAGCGCTACTTCTTGGGAAGGGCAAGCGCGAGTTCGTCCCGCCGGCGGACGCCGAGCTTAACGTAGCTGCGGTACAGGTGCCCCTCGACGGTCCGTACGGACACCATCAGCTTCTGTGCAATCTCGCGATCGGACAGGCCCTGCACCGCCAGTTCCACGATGTCCCGCTCGCGGCGGGTCAGGTGGACACTGGGGACCGAGGCCACAAACGGGCTTTCCCGGAACCGTTCCCCGAGCTCCTGGTCGCATTTTTCCCGGTGCGCGATCGCCTGGCGGGCCCGGCGCCGCTCCCCCGCAGCGTCCAGCAGGGCGCCGGCCCTGGCATACGCCTCGCGCGCCAGATTCACCAGGCCCGCTTCCTCCAGGGCGCCGGCTGTTTCCATGAGAACGTCCGCATCCTCCGAGGCCCAGGCCTGGGCAAGCTGGTGCCAGCCGGCCGCCCACCGTCCCTCAACAGAGGCGGCGAGGGAAGCCAGCTCCTCCACCAGCGACCGCTCGCCGAGCTCCGAGCATAGGATCAGGCACTCCATCCTGGTCCCGGGGTGGTCCGCGACGGGTTCGGACGCCGCGAGCTCACGGAGCCTGTCCAGTCCGCTGCCCTTCCGGTCGAGATATTCAGCCGCGGCGGCCGCATAGGCTTCCGCGACGGCGTCGCAGCCGGGTCCGCTGGCGTGCCTGGCCGAGATGAAGTCCTGTTCGAGCCGCTTTGCCTGGGCGGTGTCGCCCAGCCGTGCTGCGGCGTAGAACGCAAGAGACGAACCGAACCTGAACTCCTGCAGCGGGTCATTGACCCGGAGCGCTTCAACCGCGGGCAGGAGGACCTCGTAGGCGCGCTCCAGCTGCCCCTGCCGCAGCAGTCCCAGGCCGCGCAGCGCCTGGATCCCGCCACCGAAGGTTGAAGCACCTTCGGTGCGCTCCGCCGGATACGTCGAGAGCTCATGGTCGGCCGACTCCCAGTTTCCGGCAGCGAGGGTGGTCAGCGCCAGCCGGGTCAGGACGAACTCGTTGAAGAAATACAGTCCGCCGTTGAGCGCCGGCAGAAAGGGACCGGCGGCCATGGCGGCGGCGTAGGCCTGGTGTGACCGGCCGGCCGAGACCAGCGTCTGGGCTAGCAGCGCCTGCGCCACGGCGTGCTGGGTCGCTTCAACGGCAGTTGCACTGTACGCGTCCGTGGTCCCCAACGCCGAGATAACGCTGGCGATACCTTCGTGGTCTCCCGCCGCGGCCATCTCCATCAGGCCATGGATCCTGTCCTGCCAGGCGTCGGCCAGGGCGATCCCGGCCTCCTCGAGCTGCTGGCGTGATTCAGCCCTGAGCAACCGCACGGGCTTTCCCAGCGCCATGTGGGAGGACGCCCTGAGCATGAGCACCTGCGGAGCTTCCGGATCGTCCCCCAGCTCCAGCCAGCAGCTGTCAAGGAGTTCGGCGGCCTCGCGGTACTTCCCTTCGTTGAAATGGGCCCTGGCGGTGATGGAGCGTGCATGGGCCTGCAGCTCCGGGGCCTGGACGTGTCCGGCCATGAGCCGCGCGCCCGCGTTGTTGAATGTGGTCGCAGCCAACTGTCCGGCGTCCAGCAGGTCCCGGTCGGGAACTTCCAGGCCGGATTCCAGCGACCATTCGACCAGCCGCAATCGGCCCTCTGCGCTGGCGGCAGCGGTATCCAGATGGGCATCGAGTTTCTGCCGCAGCTGCAGGCTCCGCGAGACGGACACCTGGCGCCGCGTCGATTCGCCGAGGATGGCATGGGTGAGCCGAAGCTCGGTGTGCGGCGCGGTCGACTCGCTCACCACCTGGTTGTCCAGCAGGGAACGGACGACGCCGGCGCCGCAGACATCTTCGATCAGGCCCCTGGCCACCGGCTCCGCCAAGGCGATCACCTTAAGCGCATCCTGCTCCTCCGGCGTCCGCCGGAGGAGATCCTTGACCACGAGGTCCGAAAGCCTGGGTCCGTCGGCCGGCAACGGGCCGAGCAGCACCCAGATCCCGTTCCGCTGGACCAGCGTTCCGTCGGCTGTTGCGTCGTCCAGCAGGCAGTCGAGGAGCAGCGGGTTGCCACCCGAAGCAGACCACAGCGACTGGACGGTGCTGACCGGGACCGTCCCCTGCAGGGTGTGTTCCACCACCTCCCTGACCTGCTCGCCGTTCAGCGGCCGGAGATCGATGCGTTCCGCCAAGCCGTCATACCAGAGCTGGTTCAGAGGCTGGGGCAGGCCCGGCCGCGGCCGACCGGCAGCCAGCACCGTGGCCCAGCCGGCCGACGTCATGTCCACCACCATGCTGGCGGTCGCCTCATCGAGGTGATGGGCGTCGTCCACCACCAGGAGGACGGGGGCCTCGTTGCCGCCCTTGAGCTCGCTGCTTCCCTTCAGCTCCTGGAAATAGGCCCAGACCGCCCGCAGCACCGCGACCGGTGAGTCCGCTTCCTCGGGGGCAAGCCCCGCGGTATAGGGCGCCAGCACACCGTAGGGGACCTTGGCCAGCGCGGAGCTGCCATGAATGCGCAGGACGGTCATCTCTGCCGCCAGCTTCTCCCGTACAGCGTCCGTGACGGAGGTCTTTCCGACGCCGGGGCCCGCCATCAGGTAAACGGCCTGGCTGGCACGGCTCCGGATGATCGTGCAAACGTGCTCTATTGCCTCACGGCGGCCAGTGAGCAGTGGGAGTTCGGATTCCGCCTTGGTACCGCGGCCGTTGCTAGAGACGCCATTGGAATGGGTGCCGGGTGAGGAGCTGCTGGGAGCAGAGCTGTTAGACGAGGCCAGGCAGATCACCCCTGGAAGTCACGCCGAGTTTGGTGAAGACCTGGTACAGGTGGCCTTCCACTGTTCGGACTGATACGCCCATCTCGAGGGCGATGTCGCGGTTGGATACGCCCCTTCCGGCCAGCCGGGAGATCTGGCGCTCGCGCGCGGTCAGGAGCGGGCTTCCGCTGCTGGGAACGATCGGGAGGCTGGGCACTGTGGCGGTGAGGCTGTCCAGACGCGCCTGGGCAACCCGGGCGGAGGCGGAATCGCCGGAGTGGCGGGCAAAGTCGACGGCGAGCGCAACGCAGCGTGCCTCCACGGCGTCGAGTTCCAGTTCCGCGCACAGGTGCGCGCCTTCCAGGAGAACCTTGGCGTCCTTGGTGCGGCTGCCCACGGCGATGAGCCGTGAAATCTCGGCTAGGGTCCCTTGGCGGTGGCCTGCCACGTCCTCCATGAGCCGGAAGTCCTCGTCCGTACCGTTAACGGTGGCTCCGAGCAGACTGATCCCCGCCAGCGTGTACCGGCCGGCAGCGATGTCGCGGTTTGCTGCCTCGAGCAGCCGCTTCACGGCGTCGGTGTCCCCCAGCCAGCGCCCGGCCATATCCGCACAGAACTCGGTGACGAACAGCGTGCGGAAGTTGCAGTGCCCGCGCACCCCGCGGAGCTTGTCGAGGTACTTGTGCGCCTGCCCGGCATTGCCGATCTGGGCGTAGGCGAAGGCAGTGGCGGCGTAGGCTGACTGCAGCATGTTCAGCACAGGGCGCAGCTCGAGCTGGGCGACGGCGGACAGCAGCGAATCGAGGGCTACCGCGCCCCGGCCGGAGAAAACGTAGGCGATGCCGGCCGCCAGTTCCGTGGCGGACGTCCGGTACGCCAGCCGGCGCTCCTCCTGCCCCTTCGGCGGCCCAACGAGCTCCAGGCACCGCTTCCACTGGCCGGCCTGCAGCAGCACGTTAAACGCCGTCAGGGAGAAGCGCTCCCGCAGCCCGGTCAAAAGCCCCGCATCGGAGAGCTGTCCGCCAACGCGCCGCATCAGCTGGAGGGCATCGGTTTCCCGGCCGACGGCGGACAGTGCGCTCATGAGGATCAGGGACGCCTGGATCCTGAGCGCGGGGTCCTGGGTGAACGCGGGGTCGGATGCCTCCTCCAGCTCACCGATCATGGCGGCGAAGTCGCCGATGAAGGACTTGTATTCGAACTCGGCCAGGGTGATGATGTTGGCTGCCGTGCCAAGCGGATCCGGCCAGCTGGATGCCGCCCCCGCAGCAACGCCAAGTCTCTTCCGGGCAGCTTCCAGCTCATCCGGCACCTTGTCGCACAGCTCCGGCAGCCAGACCATGACCCGGCTCTTGGCTGACACCACGCGCGCGAAGGCCTCCTCGTCGAGCGCGTTCAGCTGTATCTGGGTGATGTCCTCCAACGCAGCCATGGCCTGCACCGGCAGGTCGAGCAGCAGGTAGCCCGTGGCCTTGTACAGCTGGGCCTCCACCCAGACGTCGTCGGTCCTCTTGATGCCCTCAACACAGGAAATCGCGAACCGGGGATCGAAAAGCTGCACCGCCGCCTCCGCGGCGGCCACCGCCATGGAAGGGCTGAGCTCGGCCTGGCACTCCCTGGTCCAGGCGGCAAACTCGATCCGCTCCTCCATGCTCATCATGGAGAGTTCCGGTTCATGGCCGTCCAACAGCAGGGTGCGGAGTTCACGCCGCCGGGAAATGCTCAGCCAGGAACGCACCACATCCCCGAGGTACTGCTCCCGCAGGGTGACCCAGCGGTCCTCGGTCTCGCCAACCGTCAGCAGCCCCGAGTCCTCCATGTCGGCCACCGTGGCAGTCCCGTAGATCTCGGTCAGCCGGGCCAGCGGGACGCGCCGGGCGCAGGAAAGCATTTCGATGACCTCGCGGGTATCAGGTGATTCCCGGGACCAGCGCGAACGGACGATGTCATCGAGTCCTGTGGCGCCGTCGAGCACCACCCTGTCCCGCAGGGTCCAGACGGAATCCGAGAGGACGAGGTTTCCGGACTGCTGCTGCTCTGTGACCAGGGCCTTAAGCAGGAGCGGGTTGCCGCCCACGATGGCGTGGTAGGTGCTCACCAACGACGCCGACACCCTGTGGCCCAGCAGCGTCAGCAGCACCTGCCGGGTCTGCAGTTCGTTGAGGTTATCCAGCCGGACTTCCGTCAGCCGCCGGTCGGTAAGCAGCCAGTGGAAGTCCGCCGGCAGGTCGCTGGTGCTGGGCGCGATGGCAATGACACGGGCGGTATGGGTGAGCATGATGTTCAGGATGACGCCGGCACTCATGTCGTCGATCTGGCCGGTGGTGTCCAGGGTGATGATGCAGTCCCGGCCGGCGGCGTCGCTGCGGATGAGGGAAGTGATTCCCTGCAGGATGGCTGTGGGGGAACCCAGCGCGGACTGCGGAAGGCGGGCAAGGAGGAAGGCGAGGCAGCCGTAGGAGGTTTGCGAGCCGGCCAGGGGGCTGCGCAGCTGAAGAGCCCAGACATCCGGGCCAAGATCGGACACGGCAGTGCGGGCGAGCGAGGATTTGCCCACGCCGCGGGCACCGGTGATAACGACGCCCAGGGACTCAGGATCTGTGAGCGCAGTGCGGATGGCTTCAAGGTCTGCGCTGCGCGCCGGAACGGACCAACGTTGGAGGTCCGTCCCGCCGGCGACGCCTGCCGGTCCCGCCAGCACGCCCGCCGTAGACCCACGTCCCCAGCTCAGTGGCTCAATTGACATGAACTTTTCCTTACATCCCGCCCGGCAGGATAAAGGCTCCATCGCCTCCCCCGCTTAGAAAGTAGACTACCCCGTTACTTTGCGGGGATATAGGGCACTGCGTTCACATTTCGCAGACCTTGATGCGACCTTGAGGGTTAGGGCGGAATGGAGGAAAAACCTTGGCTGAAGGCGCTTACACCTTAGCGGTGTGGAATTGCTGCTGCGCGGCTGTCAGGCCTTCCCTGATGAGGAGCTCCACGGCGTCGGCGGCGTCGTCGAGCAGGAAGGGCAGTTCCTTCTTTTCAGCGGTGCCGAAGTCCCGCAGCACGTAGTCGGCGGTGTCCATCCGGCCCGGCGGCCGGCCGACTCCCACCCGGACGCGGACGTAATCCTTGGTGGCAAGGGCCTTGGAGATGTCCCGGAGGCCATTGTGCCCTCCCTCGCCGCCGCCGATCTTCAGCTTCACTGTGTTAAAGGGAATGTCGATCTCGTCATGGACGGCCACCACTCGGGACGTCTCGACGTCGTAAAACCTGGCAAGCCCAGACACGGGCCCGCCGGAGACGTTCATGTAGGTGCCGGGCTTCGCCAGCACGACGCGCGGTCCGCCGATACCCAGCCGGCCCTCGAGGACCAGGGCCCTGGCCTTGTGCGCCTTGAACTTCCCGCCAATGCGTCCGGCCAGCCCGTCCAGCACCATCTGGCCGACGTTGTGCCGGTTGCCGCTGTATTCGGGTCCAGGGTTGCCAAGGCCTACGATCAGCCAGGTGTCAGTCATGAATCAATCCTAAGGCGGGGGTATGCACGCATGCGGGGCCGGGACGGCAGTGGCCGGGCCCGCAAAGGACCCGGCCACCGGTCCGCGCCGTGTGCGGCGCGGAAAGTTGCGCCCGAAATTACTCGGCAGCAGCTTCTGCGGCCGGAGCCTCTGCTGCGGAAGCTTCCCCGGCTTCGCCTTCTCCTTCGGCCGTTGCTGCGGCTTCGGAGATGTTGACAACCAGCGCCTCGGCGTCGGTCAGCAGGACGGCACCCTTGGGGAGCGCCAGGTCGGAGGCGTGGATGTGCTCGCCGGCGGCGCGGCCCTCGATGTTGACCTCAACGGACTCGGGCAGGTGGGTTGCCTCGGCCTCGAGGGAAATAACGGTGAGCTCCAGGTTGTGAGCGGTGCCCGGAGCGGTTTCACCCACGAGCTGCACGGGAACGTCCACGGTGACCTTCTCGCCCTGGCGGACGGTCAGGAGGTCGATGTGCTCGATGATCTGCTTGATCGGGTCGCGCTGGACATCCTTGACGAGTGCCAGGTGGCCTTCACCGTTGAGGTCCAGGGACAGCAGGGCGTTGGCCGTGCGGACTGCCAGGGTGGTGGCCTTGGCCGGCAGGGTGATGTGGATGGGCTCTGCGCCGTGGCCGTAGATCACGGCGGGGATCTGGCCGGCGGCGCGGGCGCGGCGGGCGAAGCCCTTGCCGAATTCGGTACGTGCTTCTGCTGCGAGCTTCTGCTCAGACATGTGAATCTCCTCGTGGATTTGGTGGTTCAGCAAGGGCGGAGGTCTGGAGTGACCTTCAACGCCGGGCGGCCCGTAGGCGGCCCCACCAGAAGGGTGATTCAGACCCAGTCGATAACGGAGACCAGCACTCCGGTGTTCCGCGCAAACGGATTTCCGGCGCTCTCCCTCGCCAAGGTATCGGAGAAATCCTACCAGTGTCCGGCCCGTTTACTGAAAACGGTCCCACCAGCTCCCTGAGCTCGCAAGCGCCCCAAGCTCACCCAGGGAATCCTGCTGGCGTGGGCCCATCGCAGGCAGCGGTCGTCAGGCGTTGCCGTCGAAAAGGCTGGTGACCGATCCGTCGTCGAACACTTCCCGGATGGCCCGGGCGATGAGCGGCGCGATGGAGAGGACGGTGAGCTCGGGGAAGTGCTTGTCCGCGGAGATGGGCAGCGTGTTGGTGACCACCACTTCGCGGGCGCCGGACTCGGACAGGCGCCGGGCGGCGGGGTCGGAGAACACCGCGTGCGTCGCGGCGATGATGACGTCCTTGGCGCCGGCGTTCTTCAGCACCTGGACGGCGCCGGAGATGGTTCCGCCGGTGTCGATCATGTCATCGATCAGGACACAGGTGCGGCCCTCGATCTGGCCCACCACGGTCTTGGACACGGCCTGGTTCGGCACGGTCAGGTCACGGCTCTTGTGCACGAATGCCAGCGGTGCACCACCCAGGCGCTCGGCCCACTGTTCGGCCACGCGCACGCGGCCGGTGTCCGGCGAGACCACGGTGATGTTGTCGGCGCTGACGCGGGTGCGGATGTAGTCGGCGAGCAGCGGGATGGCCATGAGGTGGTCCACCGGTCCGTCGAAGAAGCCCTGGATCTGAGAGGTGTGCAGGTCCACGCTCATGATGCGGTCAGCGCCGGCGGTCTTGTACATGTCCGCGACGAGGCGTGCGGAGATCGGCTCGCGGCCGCGGCCCTTCTTGTCCTGGCGCGAGTACGGGTAGAACGGCGACACCACAGTGATCCGCTTGGCGGAGGCACGCTTCAGCGAATCGATCATGATCAGCTGTTCCATAAGCCAGTTGTTCAGCGGTGCCGGGTGCGCCTGGATGACGAAGGCGTCGGTTCCGCGGACGCTCTCCCCGGCGCGGACGTAGATCTCGCCGTTGGCGAAGTCGTAGGCGTCCACAGGCAGCAGTTCCGTGCCCAGCTCCTTGGCGATCTCCCGGGCAAGCTCCGGGTGCGCACGCCCTGCGGCGAGCACCAGTTTCTTCTCGCCGTGAGCCGTAATTTCGGTCATGGTTGCTAGCCCTCTTCTGTAGATGCGGGGGAATTTGAGGAATCAGTGCGGGCTTCGCGGGCCGCGGCGGCTTCTGCCAGTTCCGCGGACAGCGAGCCGGGACGGTTGGCGGTGACCCAACCCTCGGCATTGCGCTGTGCTGCCATGGACAGTGCCAGGGCACCGGCGGGCACGTCCTTGCGGATCACGGCACCGGCGCCGCTGTAGGCGCCGTCCCCCACCGTGACCGGAGCGACGAATACTGTATTGGAACCGGTGCGCACGCCCGAGCCGATCACCGTGCGGTGCTTCTTCTCGCCGTCGTAGTTTGCGGTGATGTTGCCGCAGCCGATGTTGGTGTCCTCGCCGATCTCGGCGTCCCCCGCGTAGCCCAGGTGGGACAGCTTGGAGCCGCGGCCGATCCTGACGTTCTTGGTTTCGTAGAAGGCGCCGATCTTGCCGGTCTCGCCCAGGACCGTTCCCGGACGCAGGTAGGTGAACGGGCCGACGCTGGCCCCCGCGCCGATCTCTGCACCGGAACCGTGCGTGCGTGTCACCTTGGCGCCCTCCCCGATGCTGACATCCGTCAGCGTGGAGTCGGGGCCGACGACGGCGTCCCTCGCCACGGTGGTGGCGCCGTGCAGTTGGGTGTTGGGCAGGATCCGGACGTCCTCAGCCAGGGCAACCGTGGAGTCGATCCAGGTGGTGGCGGGGTCCACGACGGTGACGCCGGCACGCATCCATGCGTCCACGATCCGGCGGTTGTGCTCGGCGCCCAGGGCCGCGAGCTGCACGCGGTCGTTGGCGCCCTCCACCTGCCAGCGGTCGGCGGTAACGACGGCGGCCACGCGGCCGCCCGCCTTCCGCGCCAGCCCGAGCACGTCCGTCAGGTATTTTTCACCCTGCGAGTTGTCGGTGGTGACGTGGCGGAGCGCGTCCCGGAGGACAGCGGCCTCGAACGCGTAGATGCCGGAGTTGATCTCGCGAACGGCACGCTCGGCGTCGGTGGCGTCCTTGTGCTCGCGGATGCCCGTCACCGTGCCGTCTTCGCCGCGGAGGATTCGGCCGTAGCCGGTGGCGTCGTCAAGGACCGCGGTGAGCACGGTGACCGCGTTTCCTTCGCGCTCGTGGGTGGACACCAGTTCGGCGAGCATTTCACCGGTGAGCAGGGGGACGTCACCGTACGTGACAACGACGGTTCCGGCGACAGGCTCCTTGGCGTCCAGGGCTTCGAGGGCAACTTCGACGGCCCGTCCGGTGCCGGGGACCTCGTCCTGGTCCACGATCAGGGCGTCGGGATCCAGCTCGGTGAGGTGGGCAGCGACGCGGTGGCGCTCGTGCCGGACCACGAGGGCCAGGCGTTCGGGGCTGATGCTGCGGGCGGCGAGGAGGGCGTGGCCCACCATGGAACGGCCGCCGATTTCGTGGAGAATCTTGGGGGTACGGGATTTCATCCGGGTACCGGCACCTGCAGCTAGGACGATAACGGCGGCTGGGCCGGACTTCTCGGGGCTCACGTACGGGCTCTCCTTGCTCGGTTGCGCTGTACTGCATCCGCGGCTGCCTGCGCGGCGGTGTCCAGGCCTGTGCCCGGAACCGGCAACAGGGTTCATCCTACTGGACGCCTCTGATGCAGCTGTTCCGCCCATAGGATTCGAACCTATACTCCACGGCTCCAAAGGCCGGGGTGCTGCCATTACACCAGGGCGGACTATGCCCGGCGCTAAGCCCGGGCACGAGAACCAATTCTGCCACGAACGTTGACGCTCGTGCGACCTCGGCGATTCCGATGTGCCGGCACCGGTTTAGGCAGCGCGCCGGGACCCGCCGCCACCCCTGCCGGCCGCTTGACATAAGGCATGATGGGACGGTGAGCAACAGCACAGGGACAACTGACGGTCCGGGGAACCTGCCGGTAAGGCCCGAAGCAGTGGCGGGGCGGATCCCCCGGTCGCGGATGACCGGACCCCAGCGGCGGTCCCAGCTCATCGAAGTAGGCCGCACGCTTTTCGCGATCCGCGGGCTGGACGGCACCACCATCGAGGAGATCGCTGCCGCGGCCGGTGTTTCCAAGCCCGTGATCTACGAGCATTTCGGCTCGAAGGAAGGGCTGTACACGCAGGTCGTCGAGTTCGAGTTCCGGATCCTGCTGGCGTCGATCAACGACGCCCTTACCGACGAAGCCAAGCCTCGCGTCCTCGTGGAACGCGCCGCCCTGGCCCTGCTGACCTACATCGAGGAACGCACCGACGGCTTCCGCATCCTCATGCGGGACGCTCCCCCGTCCCAGCCCGAAGGCGCCTTCTCCACGCTGCTCTCGCACGTGACGGCCCGCGTGGAACACATTTTGTCCGACGAATTCGCCCGCCGTGGATTCAGCGCAGCCGACGGCGCCATGTACGCGCAGATGCTCGTGGGCATGGTGGCGATGACGGGCCAATGGTGGCAGGACGCCCGCCAGCCCGACAAACGGGCCGTCGCCGCCCACCTCGTCAACCTCGCCTGGAATGGCCTGACGGGCCTCAAAAAAGACCCGGAACTCCGCAGCGAGCAGTAGGCTCCTCACCGCCCACGTCCGGCAGATCGCCGTCGGGGTTTCCTGGCCCGCTCCTGATGGAGTTTTTGTCCAGATAATGGGACTTCGGAGGCCGTTAGCGCCCAATATCTGGACAAAAACTCCGAACCGGTTACTCGCCGAGGACCTCCAGGGCCTCGAGCCATTCGAGTTCCAGGGCTTCGCGTTCTTCGGCCAGGGTCTTCAGCTTCTTGTTCTGCTCGGCCATGGCGTCGAAGTCGTTGTCGGCTGTGCTCTTGACCATCTGTGCGTGGATCTTCTCTTCCTGCTGCGTCAACTTGCCCAGCTGGCGGTCGATCCGGTTTTTGGCCTTGCGGGCGTCGCGCTTCTCGGCCTCGGAGGGGCCTGCGACGGCAGGTGCGGAACTGCCGCTGGCACCGGTGGCGGGGTTGCCGCCGCCGGTGATGGTGGAGCCGGCCAGGGTGCCTTCGCGCAGTTCGAGGTACTGGTCCACGCCGCGGGGCAGGGCGCGGATCTTGCCGTCGCCCAGCAAAGCCATCTGGTGGTCCGTGACGCGCTCCAGCAGGTAGCGGTCGTGGCTGACCACAACGAGCGTGCCCGGCCAGCCGTCCAGGACGTCTTCGACGGCGGCCAGGGTGTCCGTGTCGAGGTCGTTGGTGGGTTCGTCCAGCATCAGCACGTTGGGCTCCCCCACCAGCAGGCGCAGGAGCTGCAGACGGCGCCGCTCCCCGCCTGACAGATCCCCGACCGGGGTCCACTGCTTCTCCTTGGTGAAACCCAGCTGTTCCACCAGCTGGCCGGCACTGAATTCCTTGCCGCCCACGTTGAAGGAACGCTTTTCGCGTTCAATGACTTCGATCACGCGAAGGTCGGCGACCTCGTCGAGTTCCTTGACCTCCTGGGTCAGCACGGCGGTGACAACGGTCTTTCCGCGCTTGACCTTGCCCGAAGTCGGCTGGATCTCGCCGTTGAGGAGCTTCAGCAGGGTTGTTTTGCCGGCACCGTTGACACCAACGAGCCCCAGCCGCTCGCCGGGGGCAAGACGCAGGGTGATGTTGTCGAACAGCTTCTGGCCGGCGTCTCCGCCCAGGAAGTCAAGGGAGACGTGCTCGAGGTCCAGGACGTCCTTGCCGAGGCGCGCCGTTGCCATTTTGCTCAGTGCCATGGAATCCCTGGGCTCGGGCACATCGGCGATCAGGGCATTGGCGGCCTCGATCCGGAACTTTGGTTTGGCCGTTCGGGCAGGGGCGCCGCGGCGCAGCCAGGCCAGTTCCTTCTTGACGAGCTGCTGGCGCTTGCTTTCCATCACCGACGCCGAGCGGTCACGCTCGGCGCGGGCCAGCACGTAGGCGGCATAACCGCCGTCGAACGGGTCCATGATCCCGTCGTGGATTTCCCAGGTCTTGTTGCAGACTTCATCGAGGAACCAGCGGTCGTGGGTAACAACCAGGAACGCGCCCTGGTTGACCCGCCAGCGGGTCTTCAGGTGGCGTGACAGCCAGGCGACGCCTTCGACATCGAGGTGGTTGGTGGGTTCGTCGAGCATGATCACGTCATGGTCTTCGATCAGCAGCTTCGCCAGGGCGACGCGCCGTTTCTGGCCGCCGGAGAGGGCGTGCACATTGGCGTGCCAGTCGACGTCGGATACCAGTCCGCCCATAACCTCGCGGATCTGCGGATTGCGGGCCCACTCGTAGTCCGCCTGGTCGCCGACGATGGCGGTGCCGACCGTCAGGTCGGCGTCCAGGACGTCGCTCTGGTCCAGGTAGCCGACGTTAACGTCCCCGCGCTTGGTGACCCGGCCGGAATCAGGCGTGGACCGCAGAGCCAACAGCCGCATCAGCGTGGACTTGCCATCGCCGTTCCTGCCGACCATGCCGATCCGGTCACCCTCTTCGAGTCCAAGAGTGATGCCGTCAAGAACGGTGCGGGTTGCGTACGAGACCATAAGGTTCTCGCCGCCGAGCAGGTGTGCCACGGGGAACTGCTTTCTGATGTGTTGGTTGGAAGGTATTAAAGGAGCGTATCGGAGATGATGCGGGCACCGGGCACCGGACCGTGGACGGCCAGCGCATTGAGCCCCTTGTGCTGCAACTCCCCGGCGAGGTTCTCCGCCGCCTCGGGATTGTGCGCCAGCAGGGCCACGGTGGGTCCGGAACCTGAAACGATCCCGGCAATGGCGCCGCAGGACTCGCCGAGGCCCAGGGTGTCCCGGAGCCCGGGGGCGAGTTCGATGGACGCCCGCTGAAGGTCGTTGACCAGCACCCTGCTCAGGGCATCGGCATCTCCGCTGCGGAGGGCCTGCAGGATCTTCGGGTCCACCGTCCGGGGCTCCTCGGCGTCCAGGCCCTCGGCGTCGCGGAGCCGGTCCAGGGTGCGGAATACCTCGGGCGTGGACAGCCCGAACTCGGCGGTGACCAGCACCCAGTCCATCTGGGCCTTGGCCAGCGCGGGCGACAGGTCATCGCCCACTCCCAGCCCCACGGCCGTGCCGCCCAGAAGTGCGAAGGGCACATCCGCCCCGAGCTCGGCGGCCAACTGGGCGAGTTCGTCCCGGGACAGGCCGCTGTTCCACAGCGCGTCGCAGGCCAGGAGGGTGGCGGCAGCATCCGCGGAGCCACCGCCCATGCCGCCTGCCACGGGCACACGCTTGGTGATTTCCAGGTGCACGCCGGTGGAGTGTTCCGAGACATCGGCCATGATGGCTGCCGCCTTGTAGGCGAGGTTCCGCTCGTCGAGCGGGATGTCCACCGCGTCGAGGTCCAGCGTGCTCTCGGCACTGATGCTGACGGTGATGCCCTCTGCGGCTTTGCTGGTGGCCGCAACTTCCTCGTACAGCGACACCGCCAGGTACACGCTGGCCACCGAGTGGTAGCCATCCGGCCGCAGCGGCCCGACATCCAGCGAGACGTTAACTTTGCCCGGCGCCTTGACCCGGACGGTCCTGGCCGCAAAGCGCCCCCGCACGCTCTGGAGAGCCATCAGGCTCCCGCGGCCCGGCGGGCTTCGGCGATCCTCGCGAACGCGGTAATGTCGATCACTTCGCCACGGGCTGTGGGGGCGACGCCGGCCGCGACCAGGCAGCGCTCCGCTTCGGCGGCGCTGCCGGCCCAGCCTGCCAGGGCCGCCCGGAGCGTCTTGCGGCGCTGGGCAAACGCGGCGTCCACCACGGCGAAGACCTCCTCGCGGCTGGCGGTGGTTGCCGGGGGCTCGCGCCGGGTAAACGCCACAAGCCCGGACTGGATCTTCGGCGCGGGCCAGAACACGTTCATGCCGATGACGCCGGCCTTGCGCATGCTGCTGTACCAGGCGGCCTTGACCGAAGGCACGCCGTAAATCTTGGACCCGGGCTCTGCGGCGAGCCGGTCGGCAACTTCGTCCTGGACCATGACGAGGCCGTGCCGGATCGACGGGAAGTGCTGCAGCAGGTGGAGCACCACCGGCACCGCGACGTTGTAGGGAAGGTTGGCGACGAGCGCTGCCGGCTCGGCCGGGAGTTCCTTCACCCTCATGGCGTCGGCGAGCACCAGGTGGAAGTCGCCGACGGCGTCGGGCCGCCATTGCCGGATGGTCTCCGGCAGCTTCGCAGCCAGGACGGGGTCAATTTCGACGGCGACCACCGACTTTGCGGCGTCGAGGAGACCCAGCGTCAGCGACCCCAGCCCGGGTCCGATCTCCAGGACCGTCTCCTCCGGGCCGATGCCGGCCGATGCCACGATCCTGCGGATGGTGTTGCCGTCGATGACGAAGTTCTGGCCCAGCGTCTTCGTGGGGCGGACGCCAATCTCCCCGGCCAGCCTGCGGATATCGGAGGCACCGAACAGTGGAGCAGGCGCGGTGCCGGAGGCGGAGGGGATCGGGTCAGTCACCTAGGTATCCTATCCCGGCGTTCCATATGGAACCGGTAGTTAATGCACTGGGCTCTTTCGTGGGCCGGGCCCAGCACCGGGCGGGGCCCGATCCTGGGCGGGGACGGCAAAGGCCGGGCCCGGAGCTTCGGGACCCGGCCTTGGCAGCCGCCGCGGCAGTGGTCAGCTGCCGCAGCGGCGAAGGGTGATTTGCCGCCGCTGGCTAGCTGCTGGCGGCCCAGCCGCAGCCCCACGGCTGGAGGCCGCGCTCGGCGTAGATACGGTTGGCAATGTCGATCTGCTGCGCCTTGGACGCCTGGCTGGCATTCGGGGCGTAGGCGCCGCCGCCGGCGCTGATCCAGGTCTGGACGTCGAACTGCAGGCCGCCGTAGTAGCCGTTGCCGCTGTTGATGGACCAGTTGCCGCCGGATTCACACTGGGCGATCTTGTCCCACATGCCCGCGTTCGACATGGCCGGAGCTGCGGCCCCGGTGTTTCCGCTGTCGGCCTCGGCCGCCGCGGGCTTGGGCGCTTCCTTGGTGCCGACGGTGATCTTCTCGGTCACCGGTTCGCGCGTGGTGGTCTTGGAGACAAGTGTCCGGGAGGCCTCACGGCCATCGACCAGGACGAGCTTGTAGGTGAGGGTGGTCTCACCGGGAACGCCAGGCTGGGTGACCTTTTCCTCACCCTTGGCGAGGGAGGAACTGTCGGTGGAGAGCGTCTGGAACGCAACCTCTTCGGTGACGGTAGTGGTCTTCCCGGCAACGCGGGACACCTTGATCACCATGTTGTTGACCACCGGTGCGTGTGCCGGCTGGGACGTCCGGTCGGCGGCGGCCAGCCGGATCCCGGCATCCTTGAGGACCTCGCCGACGTTGGCAGCCGTGGTGGTGGTTTTCTTGGCCTTGCCGTCGGCGATGATGCTGACGGTCTTAGGCGTCGAGATGGAAACGAAGGAGCCGTCCACGGACAGCTGCGCGTCCTTCGGCACGGAGAGCTCCGAGGCGCTGGCCACGCCGAGCTGGGTCACGAGCCCGCCCACGTCCTGCGCCGTGGTGCTCACGGTCTTCTCTGCGCCATCCAGGCTCACCTTCACAGCCTTGGCGAGGTTCACGTTGATGACGGACCCGTTCTCAACGCTGGCGCCCAGTGCGGGAGTGACGCGGTCGGCCGCGTGGAGCTCGACGTTCGCGCTCTTCACCACCTGCTGCACGGTGCCGCCGAAGGTCTGGACGGAGCTGACTTTCCCGTCGACGTTCAGGGTGACCGTCTTGTTGTTGCCCACAAAGGCAACGAGCCCCAGCACGAGGGCCGAGAGCACCACCAGCTGAGTGCCGACCTTGATGAAACTGAACTTGCCGTCCGACGTGAAGAAGTTGACCACGATTGCCCGTAACTTTTGAGCCATCCGGGCACGGGGAAAAACGCACAGGGGGACCCGCGGCGGTCACCGAAAGGTGGGCTCCGGACAGGCCGGAGCGCGCCGCAGGCATGTGCGTCGCCACACTCACATGGCAGGACATCCGAAGGCGCCCTGCCTGTCACGAAAGTGAGTTACATCATCCGGAGGCCTTCCCCGACCCCGGCTAATAGTTTTTCACTGTAACCGAAGCGTTATAAAGCATCCAAAATATCTGCCTACCCGGTATGCAATTACCGGCGTCATCCGGAGTTGTATTCAGTCCCAGGATCCGTATGCGCGCACGGAATTTGCGCTCACCTGGCCGCACAGCTCGGCCAGGTCCGTGTGTGTCAATTCCGCCATTGCCCGCACGGTGTACGGCACCATATAGCTGGCGTTGGGCCGGCCGCGGTGCGGGTGCGGGGTGAGGAACGGCGAGTCGGTCTCAACCAGCACCAGCTCCGGATCGGCCACGGCGAGAGCTGCCCTGAGATTTGCGGCGTTCTTGAAGGTGAGGGTTCCGGCAAAGGACATGAACCATCCTTCGCTGTTGCAGATCCGGGCCAGCTCCTCATCCCCGGAAAAGCAGTGGAAAACCACCCGTTCCGGGGTGCCCTCCTCGCGCAGGACCTTGACCACGTCGTTGTGGGCGTCCCGGTCGTGGATCTGCAGTGTCCGGTCCAGCCGCTTCGCTATGTCGATGTGCCGGCGGAAGGAATACCGCTGATGGACCAGCCCCTCCCCCTCCGTCCGGAAGAAATCCAGGCCGGTTTCGCCGATGGCACGCACCCGGGGGTGGGCGGCAAGCTCCTCGATCTCCGCCAGGGCATCCTCAAGCTCGCCCCGGACGGCGTAGCCCGGCGCATCATTGGGGTGCAGGGCCACCGCCCCCAGAAGACGCGGATCCAGGTCGACGGCGCGCACGGTAAACCTTGACGACTCGAGGTCGCAGCCCACCTGCACGGCCCCGCAGACACCCACGGCTTCGGCCGCGTCGAGGGCCGCCGCGATCTCCACCCGGACATCGTCACTAGGGAAGTCCAGGTGGGTGTGGTTGTCCATCACGGGAACGGGCAGCGGTTCGGGCGCCGGCGGGTAGCCGTGCCTGCCGGAACCGTCGCTGCCGGGCGCCCGGTAGGGCCGGGGAGTCAGGGAATGCCGCATCCCTCCAGCCTAATAGCGCGCGGATGCCTCGTCCCGCCACCGGGCAGTGCCTTCCCACCGCCCGGCTGCTGTTTTTCCGCTTGGCATTGCCCGGAGATTAACGGGGAACTCTCTGTTAGCCATGGCAGTTGTGTTAGTACGCTGGTACGGACGGATGTGAGCGCCCAACGCGGGCAACGGCGGGCTCCGCCGCTTCGTTCCGCTTCATTTTGGGCTGAAAGGTTGCCGATGGAACCGCACCGACGCATCACAATCGAGGAAGCACTTCCCGGCGGACAGGGCTTCACTGGAAGTGCTGCGCGGGGCGTCAACGCTCTCAACGGACACAAGACAGTTCCCTTGGACGCCCAGGAGTTCCGCGCGGCCAGCGAACGCATCCTCACCGCCATCGACACTGTCATCGACGGCAAAGCCGAGGCCGCGAAGTTGGCACTGACTGTCCTGCTGGCCCAGGGCCACCTGCTTTTGGAGGATGTCCCCGGCGTAGGCAAGACGCTTCTGGCAAAGACACTGGCGCGCACCATCGACTGTTCCGTCAGCCGGATTCAGTTCACCCCCGACCTTCTTCCCTCGGATGTCACCGGCGTCTCCATTTACAACCAGTCCTCGCGCCAGTTCGAGTTCCGCCCGGGAGCCGTGTTCGCGAACATCGTGATTGGCGATGAGATCAACCGGGCCTCCGCCAAGACGCAGTCCGCCCTGCTCGAATGCATGGAGGAGCACCAGGTGACGGTGGACGGACACTCCTACAAGCTCGGTGAACCGTTCATGGTGGTGGCTACCCAGAACCCCATCGAGATGGAGGGCACGTATCCGCTGCCGGAGGCACAGCGGGACCGCTTCATGGCCCGGATCTCCATGGGATACCCGGACAAGGACTCCGAGATCGAAATGCTTGAGACCCACCAGTCCACATCGCCCCTGGCCAGGGTCAAGGCGGTGGTCACCGCGGCGGATGTGGCTGCCATGATCGCCACCGTCCAGCAGGTGTTCGTCTCCCAGGCCGTGAAGGAGTACACCGTGGCCGTCGGGCGCGCCACGCGGGACAGCGCCATCCTGCGCCTGGGGGCAAGCCCACGCTCCATGCTGCAGCTGCTCCGCGCCGCGAAGGCGACGGCGGCCCTGGACGGCCGTGATTTCGTACTGCCAGATGACGTCGTCGCCGTTGCCGAGGCGGCGCTGGCGCACCGGATCATCCTGGACCGCAGGGCCGCCAGCACGGGCGAGACCCCGCAGGGCGTCATCCGCGGCGTGCTTTCCCGGATCCCCGTCAGCCAGGAGATGACAGACACGGCCAACGCCGGGCGGACCTCACCCGAACTCCGCCATAGCCGCTAGTCAGGACCATAACCGTGGCACTGCTGGACAGACTCCCCCGACATCTCTTCAGCTCCCGGGGCTGGGGACTCCTGGCGGCCGGCTGCCTCTCCCTGCTTTCCGCCCAGGTCATGGGCCGCCGCGACCTTCTGGCCCTTGGCGTCCTGCTGGTGGTCCTGCCGCTCGTATCTCTCGCCGGCATCAGGGTGGTGAAACCGCGGTTCCGGGTATACCGGGAGTTCAGCCCCTCCACCGTTGAGACAGACTCCATCACCACGGTCCGGCTCGCCGTCGCCCGGACCGGACCGGGCACGGGCCGCGTCATCATGGAGGAGCTGCTGCCGCCGCGGTTTGGTGAATCACCGGCGTTCCGTTTTCCCGCCAGATCCGCCTCCGGCGGCACCAGCCGCTACGAGTACCACCTGCGGTCGGGAAAGCGCGGACAGTTCACCATCGGCCCCGTCACCGCCGAGTTCACGGATCCGTTCGGGCTGTCGCTGCACAGGCATTCCATCGACGACGGCGACACGCTGACCGTCACACCGGCCGCCGTCGAACTCCCGTCCACCGGCCTTGCCGGCGCACGGGGCAACGACGGCATCACGGCCACCCGGACCAGGGCCAATCCCAGCGACGACGACGTCATGACCCGCGAATACCGGCACGGCGATCCGATGCGCAGGGTGCACTGGCCGGCGACGGCCCGCCACGGCGCCCTGATGGTCCGGCAGGAAGAATCGGTCACCACGCCCGAGGCCACGGTCATCCTGGACCACCGGTACACCGCCCATTCCTCGGGCTACGGCTCGGTATTCGGCGGCCCGTCCGACGACGGGAGCGACCTCGTTACGAGCGACACCTTCGAGTGGGCCGTCACGGCAGCGATGTCCGTCGGCGCCCACCTCGCCGACCTCAATTACTCGTTGCGGTTCCTGGACGCCGCGGGTGATCCTGCCTTCCGCCGTTCGCCCTCGGCCCCGGAGCCGGACAGCGAGGAGTACGGTGGGGCAGCCGGCCTGCAGTCCATCGCCGAAAGCCTCGCCGCAATCCAGCTGACGGGCCCGCACCACGCGCGCCGGGACCATGACACCGCCCGCCGCGAGCATGCGGGCGGTGCCGATCCGGTCCAGTCCGTCTTTGATGACCGGCTCATGGACAAGCTCGCGGCCCACCGGATGCGCGGACCGGTCCTGGCGCTCCTCGGGAAAATATCACTGGCGGAGGCCCGTGCGCTCGCACCTGCGGCCGGCTACGCTGCCAACGCGTTTGCCGTGGTGATCACGGACAAGCCGGCGGAATGCCACGATGTGCTGGAGGCCCTGCGCCTGGGCGGCTGGCGCGCTGTTGCCGTCGAGGCGTCCACGTCGCTGCCGGCTGCCTGGATGTATTTCGACGAGGGCGATGCCGCCATGTGGACGGCTGCAGCGGACGTGCGCCGCGGAGCGGAGGTAGGGCGATGACACTGACTCCGCAGAGGCCGGCGGAGGCCGAGGTCCGGCCGCAGCCCGCTCCCGCCTCCCCCGGCAGCGGAAGGTTCGGCGCCGGCGCTTTTCCCTGGGTCATGTCCGGCGCGGTGGCGGTGTCCGTCTGCGGCGCGTCTTTGTCCCTCAACGGGGTCCTGCGGGGCTGGGCATGGTTCCTGCCGGTCCTGACCACGGTGGTGGTGGTCTCCCTGAGCATGGCCTTGCTCCGCAGGTTCCGCGCCGCGCCCGTACTGGTGGCCGCCGGAGGCATTACGTCCCTGGCCTTCATCCTGACGTTCACGTTCTTCCGCCGGGACAGCATTGCCGGTTTCATCCCGTCGCAGGCCACCCTCGACGCGCTGGGAAGGCACCTGCGCCGGGCGAGCGAAACGGTGCTGGGCGAGAGCTCGCCGGTGGCGCCCAACGCCGGCATCGTCCTGGTGGCGTGCGCCGCGCTCGGACTCGTCGTTATCCTCGTGGATGCGCTGGCCCTCCCCCTGGGCATGCCCGCCACGAGCGGCCTGGGCCTGCTGGCGGTGCTCGTCGTTCCGGCCATGATCAAACCGCAAAGCGTTGGATGGCTGGGATTCGTCACGACGGCGGCCGGCTATCTGGTGATCCTCGCGTGCAGCCAATGGTTTGCCCCCGATGCGCGGACCCAGGCGGACACGGCCCGCAACCCGGGCCAGGTCAGGCGGGCCACCCTGACCGGAGCTGTGGCACTGGTGGCCACGCTGTTGCTGCAGCTTGTGGTTCCCGGCTTCGACCAGGGGACCTTCCCCCAGGGCTCCCGGCTGAACCCCTGGGGATCGGCCACGGGACTGAACCCGATGATCAGCCTGGGCAACAGCCTGCGCACCCCGACGGGCGAGGGCAGGATCACCTACGCCACCAACGCCACCACGCCCCTCTACCTGCGGTCGGTTACGGTGGATCGCTTCGACGGCGAGTCCTGGTCCCCGGACGACCGCGCCTCCAACCGCCGGGCAGGCACCGGACGGATGGACGTGGGCTACGAGATTCTGGCACCCGAACAGACCCGGCAGGTGACGGTGGTCAACACCGGAGACTTCACCAGTCCCTACCTTCCTGTCCCGTACGCACCCGAATCCGTCAACGGGCTGACCGGGCGGTGGAGCTGGGATCCTGCGACCCTCAGCATAAAAGGCACCGACACCAATTCGCGGGACCAGCAGTATTTGGTGCAGTCCTCGGTGCCAAAGCTGACCACGGAACTGCTGGACGCATCCTCCGCTCCCGTCCGCGGCGTTTCGGAGGAGTTCATCAGGCCGCCGTCGAATGTTCCGGATATCGTCCGCACCACTGCCGAGTCCGTCACCGCCAATAGCCGGACCGCCTATGCCAAAGCGATGGCGATCCAACGGTTCCTGCGCGGGCCGGACTTCACCTACTCCCTGGAGTCGCCCGTCCAGGGCGGATATGACGGAAACGGACTGTCCGTCCTGGCGGATTTCCTGACCCAGAAGAGCGGCTACTGCATCCACTTCGCCTCTGCCATGGCGGTGATGGCCCGGCTCGAAGGCATTCCGAGCCGGATAGCCGTGGGCTACGCGCCCGGCAGGCAGACCGGTGCGACGGTGTCCGTCGCCGGCCAGGGAGCGCTCCCGGAGTACGAGGTCGACGCCCGCGATGCCCACGCCTGGCCCGAACTGTACTTCCAGGGCCTCGGCTGGGTTCCATTTGAGCCGACCCCCTCCCGGGGCGTGGTGCCGCCTTACGCGCAAGACTCCGCAACGTCCGGCGGCGCCAGCACCAACGACCAGAACAATGACGGCCTGGTTCCGAGCAACGGCCCCAGTGCCGCTCCCTCGCCGTCCCCGGCCCCGCTCCCCCTTCCCGGGGCAGGCACCGCCGACGCCGGGAACCAGCTTGCGCCCGCACTCTATACCGCCGCCGGGGTTCTGCTGCTGGTCCTGCTCGCAGCCTCACCGCGCCTGGTGCGCGGAGGCGTCCGGGCCCGGCGGCTCAGGGGAACGGGTCCCGGCGGGAACCGTCTGGCCACACCCCCTCTGGTCTGGTCTGAGCTCCAGGACCTGGCCACGGACTACGGCGTGCGTCCGGACCCGAGCGAGACTCCCCGTACTTTCTCGGCGCGCCTGCACGCTTCCCCGGCGATGCATCCGCGGGCAGCAACAGACCCCGGCAACGGTCCCGGGCAGGACGCCGTGACGGCGGATTCCGTGACCGTCGATGCTGTCACGGCCCTGACGGACGCCTACGAACGCCATCAGTACGGCCGGCCCGCAGGCCGGGATGACGCACGCCGCGCGCTGACGGAGGAATCCGCCACCAAACACATCGGCCAGGTGCGGCAGGCGCTGCGCCGCAATGCCGGCATCGGTGGCCGGCTCCGCGCCGACTGGCTGCCGCCGTCGGTCCTGTCCCGCTGGGGGTCGGTGGCAGGCTGGCCTTTCCGCGTCCTGGCCCTGGCGGCCGTCCGGGCAGGGCGCGCCGCAGCGGTGCTCTGGCGCCGGACCCGCAACGGCCTGCGCCGCCTGCGGGAAGGCTAGCCGCCCGCAGGAAGGCTAGGAGCCTGCGGGAAGGCCACGTGCCCGCCCAGCTGGCCGGCCCCCGTTCCCGGCGGATGCCCCGCCCGTCGACGTTCCCGGTTGACCGGTCCTGCCCTCCCCCGACACTCCCGACGTTTGACATGTGACCGCCGCCACCTTATCTTTGAGAAACGGGAAAGCGCATTCCAAGCGGTATGCAAGTGTGGGCAAGCAGAGAAAATGTCCGCGGACCGCAGCAGCCTTGGCGGCGCGAGGCGCAACCTTCCCACCTGATCCGATGCCCGGCAACGGGGCGAATCCGGCGGGGCAGACAATTGTCCAAAGGAGGACGACATGAAGAGCGACACACGCAAGCCGCGGAGCTCAGCCGAACCCAGACAGCCCGGCACGCCCGGGTCGAGCAGCACCCGGAAGGCTGCTGCGAGCGGCTGGGTGGGGAGCGCCCTCGAGTACTACGACTGGTTCATCTACGCCCAGGCCGCTGCGCTGGTCTTCCCCACGGTGTTCTTTCCGGCGGGCAACCCGACCGTCGCTCTGATCGCGTCACTGGGCACCTACGCCGTGGGGTACATCGCCCGGCCGATCGGGGCGTTCGTCCTTGGACAGTGGGGCGACAGGCACGGCCGCAAGAACGTCCTGGTCCTGGCCATGCTGCTGATGGGCGCCTCAACCTTCGCCGTAGCCCTTCTGCCCACCTATGACCAGGTGGGAATCCTGGCCCCCGCGCTGCTCCTGGTCGTTCGCCTGGTCCAGGGATTCGCCGTGGCCGGGGAGCTGAGCGGGGCCAGCGCCATGATCGTGGAGCACGCACCCTTCGGCCGGCGCGGCTTCTATGCAAGTTTCGCCCTCCAGGGGACCCAGGCCGGGCAGATCATCGCGGCCGCCGTCTTCCTCCCCCTCTCGGCGGTGCTGTCCCCGGAGGACTTCCACGCCTGGGGCTGGCGCGTCCCGTTCCTCCTCAGTGCTTTGGTGGTGTTTGCCGGCTACATGATCCGCCGCCGGGTCGAGGAGACCCCTGTCTTTGTGCAGGAGAAGTCGGACCGCGAGGTTCCCAAGATGCCAGTGGTCCAGGTGCTGCGCGAAAGCGGGCTGAATGTTGTACGTGCGGTCTGCATGACCCTGGTCAATGTTGTGGGCGTCACGGTGGCAGTCTTCGGTGCAGCCTACGCCACGCAGCCCGGCTATGGCGTCGGCATGAGCACCACGGTCTACCTCTGGATCCCGGTGCTGGCCAACGTCGTCGCCCTTGCCCTCATCCCCTGGTTCGGGAACCTCTCGGACCGGTTCGGCCGGCGGCCGCTGATGATCGTCGGTTCGCTGGGCTCCGGTGCACTGGCCTACGGGTACCTGTACGCGGTGAGCCAGAACAACGTGCCGCTCACCATCGTCCTCGCGATCCTCATGTGGGGCACCCTGTACCAGGTCTGGAACGCCACGTTCGCCAGCTTCTTCCAGGAGCTCTTTCCCTCCCGCACGCGGGTCACCGGGTTCGCCATCTCGCAGAACATCGGGCTCCTGATCACATCCTTCCTGCCGAGCCTCTTTGCGGTCGTGGCTCCCCCGGGGTCGGCAAACGTTCCCCTCACCGTCGGCTCCATCTGCTTCGGCATCACGGTGGTCGGGGCAATAGCGGCCTGGTCCGCCAAAGAGACGCACCGGATTCCGCTGAGCGAGCTGGGATCACCGGACGCCACACCGGTTTCCCGCGAGGAATACGCGATCGCCCGGGCCGCCGCCCGCTGACCCGGCGGCGCCGGGAACCGCCCCCACGCAAAGAACGCACCTGCAGCAGTCTCCTGCCGCAGGTGCGTTCTTTGTTCGTCCGGGATTGCTATCCGGCGCCAGGCTTGTCAGCCGGCGTAGGGGTCGGCAATGCCGATGTACTGGGTGTAGAGGTATTCCTCGATGCCCTCGAGGCCGCCTTCACGGCCCAGGCCGGACTGCTTGACGCCGCCGAAGGGTGCGGCGGCGTTGGAGACGACGCCGGCGTTCAGGCCGAGCATGCCGGTCTCGAGCCGCTCGCCCATCCGGATGCCGCGGTTCAGGTCCTTGGTGAAGACGTAGGCCACCAGGCCGTATTCGGTGTTGTTGGCCAGCCGCACGGCCTCGTCCTCGGACGAGAAGGTGATAATCGGGGCGACCGGGCCGAAGATCTCCTCGGACAGGATCCGGGTTCCCTCGGTGACGCCCTTGAGGATGGTGGGCTGGTAGAAGTACCCGGGGCCTTCCACCGGCGCGCCGCCCACGACGGTGGTGGCGCCGGCGGACACGGCGTCGGTGACCAGCTCATGGACCTTGTCCCGGCTCTTGGCGTCGATCAGGGGGCCGACCTTGGAGTCGGGCTCGGTGCCGCGCGCGGTGGTCATGTCCTTCATCTTCGCCGCGAACTTCTCCGCGAACTCGTCCGCGACGGACTCGTGCACGATGAACCGGTTCGCGGCGGTGCAGGCCTCGCCCATGTTCCGCAGCTTGGCCAGCATCGCGCCGGCGACGGCGGCATCGACGTCGGCGTCCTCGAACACCACGAACGGGGCGTTGCCGCCGAGCTCCATCGAGGTCCGCAGGACCGTCTCCGAGGCGTCGGACAGCAGGCGGCGGCCCACCTCGGTGGAACCGGTGAAGGAGAGCTTGCGCAGGCGCTGGTCCTTGATCAGCGGGCCGGTGGTGGCACCTGCCGTGGAGGTCGGGATCACGTTCAGGACGCCCGCCGGCAGGCCCGCCTCCTGCATGACGGCGGCGAACAGCTGCGAGGTCAGCGGAGTGAGGTTCGCGGACTTCAGCACCATCGTGCAGCCGGCGGCCACGGCGGGGGCGATCTTGCGGGTGGCCATGGCCAGCGGGAAGTTCCACGGCGTGATCAGCAGGCACGGGCCCACCGGCTTTTTGGTGACCAGGAGCCGGGACTTGCCGTCCGGGGAGACGGAGTAACGGCCGAAGGCGCGGACGGCTTCCTCGGAGAACCAGCGCAGGAACTCGGCGCCGTAGGTGACTTCGCCGCGTGCTTCGGCCAGCGGCTTGCCCATTTCCATGGTCATCAGCAGCGCGAAGTCTTCGGCCCGCTCGGTGACCAGCTCGAAGGCTCGGCGCAGGATCTCCCCGCGCTCCCGGGCAGGGACCTTGGCCCAGGACTCCTGCGCTGCGGCAGCCGCGTCCAGGGCAGCGGCGCCGTCCTCGGCGCCGGCGTCGGCGATGCTCAGCAGCACCTTCCCGGTGGCGGGATCCTCGACGTCGAACGTCTTGCCCGACGCCGCCGGACGCCACTCGCCGTTGATCAGCAGGCCGGTGGGAACAGACGCGAGCAATTCGCTTTCGCGTTCTGCGGTGGCAGTGGACTGTGTAGTAACAGACACGGTGACTCCCTCGTCAGCAATCGGATTGCCGGTTATGTGCAGCTCCTGCACACGGCTTGCCGCCGCCTGCCGCCCGCTGCATGCTTGGCTGGATTAATGCCACGGTACTGCCGGCGTCTCCGCAGTGTCTACGCATCGGCGCACTGCCGGTTCCGCCATTTGTTGTGCAGCTGCACAGCCGCCGCCCGGACGGCGCTGCCGGGGGTATGGGGCGGCCCCACGGCGCAGGCTGGGATCAGTGCACCAGGGCGGTAACGTCAGCGCGCCGCGAGCACGGCGGAGTACAGTTCCCGCTTGCTGACGCGGGTTTCCTCGGCGACGGCCGCTACCGCTTCTTTGAGCCGGACGCCCTTTGCCACGAGTTCGTTGACGGCAGCCACGCCGTCCTCGGGCGAACCGGGCGCGCGCTCCGGTGCGCCTGCCACCACGACGGCGATCTCGCCGCGCACCTCGTTGGCCTCCGCCCACTGCAGCATGTCGCGCAGTGAACCGCGGAGGACCTCCTCGTAGGTCTTGGTGAGTTCCCGGCACACCGCCGCGCGCCGGTCCGGACCGAAGCGATCGTGCAGCGCCCGCAGCATGGCCTCAAGCCGGTGCGGCGCCTCGAAGAAGACCATGGTGCGCCGTTCGGCGTCGAGATCCGCCAGGCGGGCGGAGCGTTCGCCGGCCTTCCGGGGAAGGAACCCTTCGAAGCAGAACCTGTCCGTGGGCAGTCCGGACAGGGCCAGGGCGGTGAGGACGGCGGAGGGCCCGGGCACGGCCGTGACCGTGAGGCCGGCGGCCACGGCCCCTTCGACCAGCCGGAAGCCGGGGTCGGAGACCGCGGGCATGCCGGCATCGGTGACCATGACAAGCGTTTTCCCGGAACGGACCTGCTCCAGGAGTTCCGCGGTCTTGGTGGCTTCGTTGTGCTCGTGGTAACTGACGATCCGCCCGCTGACGGCGACGTTCAGGCTCTGCACAAGGCGGTGCAGGCGCCGGGTGTCCTCGGCTGCCACGATGTCCGCCGTCGCCAGCAGCTCCACGAGCCGGGCGGAAGCGTCGCCCACGTTGCCGATGGGCGTTGCCGCAAGGACAATCCGCCCCGGACCGCCGCCACGGACGTCCCGCTCCGCTCTGCCATCGGTGCCAACAGGTTCGGACCTGCCGGCCGGTTCTGAACTGCCGGCCGGTTCTGAACTGCCGGCCGGTTCTGAACTGCGGGCCTGTTCTGAACTGCTGGAGGGGCCGGAACTGCTGACGGGGGCGGTGCTCGCTTCATGGTCCACGGATCCAGCCTACTGCCGCCCGGCCTGCTCCGAGCCCTGCCGCCCGGCCAACTCCTGCACCGCAAACGGTAGCATGGGCTCGTGACGCAGACCT
The DNA here is from genome assembly GCF_056396245.1 of Arthrobacter sp. 05T423. NCBI lineage: Bacteria > Bacillati > Actinomycetota > Actinomycetes > Micrococcales > Micrococcaceae > Arthrobacter > Arthrobacter sp. 05T423. The sequence goes on from NZ_JBFTLC010000004.1 coordinate 59,604, forward strand.
CCGTGCGGCCTGACGGGGCCGAACCACCAAGTACCCCGCCCTCCGCACCCGCCACGGAAGGCCGCGGGACGCACGGAAAGCGCTGGATCAGCCGCCCCTCCGAAGCATTCACGGCCGAGGCCCTCAGCCGCCGCCTGATCGGCGGCATCCGCACCTGGCGGGACTACCCGCCGTCGCTCCGGCTATGGTTCTGGCTGGTTCCGGCCCTCACCGCTGCTGTGGGAGGGGTCCTGAGGTTCGTCCGGCTGGACGTCCCCCGGAGCCTCGTGTTTGACGAGACGTACTACGTCAAGGACGGCTACTCGATGCTGGTGAGCGGCTACGAGCGGAGCTGGCCCGACAAGGCAAATGACGCGTTCGTGGCCGGCAACCCCAACATTCTGCTCAACACCCCCGAATACGTTGTGCACCCGCCCGTGGGCAAATGGATGATCGCGGCCGGCATGTGGCTCTTCGGGGCAGACAACCCTTTCGGCTGGCGGTTCGCCGCGGCGCTGACCGGCACCTTGTCCGTCGCCCTCCTCGCACTGATCGCCCAGAAGCTGTTCGGCTCGCTGATCCTGGGAGCGGCAGCGGGACTGCTGCTCGCCGTCGACGGCCACCACCTCGTCATGTCACGCACCTCGCTGCTGGACATCTTCCTGATGTTCTGGGTCCTGGCGGCGTTCGGCGCGCTGTTGCTGGACCGCGACGACGGCCGGCGCCGGATGGCCACCAGGCTCAGCCGGCAGGCGGCCGCCTCCCCCACCGGCAGGCCGTCCACCCGCCAGCTGCTGTCCGGCCCGTGGCTGGGAGTCCGCTGGTGGCGGATTGCTGCGGGCATCTGTCTGGGCCTTGCCGTCGGCACCAAGTGGTCGGGCCTGTTCTTCCTGGCCGGCTTCGGGCTCCTGACGGTGTTCTGGGACCTGAGCGCCCGCCGGAGCGCCGGCGTCCGCGGCTGGATCAGCGCCGGAATCATCAAGGACGGCCTCCTCGCGTTCGCCAGCATCGTACCGGTGGCCGCGGTGACGTATACCGCTACCTGGACCGGATGGTTCCGGTCCACGGATGCCTACTACCGGCGGTGGGCTGAGACGAACCCCAGCGCGGAGTGGGGCTGGCTGCCTGATTCCGTGCGGTCCCTGGCCCACTACCACCTTGAGGCCTACAAGTTTCACCAGGGGCTCAGCTCTGAGCATCCGTACGAGGCGAGCGCCTGGAGCTGGCTGGTCATGGGCCGGCCCACCTCGTTCTTCTACGAGTCCCCCAAACAGGGCACTCCGGGCTGCGATTTCGCCAACTGCACCTCTGCCATCCTGTCGGTCGGCAACCCGCTGATCTGGTGGAGCGCCGCCATCTCGCTCGTCATCCTTCTTTTCTGGTGGGCGGGCAGGCGCGACTGGCGCGCCGGGGCGGTGCTGGCCGCCGTCGGCGCCGGCTACCTGCCGTGGTTCATGTATCCGGAACGCACCATGTTCTTCTTCTACGCGGTGTCCTTCGAGCCGTTCCTGGTCCTGGCGCTGGTGTATTGCCTGGGCCTGGTGCTGGGAAAGACAACCGACCCGCCGTGGCGCCGGCGCTCGGGGCTGTACGGGGTGGCCCTGTTCCTCGTGGCGGCGGTTCTAATCTCGTCCTTCTTCTACCCCGTGTGGACGGCCGAAATGATCACGTACCAGGACTGGCGGCTCAGGATGTGGATGCCCTCCTGGATCTAAGGCACGATTGCAGGTGGACCCCGGACGTGATCATCAACGGAATGGAGACCCCCCTGTGAGGGAAGCAAGCACGGAACTGATGGTTGCCCTGGAGGACAGCAGCAACGTCACCGACCTGCTCCTGGACTGCTACCGGCAGAATCCTTCGCACGCTGTCTACGCCCGCCGGGACGCCAGCGGCTGGCAGAACATCACGGCCGGACATTTCCTTGACCAAGTCACAGCCCTGGCGAAAGGCCTGATTGCCGGAGGGCTGGCGCCCGGCGACACGGTCGCGGTTCTTTCGGCCACCCGCTACGAGTGGACGCTGGTGGATTTTGCCATCTGGTTTGCCGGCGGCGTCACCGTGCCTGTCTACGAGACCTCGTCGCCAAGCCAGGTGGAGTGGATCCTGTCCGACTCCGGCGCCGGGCGGGTCTTCGTTGAGGACCGCCAGAAGGCGGCGCTGCTGGACCAGGTGCTGTCCGCCTCCAGCGTTCTGGCCGGCCGCCTGGTGCCGGTGGTGCGGATGGATTACGACGGCGACGCCCCCAACCTTGCCAGCCTTGCCGCCGCGGGGGCCGGGGTGACGGACGCCGAACTGGAGCGGCACCGCTCGGCAGCCGCGCTCCCGGACGTAGCGTCCCTGGTCTACACCTCCGGCACCACCGGCCGGCCCAAGGGCTGCGAGATCACGCATGGAAACTTCGCCCTTGTGGCCAGGAACATCGTGGTCTTCCTGCCCGAACTGCTGCAGCAGGAGAATGCCAGGACCCTGATGTTCCTGCCGCTGGCCCACGTGCTGGCCCGGGCCGTCCAGGTGGTGTGCCTGAGCGCCGGAGTCACTCTCGGCCACAGCTCCGGAGCCGCCCAGCTGCTGGATGACCTGGAAACCTTCCGGCCGACCTTCCTGCTGGCCGTCCCCCGCATCTTCGAGAAGGTCCATGCCGGAGCAGAGCAGAAGGCGAAGGATGCCGGGAAGTCGCGGCTGTTCAGTGCCGCCGCCGGGGTGGCGGTCCGTTACTCGGAAGCCGCGGATGCCGCCGCGCGCGGAGCGGGCACCGGCCCGGGCACCGTGCTGCGGGCGCAACACGCACTCTTCGACCGCCTGGTGTATCGCCGGCTGCGCCAGGTGTTCGGCGGCAGCATGAAGTACGCTGTTTCCGGCGCGAGCCCGCTGAGTGCCCGCGACGCGCATTTCTTCAGGGGTGCGGGGATAGCGGTGCTCGAAGGCTACGGCCTGACGGAGACAACGGCGCCCTGCACGGTGAACACCGCGGCCCTCGCCCGGGTGGGCACGGTGGGGATCCCGGCGCCGGGCACCACCATCCGAATCGCCGAGGACGGTGAAGTTCTGGTCAGGGGCATCGGCGTGTTTAAGGGCTACCACGCCAACGCGGCCGCAAACGCCGAGGCGTTCACGGACGGCTTCTTCCGCACCGGGGATTTGGGTTCCCTGGACGCCGACGGGTTCCTCACCATCACGGGCCGCAAGAAGGACCTGCTGATCACGGCCGCCGGAAAGAACGTGGCGCCCGGGCCGCTCGAGGAGAAGATCCGCGAACACCAACTGGTGGGCCACGCCGTGGTGGTGGGTGACGGAAAGCCGTTTGTTACCGCCCTGGTTGACCTTGACCCGGAAGGCCTGGAGCACTGGTGCTCGGCGCGCGGTGTTCCGCTGCTAAGCCCCGCGGAAGCCCGTACGGATCCAGCGGTCCGTAGCGCCATCCAGGAAGCGGTGGACGAGGCCAACAGCCTTGTTTCCAAGGCGGAATCCATCCGCAAGTTCCGGGTTCTGGATGCCGCCTTCACGGCGGAGTCCGGGCACCTGACGCCCTCCCTCAAACTCAAGCGGGCCGCCGTCGTCAGGGATTTTGAGGCGGAAATCGAGCAACTGTACGGCTGAGCTGCCCTGCCGTGCAGGGGTTTCTGCTAGGCGGGACGGATTGTGCCTGCCTCCGGAGCGTTCTCAGCGCGGGCTTCCTCCGAGACGTCGCTGCCCTCGGTGTCGCCCTCAACATCGCCGCCCTTGCGGCCCTTCCGGGCCGGGGCAAGTCCGCGGCGCCTGCGGGTGGGCCAAGTCAGGATCAGCGTCACCACCGCCGTGATCAGGACGAGCGCGGCGATGACCAGGCCGGCGTCGATCCAGAACTGCCCGGGGAAGAGCCGAATCAGCGTATCCTCCAGGGCAAAGGTCCAGGAGCCGGCAGCGAAGAAGATGCGGTGGAACTCGGTGAAGAACTGCTCCCACCCGAGGGCGGCGAGTGTGCCCAGGCCGATGATGAGCACCAGCGTCACAATGGAGCCGGCGAACAGCCCGCGCCGGACTCCGCCGGGCGTGCGCCGCCGCAGGTAGATGATCGCGAAGATGCTGATCAGGATGAGCAGTGCCCCGGCTCCGAAGGTGGACAGGAAGACGAGCTTCACGTCGGCCATGTGGCTGACCTCGCCGTCCTTGAACAGCTTTTCGCCGCTCCGGTTAACCAGGTCGCCCAAATAGCGCTGACCGGACCAGTTGCTGAGGTAGTCCACGGCGTAGGAGCCGTACGTCATGCGGTCGTCCGCGTTGAAGCCGTAACCGTCCCCGGGGAAACCGGGCCGGTGGTATTCGACCCAGAGGAAGAGGGGGCTGGTCACGGCGCGCACCGCAAGGACCAGAAGGATCACGGGGTAGAAAATGGCCAGCAGGACCTGCAGGAACCGGGGCAGCACCGGCTTGGCCCTGGCTGCCTGCTCGCGCTCCGCGTTGCGGCGCTCCACTTCTTCCTGCGGCGGACGGACCTGGAGGGCGGACGTGGGCAATGGTTCACGGAAAGGCGATGGTTCACGGAAAGGCGAGTTTTCACTGGAAGGCGCGGCTTCATTGAAGCGGGCGCCCCCGGCGGGAGAACCGGTGTCCCGGTCCAGATCCGAGTCCCGGACTGTCTCGGCACTGTCCGCGGCGGCCGCCTCTGCCGCCTTGCGGTCGGCACGGCTGCCCGGCTGGGCTGCTGACGAACCTGCTGCCGGGGCTCCTGCCTGGGCTGGCTCCGGACCGGCGGGGCCAGCCCCTTGGGCGGCGCGTGCTGCAGATGCGGGCTTCATCCATTCAAATGCCGGCACGTCGGAATCCTCCGCGGGATCCAGGGCGGGGGTGGCCGCCGGATCCAGCCGCGGATCAAGGCGTCCGGACGGGGTCGGAGAATTGTCTTTCACTGCAGCTTCACTTCCGTAGGCGTCCACGCCCCGTGGTCACCGGGAATGCCGGAGCCAGGCAGCGCTTTGTATCTCCCCAAGAGCCTACCGTCAGGCACTCCGGCACCACGATGTGCCACCCCGCCACCGGCAGGAATAATCAGCTGGCGGTATTAATCAGGCTGCAAGTTCTGTATAGCCGGCGTCCTGGCTGCCCAGGTCGCCGCGTGCGCCGGCGCGGTGGGCCCGTCCCCCGCAGACCAGCACATATAACCAGTATGCCGCCAGCACCGCCGCGCCGATACTGATCTTCTCCCACACAGCCAACGTGCTCGGTGTAACAAAGCCCTCCACAAGGCCCGAGACAAACAGCACCAGGACCAGGCCCAGCGCCACCGTGATCATGGACCGCCCCTCCGCTGCGACGGCCCGGGACCGGGTCCGGGGGCCCGGGGACACCATGGCCCAAAAGATTCTCAGCCCGGCGGCGCTGGCTACGAACACTGCGGTCAATTCCGTCAGGCCGTGCGGCAGGATGTAGCTGAAGAAGACGTCCGTCTTGCCCACCGCGGCAAACATCCCGGCGGCCACCCCCACACCCTGGGCGTTGGTGAACAGAATCATGGGTACCCAGAAACCGGTGATGCCCAGAGCCACGGCCTGGGCGCTGATCCAGGCGTTGTTGGTCCAGACTGCGCCGGCGAACGACGCCGCGGGATTCTCCGAGTAGTAGTCGATGAAGTCCTCGTCCACATACCGCTGGACTTCCGCTTCCGAGGCAACGGCACGCAGGGCCTCGGGAGATGTGCCTATCCAGAGGGCGTAGGCGCAGCCGACGAGGCAGAACGCGGCGCCGCAGGCCACGGTCAGCCAGCGGATCCGGTACAAGGCGGACGGGAGCGCCAGCACGAAGAACTGCGCCAGGTCTGCCATGAAGTTCGACCGTGCACCGGTGAAGCGGGTGCGGGCCTGCGCCAGCGTGGCGGAAAGGGACGCGGACAGGCCACTTTCCGGCGCGGTGGAGCGCAGCAGGGAGAGGTGGGCGGAGGTCACCTGGTACAGGCGCAGCAGTTCATCGGCGTCGGCACCGCTCAGGCGCCGCTTGTTCGCCAAGTGGTGCAGCCGCGACCATGTGTCCGAGTTGACGGCGGAGAAGGCGTCCATGTCCACGCTCCTACCCTAGCCTGCCGCGAACTAGACTTAGGCGACCGGTGGCGGAACGACGTTTGGGGCAGGAATTGAGTCCACTCATCACGGGCGAGGCAGTTGTCCTTGAACTCCGTCCGGCGTCCTTCGCGGCCCGCGCCCTCGGCCTGCTGCTCGACATCCTGGTGCATGGCGCGTTGCTGATAGCAACACTGATGGCGGTGGGCGCAGCCCGGGATGAACTGGACGAAGCCGCCGCCGGAGCACTCACCCTGGTCAGCGTGGTTCTGTGCTTCGTCATTGTCCCGGCAACCGTGGAGACCCTGAGCCGGGGCCTCTCGCTCGGGAAAATGGCGGCCGGGCTGAGGATAGTGCGTGACGACGGCGGGGCCGTCCGTTTCCGGCACGCGGTCATCAGGGCCCTGATCGGCTTCCTGGAGATCTACCTGACCTTCGGCGGGGTTGCCATCGCCGTCGCCCTCTTTGACGGCAGGTCCCGCCGGCTGGGCGACATCGTTGCGGGCACCTATTCGCTGCGGCGGCGGGTCCCGGTGGAACCCGCGATCGTCGCTTTGACTCCGCGGCACCTGGCCGCCTGGGCCGAAACCGCAGACATCGGCCGGATGCCGGATGCCGTGGGACGGCGCGCCGCCCAGTTCATGCGCCAGGCGCCACGGATGTCGCCGCTGTCACGCAGCGGCATGGCCGCAGCGCTGGCCACCGAGATATCCGGGTATGTGGCGCCGTCGCCGCCGCCCGGAACCACTCCTGACGACTACCTGGCTGCCGTGCTGGCCGAACGCCGGACACGGGAACTCCGGCGCCTGGGCGCGGCACGGACAGCAAGCAACAGGATCGGCGAACGGCTGCACCGGCTGCCGTTCACGGCGTCCCCGGACAGCTAGCGTCCGGCCCGCTGCCCCGGGTGCTCGGTTGGTGGCGCCTACCGCTTGGCGTATTGGGCCCAGGGGATGTTCCAGTCGCCGTAGCCCTCGAGCGGCTCGATTGGGGCGGCGCCGGTATTCAGGACCTGGACCACGTCGCCGGACTTCATGTTGTTAAAGAACCATGCAGCGTCCAGGGGCAGCAGCCCCACACAGCCGTGGGAGATGTTGGATACGCCCACGTAGCTCCATGCGGACTCAAGCGCCTGATGGACATAGACACCAGAGGACGTAAGCCTGTTGGCATACTCCACAGTCAGCGGCGCGTAGTACCCTTTGTCACCGGGCTTCAGGCCGATGCTTCCGGCGTTGAATTTGGAGTGCCGTTCCTGCTCCATGATCACGGCGTAGCCGGACGGGGAAAGCCAGTCGGGGCCGCCCAGGGTGACAGGCGCGGTCCTGACCAGTTTGCCGTCGAAGTAAACCTTCATGGTCTTGGTGACGTCGTCCACCACTGCCAGGCGCTGCTGGCCGACCTTGAACTGCACCTTGGCGTTGAAGTTGCCGATCATGCTGTTGCCGAAGTCCACGCCGAACAGCTTCATGTCCATGCTGACCCGGGTGTTGGACGCCCAGAACTTCTGGGGGCGGATGCGCACCTTCTGGTCCGAGTACCAGTGCCAGGCGACTGGCTGCTTGGAGGAAACGGCGATCTTGACGGCCTTTTCCACCGCCGCCTTGTTGGTGACCGGTTCACTGAACACGATGTCGATGGGCTGCCCTGCGCCCATCGTGGAGCCGTTCTCCGGGTACACGGCGGCGTCCGCTTCGTTGGCGGGCTCCACGGTGGTGAACGTCTGGGCCTTCTTGGTTTCTCGGCCGGCCCCATCCACGATGGTGTAGCTGTAGCTGTACGGGGTGTTGAACTGCAGGGGGTCCTCGGCCGTCCACGTGCTGCCGTCGGCGCTGACGGTGCCCTTGACGGGGTCTCCTTCGGCCGTGGGTGCCAGCACAACGTCCTTGACCCGGCCGTTGACTGCCTTGACGGATGGCGCCACGGCAGGGTTGACGCCCTTGGCGCCATCGAGCGGTGTCACGCCCAGTTCCACGGCCTTGACGACGGGCGCGGCCAGGCCGGGCTCGTTGCGGACGGGGCTGGACGCCTCGGATTGCGGTGCGGGGTTGGCCCAGCCGGGAGCGGTGGCGACGCCGATTCCACCGGCGGCAACGGCAGCACAGATGGCAACGACCGCGATGATCTTGCCGGTTTTCCGGTTGTTCTTTTCCGTCATGACTGGTTTCTCCGTGTCCCCCCGGGCTGCCGACCGGCATACATCCGTGTGCCCAGCCGTAACGCTGACCAGTCAAATTTTATCGCAGAGCGCTGCTACCGCTGACGCGGTGGCCTGCGGCGCGCCGGGTTGCCACGGCGCACTGCGGCCGCAACGGCGCACTGGTGTGCGCCGTTGCGGGTGACTGTCAGTAGCGGTAGTGCTCCGGCTTGAACGGACCTGCCACGTCCACGTCCAGGTAGTCGGCCTGGTCCTTGGACAGTTCGGTCAGTTCAACACCGAGGGCGCCGAGGTGCAGCCGCGCCACTTTCTCGTCGAGGATCTTGGGCAGCACATAGACCTGGTTGTCGTATTCCCGCTCGCCTTCGGGCTGGTCCTTCTTGGTGAACAGCTCGATCTGGGCGATGGTCTGGTTGGCGAAGGAGTTGCTCATCACGAATGACGGGTGGCCGGTGGCGTTGCCCAGGTTCAGCAGGCGCCCTTCGGACAGGACGATGATGGACCGGGTGCTGTCGGCCGAGTCTCCGCCGAAGACCCATTCGTGGACCTGGGGCTTGATCTCCACCTTGCGGATGCCGGGGATCCGGGCGAGGCCGGCCATGTCGATTTCGTTGTCGAAGTGGCCGATGTTGCCCACGATGGCCTTGTTCTTCATGCCGGCCATGTGCTCGGCCATGATGACGTCCTTGTTGCCCGTGGTGGTGATGAAGATGTCGCCTTGGTCCAGCACGCTCTCCAGCTTGGCCACCTGGTAGCCGTCCATGGCTGCCTGAAGTGCACAGATGGGGTCGATTTCGGTGACGATGACGCGGGCGCCCTGTCCGCGGAGTGCCTCGGCGGCCCCCTTGCCGACATCGCCGTAGCCGCAGACGACGGCGACCTTGCCGCCGATCAGGACATCGGTGGCGCGGTTGAGGCCATCCGGCAGGGAGTGCCGGATGCCGTACTTGTTGTCGAACTTGCTCTTGGTGACGGAGTCGTTGACGTTGATGGCCGGGAAGAGCAGCTTGCCCTGTTCGGCGAGCTGGTAGAGGCGGTGCACGCCGGTGGTGGTTTCCTCGCTGACGCCGTGGATCCCGGCGGCGAGCCGCGTCCACTTCTTCGGGTCCTCGGCGAGCGTCCGGCGCAGGACGCCGAGAACGATCGCGTATTCCTCGGGGTCGTTCGCAGCGGCGGCCGGAACGGCGCCGGCTGCTTCGAACTCCACGCCGCGGTGCAGCAGCAGCGTGGCGTCGCCGCCGTCGTCGAGAATCATGTTCGGGCCCAGCTCTGGGTTGGCGTCAGCGCCCGGCCAGGTCAGGATCTGCTCAGCGGTCCACCAGTATTCCTCCAGAGTTTCGCCCTTCCAGGCGAACACGGGAACGCCCTGGGGGTCCTCTACCGTGCCGCCGCCCACGACGACGGCGGCGGCGGCCTCGTCCTGGGTGGAGAAGATGTTGCAGGAGGCCCAGCGGACCTCGGCGCCGAGCGCCGTGAGGGTCTCGATGAGCACCGCGGTCTGCACGGTCATGTGCAGCGACCCGGCGATCCTCGCGCCCTTGAGGGGCTGGCTGGGTCCGAATTCCTGTCGCAGCGACATGAGCCCCGGCATCTCGTGCTCGGCGAGGCGGATCTGGTGGCGCCCGGCCTCGGCCAGGGAGATGTCGGCAACCTTGTAATCGAACGTCATGGGAATCCTTTGCTGTATCCGGCGTCTAGCCTTCTGCGGTGCTGGCTGGGTGTTAGGCGGTGGGGGCGGCCGCTGCGGGGCCGGCGTCGTGCTGGTCTGACCGGGCGGCGGTGGCCGCAGCCCGGAGCTCAGGGGGAAGCAGCAGCGGAATGCCGTCTTCGATGGCGTACCGCAGCCGTTCGCCGCTCTCCGCCGCCGACGTGGAGACGAGTTCCTCGCCCTCCTGGGTCAGTGCCGATCCGGTGACCGGGCACCGCAGGACGGACAACAGTTCAGGACTGATCTTTGGCATGGTGGATGCTCCCTGCTGGGCAAGCGCTGTGGCTGACGGATTTCAGCTTCCAGCCTACCGTCAGTTCGGCGTCAGGACGGTTCGCGCAGGATGCGCAGGTGGCCGCGGCGGGTGCCTTCGGTGGCGGCGGGCGCCTCCAGTGCCGAGTGCGCGGCGCGCTGCCCCGGGGACGCCGGGCGGGACGCCGCCTCGCGGACGGCGTCGGCCAGGGCGAGAAGGTCGTCGGGGCCGGGCTGCGGCGGCTGCGAGGGCATGGCGAGGCGGAGAACTTCCCAGCCACGGGGAACGGTCAGCGAGCCAGCATGCTGCTCGCACAGATCGTAGCAGTGCGGCTCCGCGTAGGTGGCCAGGGGGCCGAGGACGGCGGTGGAGTCCGCGTAGACGTACGTCAAAGTGGCCACCGCAGACTGGCGGCAGGCTGACCTGGAACACTGACGTATTGCACCCACGAAAACACAGAATACTCCGCCAAGGACCGAATTCCCGACATTGACGGCGGGCCGCGCCGAGGCCGCGGCGCACAGGCCGGGTTATGTCGCGCAAATCATTCGGCGGGTCTAAAGTCTGTATATGCAGTCATCGCACCATGCTTCGGGTTTTACGGTCCGGTTGGCTGACCCGGAAGCTCCCAGGGACTCCGCCGAGGCTCCCGCTGGCCGGAGCTTCGCGCAACGCCGGCGCAACCGGCACGGCCGCGGCCTGCGCGGCGAACTGCTGTTGCCCACACTCCCCGGCTACCGGAGCCGCTCCGACCGGTTCGACGAACTGGTCATGGACTCCGCCCAGCGGCTCCATGACATCTGGGGCAAGCCGCTCGACGGCGTCCGGTTCGCCGTGGACGAGATCCCGCCGAACCTGGAACAGCTTCTGGCCGACGGCTCACCCGCTCCCCTGGGCTGCTACACCCCTGCCACCGAGGACGAGGGCCCCACCATCACGCTGTACCGCCGCGTGGTGGAGCAGGCATGCCCGGTCAAGGAGGAACTCCAGGACCTGGTGCATGACGTGGTGGTGGAGCACACCGCCGAAATGCTGGGCGTGGCCCCGGAAACCCTGGATCCGGTATACCGCCGGCGCTACTAGGCAGCGGACATCCGCCCTTAGTAACCCAGCGTCACCGGCACCTTTTCCTGTCCCTCTGCGCCCGGCGCGATGGCTACGGTAGAGACGTCGTTCCGGCCTTCCCGTTCCAGCAGCACCGTGCCGTAGGCCGCTCCGCCGGAGGCGGATACCAGGTATCCGACGACGGCCGAGTTCCCGATCCGGTCGGCTGCCTTCAGGGTTGTGGTGGTGCCGGCGGCGATGTCTGCGGTGGCCGCGGTGCGGAGCTTCCCGTCGGCCGTGATCGGGGTGTAGGAAATGGTGGCCCTGTCGTCGAGGGCGCCGAAGACCAGCAGCCGCTCCCCGCCCTGGGGAAGCGGGACCACGTGCTGGCTGCCCAGCTGGTCCGTGGCAGGCGACCACGCGAAGTCCAGGCTCTGGCTGGTTTTCAGTCCCCGGCTCACGCGCGCGGCGGCCACGATGCTGACATCCGACGTGGCCGAGACGGTGTACTGGCCGGCGGGAACGCCTGACAGGGGCACCTCGGTGACGGAACCGGCCTTGGCGGTGACAACGCCTCCGCCCGGCAGGGCCTGCTGCCCGGCACGGCCAAACAGCTTGACCTCCACGACGGCGTCCGATGGGCCGGGAACGGTGATCTGCAGCGACGGGCCGGCGTCGTCAAAACCGGATTCGCCGGTCAGTGTCTTTACGTCGCCGGAGTCTTGGATATCGAGGCCCGTGACCACCTGGGCGGGAGCTGCGGAGATCCCCGGCGCGATGAAGTCCAAGCCGCCGGAGGTCAGACCCCGCAGCACGCTCTGCTGGATCAGGGCACTCACAGGCCCGCCCGAACTTCGGACGTGCACGCTCAGCCGTTCTTCGCCCGGAGCGAGACCGGCCAGGACGATCGAGCGGGTCGACTTCGGTCCCACGAGCAGGCCGCGGCTGCCGGAGGCTTTCACCTGGCCGGCTTTCCCGTAGAGCTCGAGGTTCACTGTCGCGGGGGTGGTGGAGGCATTGGTGAGGTTGAGGACGCTGCTGCGGCCCAGCGCGGTGTTGGCGCCGCTGAGCCAGAGGTCGTTTGAGGGTGTCTGGCAGGCCGCCGCCGCTGAACCCTGGAGGTCCCCGTCAGTTGCCGTGTAGGTCATGAGGGCTGCCGCCGCCGGCTGCCGGTTGGCCAGCGCGTCGGCGGAGAGCACGCTGACGTCGTCCACGGTCTGGCCCTCGACGACGCCAGCGAGCAGACCGGAGGAGCCTGCCGGAGCTGTCGCCGAGCCGGGCGCCTTGGCGATCCGCACCAGCTCGGACCCCTTCAATGCGGACAGCGCGCTGCCGGGAAGGGCGCTGCCCGCCGAGCTGACCACGGCCGCGGACACGGCGCTCTTGGCAGTGGCCGATTCGGGGCTGAACTGCGGGTCGGTTCCTACCGGCGTGCCTTCGAGGAGCCGGGCAGGAGCCGGGCAGACGTCCTGGACGCTTCCGGCTGGCACCGCCGCTTCCGCAACGTCCAGCGGCTTGGCTGCCGACGGCTGCGGCGCAAGGGTGGTTGCCGCAACAAGGCCTCCGCTGGCGGCGAGGATGGCCGCAGCGGAGAGCAGTCCGGCCACAATGCCGCGGCGGCCGGCAATGCGGCTGGCTCCGCCGGAACGGCTTGCGGAAGTGCTGGCCCCAGCGGCATTGCTTCTGGCAGCACTGCTCCCGGCAGCACCTCTTCCAGTAGCCCGGCCTGCCGGACCGCTGCCCCGGCGACCGGGAGTTCCGCCGTCGTTCTCTTCCTTATGCATTCTGGTATTCCTTACGCAGGGAGCCTTCGTCCCTGGACAGGCCGGTATTGGGGCGCCGGGCCGGCATCGGCAGTGCCAGCAGGACCGTCAGGCCGATTACCGCGGCCTGGAGGATGCCGGTCCAGAGCGCCCACGGGCTTTCATACCGGACAGTCACCTGGCCTGCCTGCGGAGGCAGCGTGAACGCCTGGGACCAGCCGGAGGTGGTGGAGGTCAGTTTGTGGCCGTCCAGCCAGGCTGACCAGCCGGGATCTGCCCGCTCGGCGAGCACCAGCAGCCGGCCCTCGGGCCCCTTGGGCACTGACGCATCCGCGCCGGTCAGATCCGACCGGACCAGGCCGATCGTGGCGCCCTTGCCGTCCACGATGCGTACCCGGTGGGCGACGTCGGCGGGCTGCAGGACAGCGGCGTTCAGGGGTGTCACGCGCCAGAGCCAGCCTGAATCGGTGGGCCCCACGGCCGCCAGCCCGGGAACGGCGTCCATCCGGCTGGCGGTCAGCTGCGCAGCCGTGTCTGCGGCGCGCAGGACGACGAAGCCGACGCCGAGCCGCTCCAGTTCGGGCCGCGGGTCGACGCCGCGGGCAGCCACGAGTGTTGCCACGGTGGTGCGCAGAGCCGCGGTGACCTCGTCATCGTCGCGGACCGATTCCTGCCCGGGGCTGCCCAGGATGTCCCGGGCCGAGGCGATGGTGGAGAGGCTGTCCAGCGTGGTGCCGCCTCCGCGCATGAGGGTGGCGCCATACGTTCCATCCTCGCTGGTGCTGATCAGCAGCGTCCGGGTCTGCTCCGGTCCCTCACCGCGGTCCACGGCGGTGGCGGGCAGCGTCCGCGGGGCGGTGGGGCCAACGAGCCGGGGCGTGCCAAGGCCCGCCGTGTCAGCGCGGACTGCGGCATCGGCCGGCTGCACAACGTTCTGCACTGTCCACGCCGCCAGCCCGGCCAGGGGTCCGGCGAGCAGGAGCACCAGCGCCAGAGCCGCGGCACCGCGGGCCACGGCGCTGTGCCGCGCTCCCCCGCCACGGCGGGACACGGTTCCGGCCGCGCCGGCCCCACCGTCCCGGGAACCGGCAAGCGTCAGCAGTCCGTCGCCGCCGACGATGGCGGCCCCAAGCAGTGCGAACACGGCGGCCGAAACGGCCGGGCCGGTGAACGGTACCACGAGCGCCTCCGGGCCGGTCCCGGTGGCAACATGGGCTGTCAGCCACCCGCCGGCAAGCGCCACCAGCGCCGCGACCCAGAGGGCCCTGGCCACGCGGCCGCGGCGGTCCGGGTGGATCCGGACCGGAATGACGAGCCCCGCAACGGCCAGCGCCAGCAGCGGTGCACCGATCAGGAGGGCCAGCAGCAATGCCCAGGGGACGCCGCCGCCGGAAAAGAGCGCCAGCCCGGACAGACCGCCGGCAGGGTCGAAACTGAGCGGCTGGCCGAGGATCTGCTGCCACATCGGAGCGGCGTCGAAGGGCAGCGGCAGGCCGGGGTCGGCGAGCAGGGCCCGGGGCCGGTCCAGGGTGGAGAGGGCAAACGGAACGAACAGGGCAGCGCTCGGCAGGAGCGCCCACCAGAGGGTTCGCCCGCGCTTGCGCAGCAGCAGGCCCAGGACGATGATCACGACGGTTGCCGGCAGCAGGAGCGAAGGGGCGGCGGCGGTGATAACCGCCAGCGCCAGGCCGGCGGCTGCCGCTGCCGTCCACGACGGCGTGCCGTTGACTCCGGGCTTGACCGGCGGCTGCTCCGCAGAGCCGTCCGGAACGGGAGCGAAGCGTCCAAGCGCGGAGCCGGTGGCCCGCAGCAGCGCCAGGACCAGCAGCGGAATCATGAGGTGCGCCAGCAGGGCTCCGATGCGCCCCTGGTTGACGGCCACCTGCAGGGCAGGCGCGGCTGCCCAGACCAGTGCAGCCGCCAGCCGGAAGCGGCGGTAGGAGGTCAGGGCACCGGAGGCGAACCAGGCAGCCAGGCCGGAGAGCGGCATGGCGAGCAGGAGCAGCCAGATGACGGCGCCGTTCGCGTTTCCTCCGCCCAGCAGGCCGAGAATCCAGAGGACATAGCCGAAGGGGTCGCCGTGCCCCGGAAGTCCGGCGCCCAGCCCGATCCACCAACTGGAGGCGTGGTGCCAGATGTCCTCCAGCCGGGCTGAGACCGGCAGGAGCGCGCCACCCGCGGCGGCGTCGGCCTGGAATAGGGCGGCAAGGCCGGCGAAGGATGCTGCGGTGGCGAGGATCGCCGCGGCGACGGCACCGTTGCCCACCCAGCCCCGCTCGTTGGTGGACAGGGCTGCGAAGTCGTCCGTCGAGTCGCCGCTGGGCTGTTCCTCCAGCGGGTCATTGCTGTCCTCGGAAGCCGGGGCGTCGTCTGCACCCAGGGCCTCCATCAGGGAGCGCCGGTGGCCCCACACTTCGCGCCGTTCAGTTTGGAGTGCTTTGACCACGGAGCGGCGGACGCGGCGGGTGCGGGCAGCGTTGCGCCGCCCGCGGGCGAGGGCAGCAGGCCTGGCGAGGGCCGCGGCTGTGGCCAGGAGCTGCGAAAAGCCGTACCCGGGGTCCTTCACGGCGATGCTGAAGACCAGCCGCAGGAGGCTGCCGAGGAGGGCGCCAACAGCATGCAGCGGCAGCGCCCACAGCGGGGCGTGCTTTAGCCGCAGATGGACCTGTGCCCGGTGCGCGGCAGAGGCCGTGCCAAGGGCGTGCGGGCGGTGGGACACGTGAAACATCCTGGCGCTGGGAACCACCACCACGCGGTGTCCGGCCAGCCGGTTCCGCCAGCAGAAGTCGACGTCGTCACCGGTGCCGGGAAGCGCAGGATCAAAGCCTTTGAGGTGCTCCCAGATGTCCCGCCGGACCAGCATTCCGGCAGAGTTGACGGCGAAAGTATCGGAACGTCCGTCGTACTGGCCCTGGTCGAGTTCGTCGGCTTCGATCAGCGTGAGCCGCTCCGCCCAGCGGCTGGTGGACAGTCCGACGTCGATCAGGCGCCGCCCGGCGCTCCAGTCCAGCTGCTTGCAGCCTGCCACCGTAACGGAGGGTGCACGCTCCACGGCGTGCAGCAGTTCCGCCAGCGCCTCGGGGGCAGGTGCGGCATCGTCGTGCAGCAGCCAGATCCATTCGGACCGGTCCCTCGTGCCCTGAGGGTTCCAGGGGGCAAAAGCGGCGAGCCCTGCGCGGACGGCGGCGCCCATCCCGGTCTTACCGTTATTGACGGTGGTGACGTTGGCTTCGCCGAGGGCGCGCCGCAGGAGGGCAGCGGAATTGTCCTGTGAACCGGTATCCACCCCGATCACGGCGTCCGCCGGCCGGGATTGTCCGGCCAGCGCTAAGAGTGTCCTGGGCAAATAATCACTGCCGTTGTGGGCTACCACAACGGCAGTGACGTGTACTTCCTGAAGAATTAGACCGCTCGCTTCCTCAGCCGTCGGCGCTCACGCTCGGAGAGGCCACCCCAAATCCCAAAACGCTCGTCATTTGCCAGCGCATATTCCAGGCACTGCGACCGTACGCTGCACGCACCGCAGACCTTCTTGGCGTCCCTCGTGGAACCGCCCTTCTCCGGGAAAAAGGCCTCCGGATCCGTCTGGGCGCACAAAGCGTCAGTCTGCCAGCCGAGCTCGCCTTCGTCGTCGAAATCCTGCCCCAGGGGCAATCCGATCCACACTGGCTGAGCCAGGGTGGATGATGCCGGGTTCCGGATCTCCATGGGGGGATCGAAATCGTCCTCGCCCTGCTCCGGCTGTCCGGCCAGCAGGGACTCATTCTGGAGGGCGTCATGCTGGGCCAGGAAGGCTGTGGCCTGGTCCTGCAACGAGGCAGACGCGTCCGCGTTGTACCGCTCTGCGGCGTCCGGATCGGCCGGATCCACGTACCAGTCGCTGGGTACCCCCCGTGACCTGTACTTTGCTGTGGCCTGGCCGGCCACAACAGCATCATCATGCATACGCTCCGCTTGCCCCATGGCGTCCCCTCCTGAGTAGTGCGGCCCCCGGCCCGACGTCCAGGACACTACGTGGTGTTCCTGTGAGTTCGCCGCGGCTTTTCAATACCTAATTACACGTGTGTAAGTAGTGGGGAGTCAAGCTGCGACGGAATAATAATCAATGCCGGGGTAA
Source organism: Arthrobacter sp. 05T423 (assembly GCF_056396245.1). NCBI lineage: Bacteria > Bacillati > Actinomycetota > Actinomycetes > Micrococcales > Micrococcaceae > Arthrobacter > Arthrobacter sp. 05T423. Next base: position 76,658 of record NZ_JBFTLC010000004.1, read on the forward strand.
ATCAGCCGGCGCGCCACGCCCGGGAATTTTTTCTCAGCTCCGCGTGGCGCGCCCCGGGAATTTGACAGCACCCTTATTATCATGCCGGGAGCGCGCACAATCCCGGCAATTCTCCCGGCTTCCGGGGTGTTACGGCAAAGGAAGCTACAAACTTTTGTGCCGGAGATCACGCGGGCAGGCGTGGCAAGATGAAGCCATGAATATCCCGGCCACTGATCTGATGACGGCCCTGCGCTCGGGCCACTCCACCTCACCCCGCCTGACCTGGTACGGGCCCGACGCGGAGCGGGTGGAACTCTCCGGGCGGGTGCTGGACAACTGGGTGGCAAAGACCAGCAATCTGCTCCAGGACGAACTCGACGCCGAACCGGGGACGCGGCTGCGTCTGGACCTGCCCGCGCATTGGAAATCGATAATCTGGGCTCTCGCCGCGTGGCAGCTGGGCATGGAGGTGGTGCTTGGACCCGGCGACGCGGACCTGCTCGCCACGTGCGAACCGGCGGCGGCAGAGGACGCATTCGACGCCGTCGTTGCCGTTCCGCTGCCGGCCCTGGCGATGCGGTGGCCTGGCGACCTTCCCGCCGGAGTCCTCGACTACGCCGCGGAAGTCCGCTCACACGGCGACGTCTTCATGGCCCACAACGACCCCGACCCGGGAGGACCCGCGGTCCGCAGCTCGGACGGCGCGGCTATCCGGCACGAAGCCCTCCTGGCGGAGTTTGCCGCGGGACACGAAGCGAGCGCGAGGCTCCTGGTGCGCGCAGCCGACGGACTGGAAGCTGCGCTGGCCAACGCCCTTGGCGCGTGGAAGAGCGACGGCTCCGTGGTCCTGGTGCACGGCGATGTGGAGCTGACGGAGAAGCTTCTCACGGCGGAACGCATCCACGGCGAGTGAACTTGCTAGCTCAGGCGGACGCCTAACTCCGGCGGACGGGCCGCTCGGGGTCCTCCACGTCCGGTTCCAGGACGCGCTCCGCCGGCTGGGCGGAGTGGTGGTGCACCTCGATGATCTCGTGGTCATGCGAGAACTCCGGCTCCTGGTCCAGTTCCTGGTTGAACACGAGGAACCGGTAGGCAAAGAAGCGGACCACCGTGGCGACCAGAATGCCCACAACGCCGGCGGAGAAGAGCATGTTTTTGTCCGTGACACCCAGCGAGTACTTTGCCAGGGCCGTAAACCCTGTGGAAATGCCGATGCCGATGCCGTTGATGAGGATGAACATCACGAATTCACGCACGACGTTGGCCTGGCGGCGGTGCCGGAACGTCCAAAGACGGTTGGCGATCCAGGAAAATATGGTGGCCACGGTGGCGCCCACGAAGCGGGCCTTGGCCTCACTGTCCGTCATGGGTCCATGCATCAGGTAGTACGTCAGCCCGTTGTCAATGACAAATGCCACACCGCCCACGGCACCGAACTTCGCGACCTCGCGCCAGAAAAGCGAGGCGAGTCCCCGGATGCGCTCTGCAAGTGTGTTAATCATGACCCTCCGTGGCCGTCTGAATAATGGGGGCCGTTGGGCCAAGGTCCCATTTTAGCCCCGTTTGCCGGGAGTATCCTCGGAGCGCCCTGCTCCGGACGGACTCATCGGCAGGTGCGCGGCCAAAATCGGGCGACTTGTGGACGTTCAGAGCCATGAAAGACAGCAACCGCGCTGCTTTTCTGTAGGCTGGAAATGTGACTTTTCCAGTAATCGGCGTGGTTGGCGGCGGCCAGCTTGCGCGCATGATGGCCCCGGCCGCCACCGCCCTAGGCTTTGAACTCCGTGTTTTGGCTGAAGGCGAAGACGTATCCGCGGTCTCCGCTGTTCCCCATGCCCCCGTGGGTGACTACAAGGACCTCACGGACCTGATGGAATTCTCCAAGGGCCTGGACGTGATGACCTTCGACCACGAGCACGTCCCGGGCGACCACCTCTATGCCCTCATCGAAGCCGGGGTTAACGTCCAGCCCGGTCCGGATGCGCTGGTCAATGCCCAGGACAAGCTGGTCATGCGCGCTGCCATCGACCGCCTCGAACTGCCGAACCCCGAGTGGGCCGCGGTGGACGACGTCGCGGCCCTGGTCAGCTTCGGCGACCGGATCGGCTGGCCCGTGGTTCTCAAGACGCCGCGCGGCGGCTACGACGGCAAGGGCGTGCGGATCGTCGGTTCCGCGGAGGAAGCCGCGGAAACGGCCGACTGGTTCCAGGCGATGAGCCCGCTCCTTGCCGAGGCCAAGGTGGAGTTCAGCCGCGAGCTCTCAGCGCTCGTGGCCCGCACCCCCGACGGCGACTCGCGTGCCTGGCCCGTGGTCCACACCATCCAGGTGGACGGTGTCTGCGACGAAGTGATCGCACCGGCACAGAACATTTCCGTTGAGGTGGCTGCGGCCGCCGAGGAGGCCGCCCTCCGGATCGCGAATGAACTCGGCGTCACCGGCGTCATGGCCGTGGAGATGTTCGAGACGCCGGGCACCGGCGCCGGATTCCTGATCAACGAATTGGCGATGCGCCCCCACAACACCGGGCACTGGACACAGGACGGTTCTGTCACCAGCCAGTTCGAACAGCACCTGCGGGCGGTCCTGAACCTGCCGCTGGGCGCTACCGATGTCCTGGGCCAGGTTGCTGTGATGAAGAACTTCCTGGGCGGGGACAACCAGGACCTGTTCTCCGCTTTCCCGGCAGCGCTGGCCACAGAACCGGCCGCCAAGGTCCACTGCTATGGCAAGTCCGTGCGGCCCGGCCGCAAAATCGGCCACGTCAACCTGGTGGGCGCGTCCGCCGCGGACGTTGACTCCCTCCGGCAGCGCGCCACCACTGTGGCCAACATCATCCGTGACGGCAGACTGCCGGCCGCGTCGTCAGGCACCACCGAGGAGAACCCATGAGCCCCGAATCCGCTGCAGCCCCGGAAACCGGCGCCCCTTCCCCCCTCGTAGGGCTCGTCATGGGCTCTGACTCGGACTGGCCCGTCATGGAGGCCGCCGCTGACGCCCTGGCCGAGTTCGGTATTCCGTTTGAGGCGGATGTTGTCTCCGCCCACCGCATGCCCGCCGAGATGATCCGCTACGGGCAGACGGCGCACGAGCGCGGCCTCCGCGTGATCATTGCCGGCGCCGGCGGCGCCGCGCACCTGCCGGGCATGCTGGCCTCCGTCACTCCCCTGCCCGTGATCGGTGTTCCGGTCCCGCTCAAGACCCTGGACGGCATGGATTCACTGCTCTCCATCGTGCAGATGCCCGCCGGGGTTCCGGTGGCCACGGTTTCCATCGCCGGCGCCCGGAACGCGGGCCTGCTCGCCGTCCGGATGCTGGCATCCGGCACCGACGACCTTGCCGCCCGCCTCCGCACGGAACTTCTGGACTTTGCCCAGGAACTCAACGACGTGGCGAGCCGGAAGGGCGCCAACCTCCGCCAGAAAGTCAACGAAGTCTTCTCCGAGGCGAACGTGGCTCTCCGGAGCAGCCGATAGGGATTTGCCATGTCCAACACCGAACTGCCGTCCCAGGGCCTCCTGACGGATCCCGTCCGCAACCCGTCGAGCGCTGCTGAACCCGTCCGGACCAAGCGCGCCTTCCTGCTGATCCTGCTCACGCTGCTGGTGCCCGGCAGCGCCCAGATCGTGGCCGGGGACCGCAAGCTGGGACGGATCGCGCTGCGTGTGACGCTGGGTGCCTGGCTGCTCGCGGTCCTGGCCCTGGCACTGCTGTTCATCAACCGGACGCTGCTGATCAACATCATCGCCAATCCGGGGGCCTCGCTGCTCATCGTGCTGGTCCTTGCCGCGCTGGCGGTGGGCTGGCTGGTGCTGTTCGTCAACACCCTGCGGCTGATCCGGCCGGTGCTGCTGCCCACCCGGAAGCGTCCCGCCGTCGTGATTGCCCTTGTTCTCGCCATGGTGGTCAGCAGCGGATCGCTGGGCTACGCCGCCTACCTGCTCAACGTCAGCCGGAATGCGATCGGCAGCATCTTCAACGCCAACGGACCGGCCATCGACCCCGTGGACGGCCGCTACAACTTCCTCATGATGGGCGGCGACGCCGGCGCTGACCGGACCGGCCGGCGCCCGGACAGCCTGTCCGTGCTCAGCGTCGACGCCAAGTCAGGCCAGACCGCCATCATCTCTGTGCCGCGAAACCTGCAGAACGCCCAGTTCAGCCAGGGGTCGCCCATGCGGAAGATCTATCCGGACGGCTACAACTGCGGCGACGAATGCCTCATCAACGCCATCAACACCGAGGTCACGAACAAGCACAAGGACCTCTACCCCGGCGTTGCGGATCCAGGAGCCCAGGCAACCCTGGAAGCCGTTTCCGGCACCCTCGGGATCACGGTGCAGGCGTATGTGCTGGTGGACATGGACGGCTTCGCGAAGCTGATTGACGCGATGGGCGGCATCCGGATCAAGGCCGGCGGCTGGGTGCCTATCAGCGGCGACATGGTTGACGAGGCCAACGGCATCCACGGCATGCCGCTGGGCTGGATTCCGGCCGGCGAGCAGAAGCTGGACGGCTACCACGCCCTCTGGTACGGCCGTTCCCGCGAGTTCGTGGACGATTACGCCCGGATCCAGCGGCAGCAGTGCGTCCAGCAGGCCATGCTCAAACAGCTGGATCCCGCAACGCTGCTGGCAAAATTCGAGGACATCGCCAATGCCGGCACCAAGGTGGTGGAGTCCAACATCTCTTCCAGCCAGCTCGGCAGTTTCGTGGACCTTGCCATGAAAGCCAAGGGCCAGGACGTCAAGCGGCTCACTATCGGGCCACCGGACTTCGCGGCGTCCTTCTCCACGGTGCCCGACTTTGATGTCATCCACGACCGCGTCAAGAAACTGCTCGCCTCCGCCAGCTCCGCATCGTCGCCGGCCGCCGCGCCGGCAGACACGCTGCTTCAACCGGGTTCCGTGCCCGGCAGCGGGCTCTCCGCCGCAGGTCCCGTGGCAGGCGCCCTGGCGGGTCTTCCGGCCACCACCCCCGCACCGTCACCGTCGCCATCGTCGTCGTCGGACTTCACGCCGGTGACCACCACGCCTGAGGGGAAACCGATCACGGAAGCGATGCTGGACCAGTTCAAGCGGGAGGGCAACGAGCAGGCCATCCGCGATTTGGTGGCCACCAACGGCCAGTGCGCACCGCTTTGAGCATTGACACCAACAGAGGGGGGACACCAGGCGTGTACCAGATAGACAATGTCCTGCGGCAGTATGCCTGGGGATCGACGACGGCGATCGCCGGCCTGCTTGGCCGGCCGGAGTCCGGCGGTCCGGAAGCCGAGCTGTGGATCGGTGCCCATCCTGACTCGCCGTCGGTGGCCATCCGGCCCGACGGCACCACGACGCCGTTGGACGCACTCATCAATGAGGACCCGGACCATTTCCTGGGCGCGGCTTCGGTGGCCGAATTCGGTCCCCGGCTGCCCTTCCTGGCCAAGATCCTCGCCGCCGCGAAGCCGTTGTCACTGCAGGTGCACCCGAGCCTTGAGCAGGCCAGAGCCGGTTACGCCCGCGAAAACGGCGCCGGCATCCCGGCCGACGCGGCGAACCGCAATTATCATGATGACAACCACAAGCCGGAAATGATTTTCGCGCTGACCCCGTTCGAGTCGCTGTGCGGGTTCCGTGCACCGGAGAAGTCCCGCGACATCTTCCTTCACCTGGCAGGCTGCCTTGAGCTTCCCGGGGACGGCGTCCCGCAGGTTCTGAAGGACGTCATCGACGACCTCTCGCAGCCCGAGGAGGAGAAGGCGCTGAGGTCTGCGTTCGAACGGCTGATCGCCGGCGGCGAGGCAGTCAGCGAAGCTACCTCACGGGTGGTCGATGTGCTGGCCTCTGGCGCGCCCATGGCTCCCTACCAGCTGGAACTGTCCACGGTACTGAGCCTCAACAGCGAATACCCCGGCGATCCCGGCGTGCTGATCTCCCTGCTGCTCAACCGGCTGTCCCTGCAACCCGGCGATGCCGTTTACCTCCCGGCAGGCAAAGTCCACGCCTACCTGCACGGCCTGGGTGTCGAGGTGATGGCATCCTCGGACAACGTGCTCCGCGGCGGACTAACACCCAAGTTCATCGACATTCCCGAGCTGCTGGACACCATCGTCTTCGAATCGGTGGGCCTCCCCATGCTCCGGCCGGAAACCTCCGAACTCGGACAGGAACTGTACTTCCCGCCCTTCCGCGAGTTCCAGCTCCAGCGGATCGAACTGCAGCCGGACGGCCGGCCTGTTCCGCTGGCGCAGTCGGGCGCAGCGGTGATTATCGTCGTGGCCGGGTCCGTGTTCCTCGACTCGCCGAAGGGCGACCTGCAGCTGGGCCACGGCGAGAGCGCCTTCCTGCCGGCCTCGGAAGCGCCGGTCAACGTCCATCCCGTGTCCGGTTCGGCAGAGAACGCCATAGCCTTTGCGGTAACCACCTCCATGAAGGCGTAAGCGCGGTGGAGTATTTCCTGCAAACGAAGGCCTGGGAGGATTTCCAGAAGTCACTGGGCCGCCACGTCCACCGGCAGTCCGGCCCCGGCTGGAGCTTCCTGGCGATCGAGGAGAAGAACCCCGCGGGCAAGGTCCTGTATGCGCCCTACGGCCCTGTGGCCGAGTCGGTTGAGGCGTTCGACGCCGCGCTGGCCGCCCTCCGGGGGCTGGCAAAGTCCTGCGGTGCGGTGTTTGTCCGGATCGAGCCGGTCACGGCCGGCCTCGATCCGGAGACTGCTCCGGCGGCGCTCCGGGGCCGTGGCCTGCAGCCTGCCCCGGTCAACCAGCAGCCCGAACTCAGCTGGATCGTGGACTTGGAACGGGACTTCAAAGACGTGCTCGCGGAGATGAAGCCGGTCAACCGGAACCTGTACCGGAACATCCACAAAAAGGGTGTGACGTTCCGCTCCACGCAGGACCCCGAGGACATTCGTGTCCTCCTGAATTTCCTGCACATGACGGCACGCCGTAACGGCTTCAAACCGCAAAGCGACGAGTACCTGACCCAGGTGGCGCAGTCCCTCATGCCCGCGGGCGCAGCGACACTGTTCATCGCGGACCTTCACGGCGGCCCGGTGGCGGCAGCGCTGGCCTACGATTCCGCGGACACCCGGACGTACGCCCACGCGGCCATGGATGACACGCACCGGAAACTCAGCGCCGGCATTCCCCTCCTGGTGACGCTCATGGCCGATGCCCAGGAGAAGGGCCTGAAACACGTTGACCTGTGGGGCGTGGCCCCGGCCGACCAGCCCGACCACAAGTGGGCAGGGTTCACAGCGTTCAAGAAGTCGTTCGGCGGCCGGGAAATCGCCTACCCCGGCACGTGGGACCTGCCCGTCAACCGGCCCCGCTACGCTGCCTACCAGGTGGCGCGCAAGCTCCGCGACGGCGTCAAGGCCCTCATCAAGCGCTCCACCCCCTGAGCGCGAACTTGCAGCTGATGACCTAAAACCTTGGTTTTGAGGTCATCATCTGCCAGTTCATGCCGGCGGCCGCAGCCCATGAAGGCCCACCTAGAGCGGCTCTTACCTTCTCAACTACGAAGGGCCGGGCACCCTCCAGATCACCTTTCTGAACGCGGATCTCCCGCCAGCCCAGGCTGTCAGTTAGGCTTTGGCGCGCGATGTCGCGGAGGTACTGCACAGACTCGCCGTGATGCACGCCGTCGTACTGAAGGGCAATCCTCTGATCCGGGTAGGCCGCGTCCGGCCAAACCACCGGTTGTCCGAGACGGTTGCGCAGGACAACGTTAAGTGCAGGTTCAGGGAGACCTGCACGCACCAGCGCCAACCGCATCATTGTTTCCGGCGCTGAATCCGCACCCACCCGGATCATATCCAAGGCGAGTCTCGCTTTTTTCACGCCACGCATGCCCGGGTGGTGGCCCACTATCCTCTGCAGGTCGGGGATGGTTGCCAAAGGCGTTCGTGGAACCGGAAACTCATCACCATGCCCGACGACGATCGAGTCGCCTGCCGCCACAAGTTCATCGACATTCAGCAGGGATGCTAGATCCAGCCATGTCCGTGCGGGCGAAGTGAGGCGCACCCCGTCGAACATCATCACTTCACCGGATTTGAACGACAGTTGGTGACCCACCACATTCCGGCGTCGTGGTTTCCAGCCATCAGCTGGACGCGCGATATGGATTCGCCAGTCGTGGTCCAGCCACGCGGGCAGGCAAATGCAAAAGATCCTTGCGCCCGTTGAATGGGTGAGGACTGATACCGGATCCAGCCGGCAGTAGGCACGCACATTGTCGGCAACCGTTCCTGTGCTGTGCATCAGGAGCCTGATTCCGCGGGACGGCGTGAATATGCCTTCCCGGCTCACCTGTTTGCGGCTGAGCCCGAGCATCTCCGCATCCTCAGCAAGGAATGATCCGTGAGGAATCTGGGCTGGAACCGGGCTACGCGACATGGATTCATTCTGGGGCGAATCCGGCCGCATTAAGAGTTATCCACAGGGAAACTTGCGGCTTAAACGCGAACTGGCAGCTAACGCCCGCAAATGGTGAATTTGGGTCATTAGCTGCCAGTTCGCGCTAGCAGGGCGCTGGCGGGCGCCCTGAAAAGCGAGGGGCTAGCTCTTGCGGGCGTAGCCTTCCCACTTGCTGGCCTGGTGCTCGCCGTCCACGAAGCGGATGGTGCCGGACTTGGAGCGCATAACGATCGACTGCGTCAGCACCTTCTCCTTGTTGTACCGTACGCCGCGCAGGAGATCGCCGTCGGTGATGCCGGTGGCGGCAAAGTAGCAGTTGTCGCTGGTGACGAGGTCGTTCGTGGACAGGACCCGCTCGAGGTCGTGGCCGGCGTCGATCGCCTTCTGCTTCTCGTCGTCGCTGGTCGGCCACAGCCGGCCCTGGATCACGCCGCCCAGGGACTTGATGGCGCAAGCCGCCACGATGCCTTCCGGGGTTCCGCCGATGCCCATGAGGGCATCAACGCCGGTGCCGGAGCGCGCGGCCGCGATGGCACCTGCGACGTCGCCGTCCATGATGAACTTGGTGCGCGCGCCGGCTTCGCGGATCTCCTCGACCAGCGGGCGGTGGCGGTCTCGGTCCAGGATCATGACGTTGAGCTGGTTAACCTTCACGCCCTTGGCCTTGGCGATCAGGTGCAGGTTCTGCTTGACGGGTAAACGCAGGTCAACCATGTCGGCGGCTTCAGGACCGGTGACCAGCTTCTCCATGTAGAACACGGCGGAGGGGTCAAACATGGAGCCGCGCTCAGCGACGGCCAGAACGGCCAGGGCGTTGTTGATGCCCAGTGCCGTCAGGCGCGTTCCGTCGATGGGGTCGACGGCGACGTCGCACTCGGGGCCGGTGCCGTCACCAACCTGTTCGCCGTTGAACAGCATCGGGGCTTCGTCTTTTTCGCCTTCACCGATGACCACGACGCCATTGAAGTGGACGGTGTGAAGGAAGGAACGCATGGCGTCGACGGCGGCGCCGTCCGCCTTGTTCTTGTCGCCGAAGCCCACCCAGTGGCCGCCGGCGATAGCCGCGGCTTCGGTGACGCGGACAAGTTCAAGGGCGAGGTTGCGGTCCGGCTCGTCGCTTCCGACGGCGAGCGACGGGGAAAGCGTTGAGTACTTCTGGTTAATGGACGCTGGTGACACGTGAACCTCTTCTTCGAGTGGCGATCATTGGGCCCGCTAGGACTGAGTCGACCATCGCGGTGATTCCTCTGTAACTGATCATAGTCGCCGCCGAGGGGCCCGGGCGGAGGATGACCCCGCCTCGTAACGGACGGCTGGCCTCACCGCCGTCGGCTTCGAATGTGAGTTCGGACCCCGCATGGGCGACTATAGAAGGGTGAGTGATACGCAGGACCAGTCCGCCCCCTCGAGCCGTGTGCAGGCTCCCGCCCCCGCCCCAGAGACGGCCGGCCAGACCGTCAGGCCCGTAATTCCCGCGGCCGCCGCGAAACGGGCCAACGCCTCGGTGCTCGGCATGATCATCGCCCTGCTGGTGAGCGTCGCTGCGTTCCTGCCCTTCGTCCTGATGAATCCGTCGCCGAAATCGGATGGCTTCCGCCCCAACATCGACGTCAGCGCCGTGGCCAAAGACGCGGCCGGTGTGGCGGGATTCACACCGGTGGCCCCCGCGGTGGGCGACACATTCCACCCGAATTACGCCCGCTGGGCGGCGGCCGGCGGCACGGGCGTCGCGGCCTGGGAGGTGGGGTACGTGACCCCGAAGGAAAAGTTCATCGGCCTGACTCAGGCCAGCAAGGCCAACCCCACCTGGCTCGTACAGCAGACCAAGAACGCCCCGGTCACCGGCACACGCAACGCCGGCGGCAAGGACTGGGAGCTCCATGACACAGGCAAGGGTGAGAAGAGCATGGTCCTCGCCTACCGCGGCACTACCGTTGTGCTGGCCGGCGACGCCCAGCTGGACGAATTCGCGGTCATGGCTGCCGCCGTCGTCAAGTCCCTTGAAAGTAACCCCGCTGTCACCGTTTCCCCCTCGGCGAGCCCCACACCGTAAGGTGGGGCCGTGACCACTTACCTGACCCCTGCCCTGGCCTGGCGCCGTCTGCGCGAAGGCAATGAACGCTTCGTCAACAGTGAATCCTCGCACCCGAACCAGGACGCCTCCCGGCGCTCTTCCCTGGTGGAAACCCAGCATCCTTTCGCGGTGATCTTCGGCTGCTCCGACTCGCGGCTCGCCGCGGAAATTATCTTCGACGTCGGACTTGGTGACGTCTTCGTCGTCCGGACCGCCGGACAGGTCATTGATGACGCCGTCCTCGGCTCGCTCGAGTACAGCATCGGCGTGCTGGGCGTTCCGCTGATCGTGGTGCTGGGCCACGACAGCTGCGGAGCGGTCACGGCCACAAAAGCCGCCGTCGAGACCGGCCAGATGCCTGCGGGCTTCATCCGGGACCTCGTCGAGCGCATCACGCCGTCGGTCCTCACCTCGCTCCGCAACGACCAGACGGAGGTCAACGACATGGTGGTGGAGCACGTCAAGCAGACGTCACAGCGCCTCGTGGACAGCTCACGTGTGATTTCGGACGCAATCGAAACGGGACGGGCCGCGGTAATTGGGCTCTCCTACAGCCTCGCGGACGGCCGCGCGGAGCTTGTTTCCGGAATCGGCGAGCTCTAGAAGAGGCCTGAAAGCGCCCGGGCAGGCCGCCTGTAGCAAGCCGTTCACGGTTTTCGATGCGGCGCCCGGGCGTCCTAAGCTAGCCCCATGACTTCCACTGAAGAGTTCCGCATTGAACATGACACGATGGGCGAAGTCCGCGTCCCCGTGAACGCCCTGTACCGCGCGCAGACGCAACGTGCAGTCGAGAACTTCCCGATCTCCGGAAAAACCCTGGAACGTGCGCACATTGAGGCGCTGGCCCGGGTCAAGAAGGCCGCTGCCCAGGCCAACGCTGAACTGGGTGTGCTCGACGGCGAGCTGGCCAAGGCGATCGCGGAGGCTGCCGACGAGGTGGCTACGGGCAAGTACGACGGCGACTTCCCCATCGACGTTTTCCAGACCGGCTCCGGCACGTCCTCGAACATGAACACCAACGAGGTTCTCGCCGAACTGGCTTCGCGCGCCCTCAAGGCGGCCGGCAGCGACAAGGTGGTCCACCCCAACGACCACGTCAACGCCTCGCAGTCCTCCAATGACGTATTCCCCACCTCCGTCCACGTTGCAGCCACCTCGGCCCTGATCAACGACCTCATTCCGGCCCTCGGCTACCTCGCCGAATCCCTGGAGCGCAAGGCCGTTGAATTCAAGGACGTCGTCAAATCCGGCCGCACGCACCTCATGGATGCCACTCCGGTCACTCTGGGCCAGGAATTCGGCGGCTACGCCGCGCAGGTCCGCTACGGCATCGAGCGCATCAACGCCGCACTCCCCCGCGTCGCCGAAGTTCCCCTTGGGGGCACCGCAGTGGGCACCGGCATCAACACCCCGGCCGGCTTCCCGGAGCGCGTCATCGAGCTGCTCGCCACGGACACCGGCCTGCCGCTGACCGAGGCCCGCGACCACTTCGAGGCGCAGGCCAACCGCGACGGCCTCATCGAAGCCTCCAGCCAGCTGCGCAACATTGCCATCTCCTTCATGAAGATCAACAATGACCTGCGCTGGATGGGTTCCGGCCCCAACACCGGCCTCGGCGAAATCGCCATTCCGGACCTGCAGCCGGGCTCGTCCATCATGCCGGGCAAGGTCAACCCCGTCATCTGCGAAGCCTCCATCATGGTCTGCGCCCAGGTCATCGGCAACGACACCGCCATCGCCTGGTCCGGCACCAACGGCGCCTTCGAACTGAACGTCGGCATCCCGGTCATGGCCGCGAACCTGCTCGAGTCCGTCCGCCTGCTGGCCAACACCAGCCGCGTCATGGCCGACAAGATGATCGACGGCATCACGGCCAACGTCGAGCGTGCCCGCTTCCTCGCCGAAGCCTCACCGTCCATCGTTACCCCGCTGAACAAGTTCATCGGCTACGAAAATGCCGCCAAGATCGCCAAGACGGCCGTCAAGGAAGGCCTGACCGTCCGCCTGGCCACCGAGAAGCTCGGCTTCGTCGGAGACGGCGAAGGCAAGGTATCCGAGGCCGATCTGGACAAGGCACTGGACGTCACCACCATGACGGCTCCCGCCCACAAGGCATAGGTCCCCGCCGCCTCCCTCGCTTCGCTCCGCTCAGCCAGGGAACCCTCGGAGGCATAGGTCCCCGCTTACGACGGCGGCCGCCCACCTTCCCAGCGAAGGCGGGCGGCCGCCGTCGTTCCCTTTAAAGTTGCGGTTGCCGTGGGAGTTTTTGTCCACGTATCGCGACCTGGAGGCCCTCGAGGTCACGATACGTGGACAAAAACTCATCACCCCCGCCCGGCGCCTGAGCTCGTGCGCCGCGGCGTCGCGCGAAAGTTGCACTAATTCCATCCAAGTGCAAAACTTTACTTTGTGAATGAAAGTGCAACTATTGGCGGCGGCCTCCGCGAGCGCAAGCGGGCCGCGACACGGGCGGCGATTACCGCCGTCGCCCGTTCCCTGACGTCCGAGCGCGGCCTTAGCGGCTACACCGTGGAGGACGTCTGCGAACAGGCCGGCATCTCCCGGCGGACCTTCTTCAACTACTTCCCCAGCAAGGAAGACGCCATCCTGGGGCACGTGGACGACGAGATGCCCGAGGATGTTTTCGAGGAGTTCCTCCGCGGCGGACAGGGTTCGCCGAAGGGCGAGCTCTCCGCCAGCCTGCTCCAGGACCTCCTGCAGCTGTCGCTCAGCCTGTCAGAGCGGATGAGCAGCTCCGAGGAGGAGACCCGCGAGCTGATCGGCGTCATCAAGAAGGAACCGCAGCTGATGCTCAAGATCATCGGCTCCACGGAGGAACGGGAAGCCCACTTCGCCCGGCTCCTCGCCGAACGCGAAGGCGTGCCGGCCGACCATCCCGTGGTGCGGATGGCCGTGGTGGTCATGGGCAACATCGCCCGGCACACCAGCCTCGCCTACTTCTCCGAAGGCAACACCCGCACGTACCGGGAGCTGCTGCTCGAAAACTTCGAAGCCGCCCGGCTGCTGCTCTCCCAGCCGTATTCCCGCCCCGCCTCCGATCCCGTTTCCCCCTCCGCAGAAGGACAGCCATGAGCACCGCCGTCAGTTCCAAACCCGCAGCCGGACCGCTGCTGCTGACCCAGAAACGCATCTGGATCATCTTCTCCGCACTGATCGCCGGCATGCTGCTCTCCAGCCTCGACCAGACCATCGTCTCCACGGCCATGCCCACCATCGTCGGCAAGCTCGGCGGCGTCGAGCACCAGGCCTGGATCACCACCGCGTACCTCCTGGCCACCACCATTGTTATGCCGGTCTACGGCAAGTTCGGCGACATCCTTGGACGCCGGAACCTCTTCCTGGTGGCCATCGCAATGTTCACGCTCGCCTCGGTGGGCTGTGCCTTTGCCACGGACTTCTGGGGCTTCGTCATCTTCCGCGCCATCCAGGGCCTGGGTGGCGGCGGACTGATGATCCTCTCGCAGGCAATCATCGCGGACATTGTTCCGGCCAAGGAGCGCGGCAAGTACATGGGCCCCCTCGGCGCCATCTTCGGCCTCTCGGCAGTGGCAGGCCCGCTGCTGGGCGGGTTCTTCGTAGACCACCTCACCTGGGAGTGGGCCTTCTACATCAACATTCCCGTCGGCATCGCCGCCTTCGCCATCGCCTGGTTCGCCCTCACGCTTCCCAACAAGAAGGCCGAAAAGCGGATCGACATCCTGGGCGTCCTGTTCCTCTCCGTTGCCACCACCTGCCTGATCTTATTCACCGACTTCGGCGGCAAGAAGGACGAGGGCTGGGACTCGCCCGTCACATGGGCCTTCGGGACGGGCCTGGTCCTCGCCGCCGCAGCGTTCGTCGCCGTCGAGCGCCGCGCGGAAGACCCCATCATTCCGCTGAGCCTGTTCCGCAACCGGATCTTCGTGAACTCCACCGCCATCGGCTTCACTCTGGGTTTGGGCATGTTCGCGGCCATCGCGTTCGTGCCCACGTTCCTGCAGATGTCGTCGGGCACCTCGGCCGCCGAGTCCGGCCTGCTCATGCTCCCGATGATGGCCGGCCTGATGGGAACGTCGATCTATTCGGGCATCTGCATTTCCAAGACCGGCAAATACAAGATGTTCCCGATTCTCGGCGCCAGCCTCACCATCGCCGCCATGCTGTGGTTCACCACGCTCTCCGCCGAGACGCCCATCTGGGTCATCTGCGTCCAGCTGTTCCTGTTMGGTTCGGGCCTCGGCCTGATCATGCAGGTCATCGTCCTCGTGGTGCAGAACTCCGTCCCGGCGGACCAGATCGGCACGGCCACCAGCACCAACAACTATTTCCGCGAAGTGGGGGCTGCCCTGGGCGTGGCGGTGTTCGGCTCCATCTTCACCAACCGGCTGGCCGAGTCCCTGACAAATGCCTTCACCGGCGCCGGTGCATCGTCCGACCAGGCTTCCCAGTCCACCAGGACGCTGGATCCGCAGACGCTCGGCCAGCTTCCCGGCCAGCTCCGGGACGCGATCGTCAATGCCTATGCCGATTCCCTCGCGCCGGTGTTCTGGTATCTCGTGCCGTTCATCGCCGTTGCCCTGGTCCTGGCCATCACCTTGAAGCAGATCCCGCTCTCGGACACGGCCGGCATGGTGGCCCGCGGCGAGGCGGTGGGCGGCGAGGAGGCCGAACGGCTCGAAGCCGCCCTGCGGGAACCGGCATTGCGCGAACCTGAATCGCGTGGCCCGGCCGCTCGTGAGCCGGAACTGCTTGAGGCTGACGGTGTGAAGGACGACGACGGCGAGCTGGCCGGCCAGCGCCGCTGACCTGACGCCGGACTACTGCCGGGCCCCGGGGCGCGTGCCCCGGGGCCTCAACTGTCCGTTCGCGCTGTGGCTAGGGCCTGGCGGTTCGGCGTAGCGCCGGTCAGGCGGGCAGCAGGACCATCGCCGCGGCTGCCCCGGCCAGCATGAACGGCCCGAACGGAATGGCCGACTTGAGCGTGCCGCGCCGCAGTGCCAGCAGGCCGATGCTCCAGAGGCCGCCGAGCAGGAACGCGGCAAACGTCCCCGCGAAGACGTGCGGCCAGCCGAGGTAGCCCAGGTACAGCCCCAGGACGCCGGCGAGTTTCACGTCACCGAACCCCATGCCCGGCGGGTACACCAGGCGCAGCACGAAGTAGAACAGCCACAGCACCGCTCCCCCGGCCACAATCCTCAGTGCGGGCACGCCGAAAAGACGGGCCGCGCCGTCGGGCAGTGCGGACGGTTCCACTGCCGCCAGGGTGAGCACCGTCCCCAGCAGCAGCACCCCGGCCACCACGTAGGAGGGGAAGACAATCCGGTTCGGCAGCAGGTGGTGGCGGACGTCGATCACCGTCAGCCGCACCGCCATCACGGCGAAGTAGGCACACGCGGCCAGCAGCAGCCAGAATGCCGGTGGTGCTGCTTCCCATAGTTCGCCGAGTCGTTGGATCACTCTCGGATGCTACTGGATTGCGCGGCCTGCCGCTGGGGCCGTGGGTAAACTGTGGATATGGGGACTTGGGACGCCAAACACCGGCAGGAACTCGGCGGCGGTGCCACGCCCACGTCGGCCGCCTCCTTTCGCAACCTTTGCCGCTCCTCCCCGTGGAAATGGCAGTCCCTGCGCTTCGAATACACCGAAATTCCCGGCGCCGGCACCGTCCGTGCCTGGCTGCGCCGGCCGGGCGCCCTCCGCCTGGAGTCCAGCGACGGCACGTTGCTCGGCAGCACCACGGGCATCAACGATTCCCGCGACGGCCTGTACATCAGCGCCACCCGGAAATCGTGGCTTCTCCCTGCGCATCTGGTGACCCCGGTCTACGACGACGGCGGACTGGTGCGGCGCCGCCCGGAAGCCGCCTACGGCGAACCCTCGTTCGGAAACGGCCGCTTCGCTGCTGCCCTGGACCCGGTGGAGCTTGCGGGCAATGCGCCGGTTCCCCTGGAGTTCCCCAACGCCAACGCGGTCGAAGTGCTGGAGCCCGTACAGGAGGTGACGCACGAAGGCCGCCCGGCGCTGGAAACCGTGGTCTCCCCGAATGCCGGGTACCGTCCGCTGGATCCTCGCGCACCCCTCTGCGGCCCCGGCCGGACCCGGATCCGCATCGATGCCGGGACCGGCGTCTGCGTGGCCGCTGAACCGGTCGACGGCGAGAGCCAGCTTCCGCGTCACCGCATCCGGATCCTGGCCGTGGACGAGTACATGCTGGACGATCTTTTCGTGGCCGAGCCGATGAACCTCACTGACGTGCGCGAACACATCCAGTGGCCACTGCGGCCCAACCCCGCCTGACGAGCCGCCCGGAATGCGGGGCCCGCGCAGGTTTTTTCCAAGCTGCCGGCCGCACACTCAGGTCATGTCAACCATGGCTCCCGACGTATCGACACCTGACACCGGCACCGGCAAGACCGGCAGCCGGCGGCGCAGGAAGCTGCTGCTGATCCCGCTCTCCCTGCTCTGTGCGCTGGGACTCGTGCTCGGCTACCTCTTCCTCACCGCCAAGCCGGAGGCCAGCACACCGCTGGGTGCCAGCGCGGTGATCCCCGGCGGAACGGCGCGGGTGAGCGGCATCATCCCGCTGGAAAAGGACGGCTGGCTTCCGCCGGAACGCGTCCAGGTTCTGGATGAGGGCCCGTCCGCGGGCACCCACCGGGTCCGTATACTGGTGCAGTTCACCGCCCTGGAGGGCAAGGGCGTCACGCTGGACACGTCGGAATTCACGGTGACCGGGCTGGGCGCCACGAGCATCCACCCGCTGTGGACCTCCCCCGGGAAGACGCAGCTCAAGCAGGGAGATACAGCGGACGCCACCATGGTCTTCGAGCTTCCCAACCAGGCCATTGCCCTGGTGCTGGAAGGGCCCGGCAGCACCCGGTTGTCCCTCGGCCAGTCGCACCACACCAGCTGACGACCGCAACCTCCGCAGCCCGGACACGAGGTTCTCCGGCATGGGTTCCGGCGGCAACCCGCGGGCGGCCAGCCATCGGCTAGGCTTCCGGCATGACCGAGCTGAACTCCGTGTGGCCTCCATTCGCTCTCACCCTGGCCACTCCCCGGCTCATGCTGCGGCCGCTGCTCGACGATCACATCCCGGCCGCGGTTGAGGCTGCAGCCAGCGGCATTCACGAACAGGGCCGCAATCCGTTCAGCACGCCCTGGACCGCGGTCCCCGCCGACGAACTGGGACCCAACATGGCACGCTGGTACTGGCAGTGCCGCGCCGCCTCCACGCCGGAATCCTGGGCCCTGATCCTAGGCATCTGGTTCGACGGCACCTTCCTCGGCTGCCAGGACATCTCAGCGCGGGATTTTTCGGTTCTCCGCACAGTCACCACAGGGTCATGGCTGCGGAGGAGTGCGCACGGCCGCGGCTTCGGCAAGGAGATGCGGGCCGCCGTCGCCATTTACGCTTTTGACTGGCTTGGCGCCGAAGTCTGTGAATCCGAGGCCGCCGACTGGAACGCCGCATCTCTGGGCGTCTCCCGCTCTCTGGGCTACGAACTGAACGGCGTGACCCGCATGTCCTGGGGCAGCAAGCAGGAAACGGTCCAACGTGTCCGCCTCACGCCGGCAACGTTCATCCGCCCCGACTGGCAACTAAAAGTGGAAGGCCACGAACCCACGGCAAGCTTTCTCCTGGGGATCGGCTGAGGCAAGCGGCGGTGTGCTTCCGTTTCCGCGGCAACGGAGTCCCGCCGTCGCTTAGACACGACGCATAGGGACACCCTCCGGTCGCTGGCGACCTCCGGGCGTCCGATGCGCCGCGATGCGCTCCTTCGCGGGACCCCGCGGCCGCTAGTTGGTCCGGTCGCCGTCGTCGCTGGTTGAGCTTGTCCAAATTACGGAATCGCAGCGGTTCCGTTGAGAAGATGAACGAGCGACGGCGAAGGGCCGTGGCCCGGCGAACCCGGCCAAGGCCCTTCGCGCTATGCCACGGCACCCCGCCAACAACTACGCCCCTTCGAGCAGGTCCGTGACGAGCGCCGCGATGGGCGAGCGCTCGGAGCGGGTGAGGGTGATGTGACCGAAGAGCGGGTGGCCTTTCAGGGTTTCGACGACGGCTGCGATGCCGTCGTGCCGTCCAACCCGGAGGTTGTCGCGCTGGGCGACGTCGTGGGTGAGGACGATCTTCGAGTTCTGCCCGATCCGGCTCATGACGGTCAGCAAAACGTTCTTTTCCAGCGACTGGGCCTCGTCCACGATCACGAAGGCGTCGTGCAGGGAGCGTCCGCGGATGTGGGTCAGCGGCATGACCTCCAGCATGCCGCGGTCCATGACTTCCTCCACGACTTCCTGGCTCACAAGGGCGCCAAGGGTATCGAAGACCGCCTGCGCCCAGGGGTTCATCTTTTCCTGTTCCGAGCCCGGCAGGTAGCCGAGCTCCTGGCCGCCCACGGCGAAGAGCGGGCGGAAGACGATCACCTTGCGGTGCTCGCGGCGTTCCAGCACCGCCTCCAGGCCGGCACACAGGGCAAGGGCCGACTTGCCCGTGCCCGCACGGCCGCCCATGGACACGATGCCCACCGCGGGGTCCATCAGCAGGTCGATGGCGAGCCGCTGCTCCGCGGAGCGCCCATGAAGGCCGAAAATGTCGCGGTCCCCCTTGACCAGGCGGACCTGCTTGTCGGCACCGACGCGGCCCAGGGCCGAGCCGCGGCTGGAGAGCACCACAAGGCCGGTGTTGACGGGCATCTCTGCCGCCGCCGGGATGAAGACCGGTTCGTGGCCGTAGAGCGTGGAGATCTCCTCGTCGCTCGCATCGATCTCGGCGACGCCGGTCCACCCGGAGTCTTTGACGAGCTCGTTGCGGTATTCATCGGCCAGCAGGCCCATGGCCGAGGCCTTGACCCGCATGGGGAGGTCCTTGGACACCACCGTGACGTTGCGCCCCTCGTTGGAGAGGCTCTTGGCGACGGCGAGAATGCGGCTGTCGTTGTCCCCACCGCGGAATCCGGCCGGCAGGACTTCGGCCGAGATGTGGTTCAGCTCGATCATGAGCGTACCGCCGGCATCACCCAGCGGGATGGGCCGGTTCAGCCCCCCGTGCTGGATGCGAAGGTCATCAAGGAGCCGGAGCGCCTTCCGTGCGAAGTAGCCGAGTTCAGGGTCATGCCGCTTCCCTTCAAGTTCGGTGATCACCACGATCGGCACAATGACTTCATGCTCGGCGAAGCGCAGCAGAGCGCGGGGGTCGGAGAGCAACACGGAGGTATCGATGACGAACGTGGAGACTGCTGGCTGGGATTCAGTCTGTTGGCCGGAAACAGCAAGACCGGCCGCGGCGTCTTTCGTGTCCGCACCGGTCTTTGAATTGGCTCGCTTGGCGCGAGAGGTAGCCTTCTCACCCTTGTCCGTGATGACGTCGGGCAGTTGTTCAGAAATAGCCACATCGACTCCAGCCCCGGGGCACATGCCCGGAATTGTTATTGGTGAGGCGGCTCGGCCACGAGGCCGGATCCGGCCTCCCATACAACCGGTGCGAAGAATCGCTCCATGTACTGGCCTCCCCGATCAGCCGGCGGTTTGCCTGCTGATGGATTCAACGTAAATCGCCCCGAACTAATTTCCAACGTCTTTCTCCGGCGATTCCTGTTGCCGGTGTGTGAATTCGACGTGAACGCGGCGGCCAAAAAGCGGCAGGAACACCCGAAAAGCGCTAGGAACCGAAGCGCCGCTGCCTGCCGGCGTAGTCGCGGAGGGCGCGGAGGAAATCCACCTTCCGGAAGGCCGGCCAGAGGGCCTCGCAGAAGTAGAACTCGCTGTAGGCGCTTTGCCACATCAGGAAGCCTGAGAGGCGCTGCTCGCCGGAGGTCCGAATGACCAGGTCCGGGTCTGGCTGGCCACGGGTATAGAGAAAGCGTGAGATGTCCTCCACGCTCAGGGAATCGGCAAGTTCGCTGATGTCCGCGTTGTGCGCCACGGCGTCGTGCAGCAGCTCGCGCACCGCGTCCACGATCTCGCGGCGGCCGCCGTACCCGACGGCCACATTAACGTGCAGCTTCTCGCGCACCGGAGTCCGGGCTGTCAGCTTGGTCAGCCGCTCCGCCAGGTAATCCGGCAGCAGCTCGGGGGCGCCCATGGCATGGACGGAGATGTCGGCATCCTCATCGAGGCGGTCCAGCGTGTTGGCGATGATGCCCATGAGCAGGTCAAGCTCCTCGCCGGAACGGCTCATGTTGTCCGTGGACAGCATGTACAGCGTGACTACCCGCACGCCCAGCTCCTGGCACCAGCCGAGGAACTCGTGGATTTTGTCCGCGCCGGCCTGGTGGCCCTGGCTGGTGGGGGCGTTGAACTGCCGGGCCCAGCGCCGGTTGCCGTCCACCATTACGCCAATGTGCCGGGGGATCCGCTCCGGCTCCAGGGAGCGGAGAAGCTTGCGCTCGTAGAAGCCATAGAGGAACCCGGGCCATTCCATCCGGCGACTCACCTGACTTCCTCTGTACGACTTTTGTGCAAGTCCTAGGCTACCGCCCGGAGGGTGCGGCCGCGTGCAGGCGGCGGCTGGCGGCCCGGACGGCTGAACGTCGAGGACCTGGCAGCAGACGCATTACCCGTCAGTAACTTACTGGGTCGTAGGTTATTCTGGAGGGCATGAAAAGCAACGCCCCGGACGGCGGACCGGGCGCCCCGGAGCCGCGCACGCCTAAGGCAGAGCCCACCGCCGTCGACGACGCCGCGGCACGCATCGCCGAACTGCTGACGATCAAACCCAAGTGGCGGGGTTGGATCCACACGGTCACAGCGCCGTTCGCCCTGGCGGCGGGGATTGTCCTGGTTGCTGTGGCTCCCACCGCGGACCGCAAGATCACGTCCGCCATCTATGCCCTCACCGGCGTCCTGCTGTTCGGCGTCAGCGCCGTGTACCACCGCGGCAACTGGTCCCCCGGCGTCAAACGCATCCTCAAACGGCTCGACCACACCAACATCATGCTGGTGATTGCCGGGAGCTACACGCCGCTCGCGTGGAGCCTCCTGGACAGGACGGCGGCGGAGGTACTGCTGTGGCTGATCTGGTCCGCCGCGATCCTGGGTGTACTGTTCCGGCTGCTATGGACCGACGCGCCCCGCTGGCTGTATGTGCCCATTTACATCGGCCTCGGCTGCGGGTCCCTGTTCTACCTGCCCGCCTTTTTCGCGGCGAGCGTCCCGGCTGCCCTGCTCATCTGCGTCGGCGGGGCGCTGTACATCGCCGGGGCCGTGTTCTACGCGCTCAAGAAGCCCAACTTCAGCTACCAGCACTTCGGCTTCCACGAACTGTTCCACGCCTTCACGGTGCTGGCCTTCGGCGCGCACTTCGCGGCCATCCTCATCGCAGTCCTGAGCTGACCCGGTCGAGGGCCTCCCGGACGGTTGCCACGGGCCGGTCGCAGACCATACCGCGGCACACGTACACCAGCGGTTCCCCGCCGGGTCCGGCAGGCCGGTGACGCAGCAGAGGCACCTCGGCCGGCGTCCCGCCGTCGTCCGTTTCTGCGTCCCCCACTGCGACCACCAGCCCCGGGCTCGGGGACAGCAGCAGGGCGCGGTGGAGGGCGTCCCGCTCGGGACCGGCAGGTCCGACGACGGCGGCCTCCAGCGGTCCCGCCAGCGCGGCCTGCGCTGTGGCCAGCAGCCAGCCCGCCGCGCGCGGCGCCCTGGTGGCGAGCGGGGGCACCAGCCCCAGGATGTTCCCGGCCATGATCCGGTGCTCCGCGGACCCGGACAGGGCAGCGTAGCCCAGCAGCGCCCCGGCGAAAGCCGCAGCCCCGCTTGGCGTCGCGTCGTCAAAAAACTCCAGACCCGGTTTTCCGCCCTGGGCGCTGACCACCTGCTGCGACTCCCCGGCGGAATCGGCAAGCGTTCCGCCGTCCACGAACCGCGCCCGGGTTGCCTCGATCACCTGCTCTGCCAGCGCGTACCAATGCGGGTCGCCCGTGGCCGAGTACAAGGCAAGGAAACCGTCCGCACAGAAGGCATAGTCCTCGAGCAGCCCGCCGATCCCCCGGGAGGTGCCGCCATGCGAAACCCGGACCAGCCTCCCTGCGGCCGGCACCGGAGGAGCCTGCACCCCCGCTGCCGGGTCCCCCGCTGCCGGTTCCTCCGCTGCCGGCCGCCAGTGGACGCGTTCCAGGTAGCCGGCGATCCTGGCTGCCTCCGCCACCAGGTTCGGCCTGTCCAGCACCGCCCCGGCGTCCGCGAGCGCAGCAACAGCAAGCCCGTTCCACCCCGCCACCACCTTCTCGTCCCGCGCGGGCTGCGGCCTGCGTACCCTGGCTTCCCGGAGCCTGGGCCGCGCGTCCTGCCAGAGCCGGGCCTCGTCGCCGCCCAGCGCCCGGCCGGGGTGCAGCGGCGAACCCAGCTCCGAGACGGTGCCCCGGCTACCGACGTTCATCATCCAGGCGACGGCCGCGGCGTCCTCCGCGCCGAGCACCCGCTCCAGATCATCGGGGGTCCAGAGGTAGGTGGCCCCTTCGTGGTGCTCGCCGTCCACTACGGTGTCGGCATCCAGCGAGGATGCCAGACCACCCTCCGGCAGGCCCAGCGCGGAGAGCATCCAGTCTGCAGTCCGCGCGGCAATATCCGCCGCCTCGGCTGCCGGGAACCCGGCTGTTCCGCCGAGCCTGACCCAGTGCACGTAGACGCGCAGCAGCTGGGCGTTGTCGTAGAGCATCTTCTCGAAGTGCGGAACGGACCAGTCGCGCGTCACCGAATACCGGGCGAAGCCGCCGTCGAGCTGGTCGAAGAGAGCCGAGCGGCCCATGGCCGCGAGGGTGCGCCCAGCCATCCCCCTGGCCTCCCCGGCCGTCTCCGACGGCACCGCGGCGTGCCGGACCAGGAACTCCAGAACTGCCGACGGCGGGAACTTGGGGGCGGCGCCGAACCCGCCGTCGTCGGCGTCTTCGGACCCCGCCAATGAACGCACCGCGGCGGGCAGCAGGCGCGCGTCGAGCTGCTCGGGCGGACGGGTTACGTCCACGGCAGCCGCAAGCTGCACCTGCCCCATGTTCTGTGCGAGCGAGCGGGCGTTCTGCTCCACGGCGTCGCGG
This sequence comes from Arthrobacter sp. 05T423, assembly GCF_056396245.1. NCBI lineage: Bacteria > Bacillati > Actinomycetota > Actinomycetes > Micrococcales > Micrococcaceae > Arthrobacter > Arthrobacter sp. 05T423. The sequence goes on from NZ_JBFTLC010000004.1 coordinate 100,156, forward strand.
CGTTCCGTCCACGCCTCATGCACCGCCTCGAGGACCTGGCGGAAGGAGGGGCGCCCCGGCATGGGCCGGGGCGGGAAGTAGGTGCCGGCGTGGAAGGCCAGGCCCTCGGGGGTCAGGAAGACGGACATGGGCCACCCGCCCTCGCCGCTGATGGCCTGCGTGGCGGCCATGTACACGGCGTCGACGTCGGGACGTTCCTCGCGGTCCACCTTGACCGCCACGAAATGCCCGTTCAGGTAGTCGGCGGTGGCCTGGTCCTCGAAGGATTCGCGGGCCATGACGTGGCACCAGTGGCAGGCGGCGTAGCCGATGGACAGGAACACCGGGACATTCCGGGACGCTGCCCGCGCAAAGGCGGCGTCCCCGAACGCCTGCCAGTGCACCGGGTTGCCGGCGTGCTGGCGCAGGTAGGCAGAGGGTTCCGCGCCGAGGGCGTTATGCTCCCCCGGCCCGGGCGGCCCTGATCCGGTCTGCCCCGATTTCGGATCAGGTGTCGGCGCGGCCTGCATTGCCGTTGGCGGCGTCGTCGCGGGCAATGTCGGCCTCCCCCGCGGCAGCCTGGCGTTCCTCCTCCACCTGGGCACGGTACCGCACCCGGCGGATCCGGCGCACCATGTCCACGATCAGCAGCGCGGTGAGCACCACGATGAAGGCGGTCAGGAGAAATCCCAGGAGGCCGGGAGTGACCTGGTCCTGGGACAGGCCGGGCTTCAGCCCCGGCGAGGGTGCCGGGGACGATGCCAGGGCGATGAGCAAATGGTGCACTGTTCAAACCTTCTCGAGGCTGGGGCCGGCGTCCGCCCCGTGGGCTGACGCCTGGCCGTTGGTACGCGCGCGGCCGTGGCCGCTTCCGCCGCCACACGGTCGACTACGCGGGGTCGTCTACGCGACATTTTCTACAAGGGATAGAAAATGTCTCTTGTCTCTATCTTAGCCCCGCGAAGAGGTCCTTTTCCGGCAGCTCAGAGGCCACCCTCGAATGGATCAGCGTGTAGTCCTCCCAGGGCCAGACGCGCGCCTGCATCTCCGCTGACACGGCGAAGAAGAAGCCCAGCGGATCAACCTGCGTGCGGTGGGCCCGGAGCGCGTCGTCCCGCGCCGCGAAGAAGTCGCCGCAGTCCACCTGGGTAGTGGTTTCGTGCATCGGGGGCGGCGGCGTGTGCCCTTCGGCGTCGGCCTCAAGCCAGGCGGCGAGCCGCTGTGCGTAGGGCGACTGGAGCCCGGCCTCCTCCAGGGCAAAATGCAGGGCGCGGAACCGCTCGGGGCTGAAGGCGCGGTCGTAGTACAGCTTGCTCGGCTCCCACGCTTCCCCGGTGCCCGGATACCGGGCGGGGTCCCCTGCGGCTTCGAAGGCCTCCACCGTAACCCGGTGGGCCATGATGTGGTCCGGGTGCGGATAGCCGCCATTCTCGTCATAGCTGACGATGACGTGCGGCTTGAAGTCGCGGACCAGCCTGACGAGGGGGGCCGCCGCCCGTTCCAGGGACTGCACCGCGAAGGACCCGGCCGGCAGCGGCGGGAGCGGGTCGCCCTCGGGCAGCCCCGAGTCCACGAAGCCCAGCCAGCGCTGCTGGATGCCCAGGATCCGGGCGGCCTCGTTCATTTCGAGGCGGCGGGCGCCTGCCATGTCCCGCTTGGGGTGGGGCTCGCTCTCCATGGCCGGGTTCTGGATGTCACCACGGGAGCCGTCCGTGCAGGTCGCAACCATGACGTCCACCCCGGCGGCGGCGTACATGGCCATGGTGGCCGCGCCCTTGCTGGACTCGTCGTCCGGGTGGGCGTGGACTGTCAGCAGGCGAAGCTTCGGCGGCTGGCTGGTGGACGCTGTCATCTGGGACTGCTCCTCTTTCTCCTGGGACTGACTGCAATGCTGACGCCGGAACTTGCCCCGGGTAATCGCCACTAAACTGGAAGGGTGACTACCGAGGACAAGTCGGGCACTGCCCAGCCTGCAGACATTAGCCTAGCCAATCGCTACGGCCGTCCAAAGCGCAGCATGTCCGGAAAGGCCAAGCGCTGGACGGGAATCGCCGCGCTGGCAGTGGGGATGGGCACCCTGGCGTGGGTGTCCACGTCCGGTGCCGCCGCCTCTGTGACGTACAAGGACATCGGTTACCGTACCGCGGATGCCACCCAGGTCCAGGTGGACTTCCAGGTGACCAGGGAACCCGGCACGGCGGTAAAGTGCGCCATCAAGGCGCTCGACTCCAAGTTTGCCGTGGTCGGGTGGAAGGTGATCGACATTCCGCCGGTGGAGCAGGAGGCTCAGGGCCAGAGTGCCGACGGCGGACGCACAGTCGCCCAGCGGGTTCTCCTGCGCACCGAATCTCAGGCCGTCTCGGGCGTCGTGGACAACTGCTGGATCCCGAAGCCCGCGGCCTCCTAGGCCCGCAGGAGAACGGCAGCCACATAGAGAATGTGAGCCACACCGCTCGGTCATTGGGTTTACTCCACAGGATTGACTACAATGGATCAATACCTTTACCCCGCTGAGATGGTTACTGAGTTCCACAGGTGGCCACCGTGGCGGGGTCTTTGTTTGTATGACCGCTTGTACACCACTAGAGGAGAAGTCCGTGTCTACCACTAACAGCGCGCCTGCAGCTTGGCTTACCCAGGAAGCTTTTGACCGCCTGAAGGCAGAGCTGGACCACCTTTCCGGCGCCGGCCGGGCGGAAATCGTCCAGAAAATCGAGGCTGCGCGCCAGGAGGGAGACCTCAAGGAAAACGGCGGTTACCACGCTGCGAAGGAAGAGCAGGGCAAGATCGAAGCCCGCATCCGCCAGCTGACCGTCCTGCTCCGCGACGCCCACGTGGGCGAGGCACCGGCCGACGACGGAATCGTTGAGCCCGGCATGATCGTCGTCGCCCGCATCGCCGGCGATGAAGAGACCTTCCTGCTCGGCTCCCGGGAAATTGCCGGCGACTCCGATCTGGACGTTTTCAGCGAGAAGTCCCCGCTCGGTTCCGCGATCATGGGTCACAAGGAGGGCGACAAGCTCAGCTACACCGCCCCCAACGGCAAGGACATCTCCGTGGAGATCCTTTCCGCCAAGCCTTACTCGGGCTAACACCGCAACCGTCCTCGGTCCCAGCAAACGCACGACGCCGGCCTCCCCGACTACGGGGACGGCCGGCGTCGTGCTTTAAGGCGCAGTGCTTTGAAAAGTCGTGGCTTCAAGAGCTGTGCGCTAAGGGGCGCGCCACTGGCGTTCAGCGGCGGGAGGTCCGTGCCCTCAGCACGACGGCGGCCAGGACGCCGCCGGCGGCGCCGCCCAGGTGTGCCTGCCAGGACACATACCCTGCCACATTCGGAATGATCCCGAAAAGGATGGATCCGTAGGCCAGGAACAGCACCACCGAAAGCACGATCTGCCACCAGTTGCGGTTGAAGAACCCGCGCACCAGGAGGAACGCGAAAAGGCCGAAGACCAGGCCGGACGAGCCCACGGTGACCCCGCCGGAGCCAATCAGCCAGACGGCGAGCCCGGAACCCAGCCAGCTGCAGGCCACGGCCGTGAGGAAGACCCGGATCCCGGAGAGAAAAACCAGGAATCCGAAGATGATCAGCGGCAGTGCATTCGACAGCACGTGGTTGAGGTTGGCGTGCAGCAGCGGGAACGTGAGCATGTCCAGGATGCCGTCGGCGCTTCTGGGCCTGAGCCCGAAGATGCCGTTCAGCGAGTGCAGCAGCACCGTGTTGAGCAGCTCGATGGCGAACAGGAGCGCCACGAAGGATCCCACCACCAGCAGCCCGGCTTTGGCGCGGGCGGCAGCCGTTTCCCTGGTGGCCGGCGCCTCTCCCTGGCTGTCAAGCATGCCGCTCCTAGTGCACCACAATCGGCTGGAAGCCTTCGGCCCGCAGCGCGCCGAGGACCTGTTCGCCGTGCTCGTGGCCCTTGGTCTCAAGGTTCACCGTGATGGAGACGTCGCCCATGCTGATGGAGCCGCCCACGCGCGTGTGGTCGAGGCCGGTCACGTTGGCGTCGTTCTCGGCGATGATGCGGGCGATCGTGGCCAGCGAGCCCGGGCGGTCATCAAGCATCATCCGCACGGTCATGTACCGGCCGGCGGCGGAAAGGCCGCGCTGGATCACCTTGAGCATCAGCATGGGGTCAATGTTGCCGCCGGACAGGACGACGGCGGTGGTCCCCGGGTTTTCGATCTTGCCGTCCATGAGGGCCGCCACGCCCACCGCACCGGCCGGCTCTACCACCATCTTGGCCCGTTCCAGCAGGAAGATCAGGGCCCGCGCCAGGGAGTCCTCGCTGACGGTCACCACATCGTCCACCAGCTCGCGGATGATGCTGAACGGCAGCTGGCCGGGGCGGCCGACGGCGATGCCGTCCGCCATCGTGGAAACCTTCTTGAGCGGCACCAGGGCGTCCGCTGCCAGCGACGGCGGGTACGCAGCCGCGTTTTCCGCCTGCACGCCGATGATGCGGATGTCCCGGCCGAGCTCCTTGGCGCGGGCTTTGACGGCCACCGCGACGCCGGCCAGCAGGCCGCCGCCGCCGACCCCCATCAGGATGGTGTCGACGTTGGGCACCTGTTCGAGGATCTCCAGCCCCAGGGTGCCCTGGCCGGCCACGACATCCACGTTGTCGAAGGGATGGACGAACACGGCTCCGGTGTCGTCGGCGTACCGCTGGGCCTCGGCGAGGGCCTCATCCACGTTGTGCCCGTGCAGGACCACCTCCGCGCCATGGCTGCGCGTCGCCGCGAGTTTGGGCAGCGCCACGCCGAGCGGCATGTAGATTCGGGCGTTGATGCCCAGGCTCTTGGCGGCGACTGCCACGCCCTGCGCGTGGTTGCCGGCAGAGGCCGCCACCACGCCGCGTTTCTTGTCGGATTCGGAGAGGCGGGCCATCCGCACGTAGGCGCCGCGCACCTTGAAGGAGCCGGCGCGCTGCAGGTTCTCGCACTTGAAGTAGACCTCGCCGCCCACCATGGCGCCCAGGGCCCGGGAGGACTCCACCGGTGTCCGCGCAATAATCCCGTCCAGCAGCTTCTGCGCCTCAAGGACATCGTCCAGCGTGACGGGAAGGCTTTCGGGGGTGTTCACGAACTATTCTCCTTTGGGTGATTCGATGTCGGCACCGGGGGCGGCGTTGCCGCCCCGGGCGCCGTGTGCAGTGCCGGCAGCGCTGCCGTGGCCGGCATGCGAGCCCGGCAGCCGGACATCCCTGAAGGTGTTGTCCTCGTCGGCTGGGGCCAGGCCCGCGGCAGCCGGCACAAGTTCATATTCCCACGTTCTGGCAGCAATATACCGAATCGCCGAATTTGCTACGGCCAGAATGGGGACCGAGAACAGCGCCCCGGGGATTCCGGCGAGGTAGGAACCGGCGGCGACGGACAGGATGACGGCCACCGGATGCAGCGCGACGGCCTTGCCCATGACCAGCGGCTGCAGGATATGGCTTTCCAGCTGCTGCACCAGCAGCACGATGCCCAGCATGACCAGGGCGTTGACCGGACCGTTGGCCACCAGGGCGAGCAGCACCGCGATGGCGCCCGTCACCAGCGCACCGACCACGGGGATGAAGGAGCCGATAAAGACCAGTACCCCCAGCGGCAGGGCCAGCGGGACACCGATGATCGCCGCGCCGACGCCGATGCCGACGGCGTCAACGAAGGCCACGAACATCTGGATCCGCGCGTAGCTGACCATGGACGCCCACCCGCGCCGCCCGGCGCCGTCGGCGGGGATCCGTGCCTGCCGCGGCAGGAGCCGGACCAGGAAGGCCCAGATCCGGCCGCCTTCCAGGAGGAAGAAGATCAGGATGAACAGCGCCAGGACCAGCCCCGCGGCGAAGTGCCCGGCGGTGCTCCCGAAGGACAGGGCGCCGCTGAGGATGCTGCTGCTGTTGTTCTGCAGCGCGGCCGCGGCCTCCTTGATGTACTGGTCAATCTGGGCTGCGGTCAGGTGCAGCGGGCCCTCGGCCAGCCAGTCCTGGACCTGCTGGACGCCGGTCAGCGCCTCGTTCCACAGCTCCTGGAAACCGAGCGCCAACTGCCTGCCCACAAGGGCCAGGGCGCCGGCAATGAGTCCGATGAAGCCCAGGACCGTAATGGCGACGGCGGCCCCGTTCGGGACGCGCGATTTCCGCAGCCACCGCACCACAGGGCTGAGCAGGCCCGCCAGCAGAGCCGCCACCATGACGGGAATGATGAGGAAGGTGACCTTGGCCAGCAGCCAGATCAGGGCGCTGCCGACCAGCAGGATCAGGCCCAGCCGCCAGGCCCAGGCCGCCGCAATGCGGACGCCGTAGGGAATGTCCTGGTCCAGGTCGCGGTCGGTCCGGATACGCCCCGGCTCCAGGCGCCCGAAGGGCCGGGCAGCGTTTGCGCTGTTCGCCCTGCCCGTGGCACCGGGCGCCATGCTGGCACTGCCTTGAGCGCTGGCGATGCCCGTCGTGCTGGCGCTGCCTGTCGTGCTGGCACTCGTGGTGGCTGCCTCGTCTGGTGTGGCGTCCCTAGCTGGCGTCATAGCCCAATACTTCCCTAGCCGCCCGGCTATGGGAAACGCGGCACGGCCGGCCTGTGCACCGATCCATCAGGCACCGATTCGTCCCACACAGATCCTTCAGGCACTGCTCCGGTCACGCAGCCCTTACGCAGCAGCCAGGTCAGCGCGGATGCCCCAGGTGATGGTGAACGAGTCCCCGGGCGCCAGCCAGCGGAGGCTGTCCCCGGAGTTGAAGGCATTTGCCGGACCCGTCATCGGCTCCAGAGCCACGGCTGCCGTCCGGCCCGGGTAGATGCGGCTGACGAACACGTGGACAAACGGGCACGTGCTGTCCTGCCACAGGCTGACGCTGCGGCCGTCCGGCGCGGTCAGCGTGTGGCGGGCAATCCCGCCGTCGAACGCCAGGTCGGTCAGGGCGACGTCGAGGTCCAACTCCCCCACTGTTCTCCCCCGCCTCAGGTCGCTGTCCGCGGAAACAGGTTCGGCGCTGCGCGGAATGAGCCGCTCATCGGCCACCAGCCTCGTTGCGGCATCCACAGTCAGTGTGAGCTCTTCCGAGGGGACATCACCGATCCGGAGATAGGGGTGTGCACCCAGCACGAACGGCGCCCCGGCCTCGGAGTCGTTGACCAGCGTTTGCCGCACCTCCAGGCCCAGATCCTCGGCCAGCGAGTACTCCACGCGGTGCCGCACCAGGAAGGGGTAGCCGTGTTGGGGAAACACCGGCGCCTCGAGGGTCACCGCAAACTCGGATTCGGCAACGAGGGAATACGCCGCATTACGCAGAAGCCCGTGGCTGGCGTTGTTTTTGGAAACTTCAGTGATGTCCAGCTGCTGCTTCTTGCCGTCCAGGTGCCAGATCCCGTCTTCCACCCTGTTCGCCCAGGGCGCCAGGGTGATGCCCGTCGCGCCGGGCGGAATGTCGGAATCGCCATAGGACTCCGTCAGCTGGACGTCCCCGCGGCTGTACCACCGCAGCCCGGCAGCCAGCTCGGTGACCACGGCGAGCGCGTCGCCCCGCCTGAGCTCGTACTGCCTGCCCGTGGCGTAACGCCGCTGAGCCGAGGGGAAATCGCTCGCCACGCCGGAATCGCTGGCCACGGGGGAATCGCTGGTTTCGGAAGTCGCGCCGGAAGTCATGGACCTACCGTACAACGCACGCACCACTGCACTGGCACCTTGCGAAAGGCGCGACACTTGTTATCTTTTGTTAGAAAGTATTTGTTTTTGATCGCTTTGTGCCACAATGGGAACAGGCACAAAGCGTGACCGGGCGCACAGGCAGCTGAGCCCCGAGAAAAAGGCTCTCGAGAAAGGGGGAACAACGTGCTGGCAACGCAACGGCAGCACCGCATCCTCCAGGAACTCGACACCGAGGGCACCGTCCGCGTGGCTGCACTGGCGGGCCTGCTCCGCGTCTCCGAAATGACCGTCCGGCGCGACATCGACGCCCTAGACGCCGAAGGCCTGCTCCTGCGGGTTCACGGCGGTGCCACCCGGGCTTCCGCATACAGCGCCCTCGAACCCGGGTTCGGCGCCAAGTCTGCACAGGAGACCGAGGCGAAACGTGCTATCGCCGCGGAGGCGCTCACGCTGCTCCGGCCCGGCATGACCCTGCTGGTTTCGGGGGGCACCACCACCCACGAACTCGCCCGGCTACTCCCCCGGGATATCGGGCTCACCGTGGCAACCAACTCCCTGATGGTGGCCAATGCACTGGCTTCCATGTCCCGCGACGGCGGCATCCGCACCGTGGTCCTGGGCGGCCAGCGCACTCCGTCGGAGGCCCTTGTGGGCCCGGTGACGGTGCATGCACTGGACAAGCTGCACGCCGACCTGTGCTTCATGGGCGTGCACGGCTTCGATCCGAAGGCCGGCATCACCTCGCCGAACCTCCTCGAGTCCGAGGTCAACGCCGCCATGATCGCGGCGTCGGACCATCTGGCCGTGCTGGCGGATTCCACCAAGTACGGGACCGTGGGGCTCGCCGGGATCGCCCCGCTGTCCGCCGTCGGCACCCTCATTACCGACGCCCGGATCCGCACCGGTCCCGCCGGTGACGCTGGACCCGCAGCCGAGGAACTGCTCCGGCAGTCCGTCGGGGAGCTGCGGTTGGCACCCCTAACGCCGGTTCCCGGAACGCCGGTGTGCGGGACACGTGTTCGCGGGACGCCTGTTCCCGGGACGCCTGTTCCCGGCACATCTTCCACCGGCAGCCCGGCCACCGACAGCCCGGCGACCCCAACACCGACCCCCTCGACACCAGCCCCCTTCACTCCCCGCCCCACCAGCCTCCCGGACGGCCAGACGCCGCCCGCGACCGCGTTCAAAGGACATGACGCATGACCCACATCACCAGCACCCAGCTCGCCGACGGCCGCGAACTGCTCTACTTCGACGACGCCGGCTCAGCCCGCCCACGGTCCGTCGAAGAGGCACAGGACCGCAGGGACCTGCCGCCCCGCGGTGAGCCCGGTGAAGTCCGGTTCGACGCATTGACCGGCGAGTGGGTGGCCGTGGCCGCGCACCGTCAGACGCGCACCCACCTGCCGCCCGCGGACCAGTGCCCCATCTGCCCCACCACAGACGCCAATCCGTCGGAGATCCCCGCCCCGGACTACGACGTCGTGGTGTTCGAGAACCGCTTCCCCTCCCTCGGCCCGGCCCTGGGCCCCGTCCCGGCCAACCCGGGCTGGGGTACCACCGGCCCCGCCTACGGACGGTGCGAGGTTGTCACCTTCACCCCGGAGCACACGGGATCGTTCAGCGGCCTGAGCGAAACCCGTGCCCGTACCGTGGTGGAGGCATGGGCCCACCGGACGGCGGCCCTCAGCGCGCTCCCCGGCATCAAGCAGGTGTTCCCGTTCGAGAACCGCGGCGCGGACATCGGCGTCACGCTTCACCACCCGCACGGCCAGATCTACGCCTACCCCTACGTCACCCCGCGTGGCTCCGTCATGGGCGCTGCCGCGCGCAAATTCTATGACGACGCCGGTGGGCAGCAGACGCTGACCGGCTCGCTGCTGCGGGCCGAACGGGAGGACGGCAGCCGGATGGTCCTGGAAAGCGACAGCTTCAGCGCATACGTTCCGTTCGCTGCCCGGTGGCCGCTGGAAATCCACCTGGTTCCGCACCGCCAGGTCCCAGACCTGGCGGGGCTGACCGGGGAGGAAAAGGACGAGCTGGCCCACGTCTACCTCGACCTGCTCAAGCGCCTCGACGCCCTCTACCCCACCCCGACGCCCTACATTTCCGCGTGGCACCAGGCCCCCGTGGATGACCTGCTGCGCCCGGCGAGCTACCTGCACCTGCAGCTGACGTCCCCGCGCCGCGCGGCTGACAAGCTCAAGTTCCTGGCCGGCTCCGAGGCCGCCATGGGTGCCTTCATTAACGACACCACCCCCGAACAGGTCGCGGAGCGGCTCCGCTCGGTGACCGTTCCGGCATCCGCGGCCGAGGCACTCGCTCCGGCTGCCCCCGGCCTTGTTGAACCAAACCTCACCGAAGGAGCCCACGCATGACCGCCCCCGCCACCACCACCGACCTTGAGGCCCGGTTCCACGCCGCGTTCGGCCGCGAGCCCGACGGCGTCTGGCAGGCTCCCGGCAGGGTCAACCTGATCGGCGAACACACGGACTACAACGAGGGTTTCGTGCTGCCGTTCGCCATCGACCGGACTGCCCGCGTGGCCGTGGGGGTCCGGCCGGACTCCACCGTCCGGCTGCTCTCGACGTACGGTGACCAGGGAATCACGACGGCGGACACCTCGTCGCTGGAGGGCGGGACGGCCAAGGGCTGGACCAAGTACCCGCTGGGCGTCATCTGGTCCCTGCAGCAGCGCGGCATCGCCGTCCCGGGCCTGGACCTGCTGCTGCACTCCGATGTGCCCCTCGGCGCCGGGCTGTCCTCATCCCATGCCATTGAGTGTGCGGTGATCTCGGCACTCAACGACCTCACCGCCGCGGGCATGGGCCCGGAGGACATGGTGCTGGCCACCCAGCGCGCGGAGAACGACTTCGTCGGCGCCCCCACAGGCATCATGGACCAGTCCGCCTCGCTGCGCGGATCAAAGGGCCACGCCGTCTTCCTGGACTGCCGGGACCAGAGCGTCAAACTGGTCCCCTTCGAGGCCGAGGCGGCCGGACTTGTCCTGCTGGTCATCGACACGAAGGTGTCACATTCCCATGCCGACGGCGGCTACGCCTCCCGCCGGGCCTCCTGCGAACTGGGCGCCGAGGTACTGGGCGTCAGGGCGCTCCGGGACGTCACGCCGGGCGATCTGGAAGAGGCCAGCGGGCTGCTGGACGAGGTCACGTTCCGCCGCGTCCGGCACGTGGTCACCGAGAACGACCGCGTGCTGCAGACCGTGGAACTTTTGGGGCAGCAGGGCCCGTCGGCCATCGGCGCCCTGCTGGATGCGAGCCACGCGTCCATGCGCGACGATTTTGAGATCTCCTGTGCGGAACTGGATCTCGCCGTCGAAGCCTCCCGGGCCAGCGGCGCCATCGGCGCCCGGATGACCGGCGGGGGGTTCGGCGGCGCCGCCATCGCCCTGACTCCGGTGAGCGAGGAGCAGCAGGTGCGTACCGCCGTCGTACGGTCCTTTGCCGCGGCGGGGTACACGGCGCCGCACATTTTCACGGTCACCCCGGCGGCCGGGGCCATGCGGCTGGCGTAGCTGTTCCTGCGGGAGTGCGGGCGTAGGCTGGTCACATGCCTGAAGCAGTCATTGTTTCAACCGCCAGGAGCCCGATCGGCCGCGCCTTCAAGGGATCACTGAGGGATGAGCGGCCGGACGATTTGGCGGCGGCCATGGTCCGGGCCGCGCTGGCCAAGCTGCCGGCGTTCGACCCCACAGGAGACACCGGACCGGGCCTGGACGACCTCTACCTGGGCTGCGCCGAACCTAGCGGTGAGGCAGGCTCCAACATGGCCCGGGTGGTCACCATCCTCGCCGGCCTGGACAACGTGCCTGCCGCCACCGTCAACAGGTTCTGCGCCTCCAGCCTGCAGACCCTCCGGATGGCCTTCCACGCCATCCGGGCGGGCGAGGGGCAGGCCTTCGTGGCGGCCGGCGTCGAAGCCGTGTCGCGCTACCAGGAATGGGCCGGGGCGGGCGAAACCGGAGCTAAAAACCACAACCCGCTGTTCGAACCGGCGGGCCACCGCACAGCCGCGCGCGCGGAGTCGAACACGCCCTGGACGGATCCCCGGCTGGGCGGCCGGATGCCGGACATCTACATCGCGATGGGCCAGACAGCGGAGAACGTGGCTACCTCCTACGGCATCGGCCGGGCCGACCAGGATGAATGGGCCGTGCTGAGCCAGAACAGGGCCGAGGCGGCGATCGCCTCCGGCTTCTATGCCCGCGAAATCACGCCATACGGGCGGCGCGACGGCACGCTGGTGGAACGGGACGATTCACCGCGGCCCGGCGTGACCCTCGATGCCGTCAGCGCCCTGCAGCCGGTCTTCCGGCGGGAGGGAACCGTCACGGCGGGCAACGCGTGCCCGCTGAATGACGGCGCAGCGGCCCTTGTCGTCATGAGCTACGATCTGGCCCGGGACCTGGGGCTGGAGCCGCTGGCCAAAATCGTCTCCACTGCAGCCACCGCACTGTCCCCCGAACTGATGGGAATGGGACCGGTGGAAGCCTCCCGGCAGGCGCTGGACCGTGCCCGGCTGGATATGCGGGACGTTGACCTCGTGGAGCTCAACGAGGCCTTCGCCGTCCAGGTGGTGGCCAGCGCCCGCGAACTGAAAATCGACCCCGCGAAGCTCAACGTGCACGGCGGTGCCATCGCGCTGGGCCATCCGTTCGGCATGACCGGCGCACGGATGGCCACCACGCTCATCAACGGCCTCCGTGAAACGGACGGAACGCTGGGCCTCGCCACCCTCTGCGTCGGCGGCGGGCAGGGCATGGCCGTGGTGCTGGAACGGCTCACCTAGCCCCCTCCATTGGAGTTTTTGTCCACACAATGGCTCCAAATGGCCCCCGAAGTCCTAATAAGTGGACAAAAACTCCAGTCCTGATACAAGAGTGGGCCCCGCCGGTTGGCGGGGCCCACTCTTGTTGGAGCTATTGAATCCCTCGAACTAATGCATGACGACGGCGGGATGCCCGGCGCAGCTTTGTCGCCGCCGGTCAGTCCCGTCAGTCGTCGCCGCGGAGGATGGCCAGCAGCCGGATGATCTCCACGTACAGCCACACGAGCGTGACGGTCAGGCCGAAGGCGGCGGTCCAGGAGAAGCGCTCCGGCGCTCCGCTGCGGACGCCGGCCTCAATGCTGGTGAAGTCCATGATCAGCGAGAAGGCAGCGAGGCCGATCGCGAGCAGGCCGATGAAGACGCCCAGCGGAATGCCAGCGATCTCCATGCTCGTCCGCAGGCCGAACGGGGAATCCACGGCGCCGGTCCACATCATGACCATGTTGATCAGCGCGAAGACTGCGTACCCGATGGTGGCGATCATGAAGAAGCGCATCGCCTTGGGCGTGGCGCGGACCTTGCCGCTCTTGAAGAGCACCAGGGTCACGGCGAAGACGGACAGCGTGCCGATGACAGCCTGCAGGCCGACGCCCGGGTACAGCCCGTCAAGGATGCGCGTCAGGCCTCCCAGGAAGAGTCCTTCGAGGGCCGCGTAGGCCAGGATCAGGGCCGGCGACGGCTGCTTCTTGAACGTGTTGACGAGGCCCAGCGCAAAGCCGCCCAGCGCGCCGACGATCATGAGCATGCTGGCGAGCGAGAGGCCCACGGTCAGCGTGACGGCAGCGCCAACCACCACTGCCGCGAGGCAGATGGCGGTCTTGACGATGACGTCGTCGAAGGTCATCCGCCCCGTCTCGGCGGGGCCGGCGGCAGGCCGGTTGTACATCTGCTGCAGCTGGTCGGTGGACATGTTCTGCTGGCCGTAGCCAGGCTGCCCATAGCCCGGCTGGCCGAACTGGTTCTGGCCGTAGTTGTTGTGGCCGTACGCCTGCGGGACAGGCGGTGCCTGGGTGGCTCCACGGAAATTCTTTCCGTTGAAGATCGGGTTTCCGCCAAGTGCCATTGCGGGTGTCCTCCATGTATGGGGTTGAGTGATGAATCTACTGGTCACGCTACCAATTTCCACGGACCAGCGGCACGGAAAGTTCCTTCTGGTGGCGGGCATTTCAGTTGTTACCGGATCGCTATCTGATGGCCAGCTCCGCCCACGCGGTTTGTACTGCTTGCGCTGTACGATAAGCGGGTCAGGGTGACGGATATCACAGCTAGTCAATGCCCGCTCCACCGGCACGGATATCCGCCGCCCTCCGTTCGCAGCGGCTGCAACGACGCAGCCGCAACCACCCCCACGTGGAGGTTTTCATTTTGAGACGCACACCGAGAGGCCTGCCCATCCGCCGGCCGGCCGGGCTGCTGAAGGTATGGGGGGCCATTGCCTCCGCCGTCATAGCACTTCTGCTTGTCGCAGCGCCGGCATCGCAGGCCGCTACTCCAGCTCCGACACCACCCCCGTCGAACCAGCAGTTCCAGGACACCATCAGCGGCTTCCTCCGAGACGATTCTCGGCGTCCCATCGAAGGTGTCAAGATCACGGCCAAGAGCGGGACGTTCACCGGTGAGGCAAAGTCGGGCGCCAACGGGTCCTGGAGCATCGGCGTCCCCACCCAGGGCAGCTACGAGATCCAGCTCGACGAGTCCACTCTCCCGAAGGGGATCAAACTCGCCGAGGGCCAGGCGAATCCCCGGACTGTCGCCTTCAGCCAGACCTCAAACCTGTCGGTCATCTTCGCCTTCGGCAAAGGCATCGTGGTGCAGCAGCAGGACTTCGGCCAGAATCTGCTCAACAGGCTCGTGGCCGGCCTGAGCTTCGGCCTCCTGCTGGCACTGGCTTCGGTAGGCCTGTCCCTGATCTTCGGCACCACCGGGCTCACCAACTTCGCGCACGGTGAGATGGTGACCCTCGGCGCCGTGCTGGTCTTCGCGTTCAACGCCCTGAACCTGCCCTTCTGGCTGGCCATCGTCCTGGCCCTGGTGGGCGGCGGACTCTTTGGCTACGCGCAGGACGCCGGGCTCTGGCGTCCGCTGCGCCGCCGCGGCACCGGCCTGGTACCCATGATGATCGTCAGCATCGGCCTGGCACTGGCGGTCCGCTACATCATCCAGTTCTACTTCGGCGGAGCCACCCAGCAGCTGCCGTTCGCGCAGAGCGCGGAAATCGAGCTCGGCCCGGTCTCCATTTCCCCCAACAACCTGTGGTCCCTGGTCATCAGCGCGGCAGTGATCGCCTTGATCGGCATCGTGCTGCTGAAGACCCGGCTCGGCAAGGCCACCCGCGCCGTGGCCGACAACCCCGCCCTCGCCGCCGCCTCCGGAATCGACGTCGACGGCGTGATCCGCCTCGTCTGGATCACGGGCGGCATGCTGGCCTCGCTCGGGGGTATCCTCTGGGCCTACTACCGCCCGGGCGTCACCTTCGACATGGGCTCGCAGATCCTGCTGCTCATCTTCGCCGGCGTCACCCTCGGCGGCCTGGGCACCGTCTTCGGCGCCCTCGTCGGATCAATCATCGTCGGCATCTTCGTCGAACTGACCACCGTGTTCGGCCTCGCGGCGGACCTCAAGTACGTGGGAGCACTTTTCATCATGATCGTTGTCCTCTTGTTCCGGCCGCAGGGCATCCTGGGCCGCCGCGAGCGGGTGGGTTAGGAGACAGCCATGGACTTCGGATTTATTCTTTCCAGCGCAGCCGGCGAACTTTTAAGCCCGACGACGGCGGCATACGCCCTCGCGGCGCTCGGCCTCGCCGTGCACTTCGGCTACTCGGGCCTGCTGAACTTCGGCCAGGCCGGTTTCATGGCCGTGGGCGCCTATGGCTTCGCCATCTCGACCCTCACCTTCCGGGTGCCCTTCTTCGTGGGCCTGATCATCGCCGTCGTATGTTCCGTGCTCTTTGCGCTGGTGCTGGGCATTCCCACCCTCCGCCTGCGGGCGGATTACCTGGCCATCGTCACCATCGCGGCGGCGGAAATCGTCCGCTACGTCGTCACCACCAACCAGCTCACGTCCGTGACCGGCTCCGCGAACGGCCTGGCTGCCTTCGAAACCGGGTTCTATTCCATGAATCCGTTCCCGGAGGGCTCCTACTTCGGCATGAACAACCGTGACTTCTTCATCCGCGTGGTGGGCTGGGCACTCGTGGCGGTGGGCTGCGTCCTCGTCTGGCTGCTGATGCGCAGCCCCTGGGGCCGCGTGCTGAAGGGCATCCGCGAGGACGAGAACGCGGTGCGTTCACTCGGCAAGAACGTGTACGCCCACAAGATGCAGTCCCTGGTGATTGGCGGCATCTTCGGCGCTCTGGCCGGGATGATCTTCACGCTCCCCCGCGGCGCCGTGCAGCCTGCCAACTACGGCACCGAGCTGACGTTCTTCCTGTGGACCTGCTTGCTGCTGGGCGGCATGGCAACTGTCCTGGGGCCGGTGATCGGCGCAATGATCTTCTGGGTGGTCCTGTCCCTCACCCAGGGCATCCTGTACGGGCTGATCGAATCCGGCGCGGTGACCTGGCTGACCACTGTCCAGGCCGGCCAGCTGCGCTACATCCTGGTGGGCATCGCCCTGATGCTGCTGATGATCTTCAGGCCGCAGGGTGTCTTTGGCAACAAGAAGGAGCTGGCGTTCGCATGAGCAAGCACAGCGAGGAATCAATGGAAGCCGGCGTCGACTACATGACGGACGCCCGGCCGATCGCCGTCGGAGACAACGCCCCCGGCTGCAAGAAGCGGGATCCGATCGTGGTCGCTGAGAACGTCACCCGTACCTTCGGCGGCATCAACGCCGTCGACGTCGAGTACCTGGAGATCCCGCGGCACAAGATCACCGCCCTGATCGGCCCCAACGGGGCCGGCAAGACCACCCTGTTCAACCTGCTCACCGGCTTTGACACACCGAACTCGGGCAAGTGGCAGTTTGAGGGCCAGAGCATCGCAGGCGTGTCCTCCTACAAGGTGGCCAGGATGGGCATGGTGCGCACATTCCAGCTCACCAAGGTCATGGGCAAGCTGACCGTTATGGAAAACATGCGGCTGGGCGCGTCCAACCAGCCGGGCGAGAGGCTGTCCAAGGCGCTGTTCAAGAACATCTGGGGCGGCCGCGAGCGGGAAATCACCGAGCACGCCAACGTCTTGCTGGAGAAGTTCAAGCTCGACACCAAGAAGGACGACTACGCCGCGTCGCTGTCCGGCGGCCAGCGCAAGCTGCTGGAAATGGCCCGGTCCCTGATGGTCCGGCCCAAGCTGGTGATGCTGGACGAACCGATGGCAGGGGTCAATCCGGCGCTGACGCAGTCGCTGCTGGACCACATCAAGAACCTGAAATCCGAGGGCATGACAGTCCTCTTCGTGGAACACGACATGCACATGGTCCGGCACATCGCGGACTGGGTGGTGGTCATGGCCGAAGGAAAGATCGTGGCCGAGGGACCTCCGGGCGAGGTCATGAAGGACCCCGCCGTCATCGACGCCTACCTGGGCGCCCACCACGACGTCGATCTCGGCGACACCGAGGGCATCAGGGAACTCGAGCAGGAACTGGCGGCGGACGAGGAGTCAATCGTTGGCACCGAGGACGCGGGCATGATCGCGGTGGACGCCGCGCCGCCCACGATCACCGAGGCCGGCCCTGACACCGGACGCCCAGACACCGGGCACATAAACGCCGGACGGACAGACAAGGACAAGGAATGAGTGCCACGAGCGCGGCAGCGGCCGCAAGCAGCGCAGCCGAGGATGCCGTCGTCGTCAAAGTCACCGATCTGGTGGCCGGCTACCTCCCCGGCGTCAACATCCTCAACGGGTGCAGCATCGAGGCCCGGAAGGGCGAACTGATCGGCATCATCGGCCCGAACGGGGCCGGAAAGTCCACACTGCTGAAGGCCATGTTCGGCCTGGTGAAGGTGCACTCCGGATCTGTGGTGGTCAGGGACCGGGACATCACCGGGCTCAAGGCCAACAAGCTGGTAACCCAGGGCGTCGGTTTCGTGCCGCAGACCAACAACGTGTTCGCCACGCTCACCATCGAGGAAAACATGCAGATGGGCATGTTCCAGCGGCCCAAGGACTTCGCCGAGCGCTTCGACTTCGTCACCGGCCTTTTCCCGGAACTCGGGAAACGCAGGGCGCAGCGGGCGGGCTCCCTGTCCGGCGGCGAGCGGCAGATGGTGGCGATGGGACGGGCCCTGATGATGGAGCCGGCAGTGCTGCTGCTGGACGAACCCTCGGCAGGCCTCTCCCCCGTCAAGCAGGACGAGACCTTCCTGCGGGTGCACGAGATCAACCGTGCGGGCGTGTCCGTCATCATGGTGGAACAGAACGCCCGCCGCTGCCTGCAGATCTGCGACCGCGGCTACGTCCTGGACCAGGGCCGGGACGCCTACACCGGCACCGGCCGTGAGCTCATGAAGGACCCCAAGGTCATCCAGCTGTACCTCGGCACGCTGGCCGACGAGAACTAGGCACCGCAGCAAGAAGCCCCCGTCCTGTGAACTGCCGGACGGGGGCTTCTTGCTGCGGGGAGGGAAAGCGGCTTACAGCTTGCCGAACTCTTCCCTGGCCGGCGTGTACTTGTTGTCGTCGCCGTACTGGTAGATGCCGATGAAGGCTTCAGTCGGGTCACCGGCGTCGGAGAAGGTCACCGGACCGGACTCGCCGTCGTAGTCGATGTCCTTGCCGTTGCGGAGCAGCGTGACGCAGGACGCGAAGTCGTTGCACTTCTCGCCGCCCTCAGAAACTGCCTTGAGCTGCTTGGCAATGTCCGTGCCTTTGGTGCTCTTGGCAGCCTCTGCAGCCAGCGAAATCAGGTTCACGGCGTCGTAGGACTCGCCGGCGTAGCTGTAGTCCTTCAGGGCCGGGTCGATGGCGAGGAGCTTCTTCTTGAAGTCATCCTTGGCGAAAGTGCCGGGGATGGTCCCCTGGGCGCCCTTCAGCGTGCCGGGCTGGAAGTCCTTGCTGTAGTCGGACGTGTTGCCGTCCACCATGAACAGCTGCGTGGGCTTGATGCCCTTGCCGGTCACCAGCGGAACAATGCTCTTGGCCTGGTCGAAGGTGATCAGGGCAATGGCATCCGGCTTGGCGGCGATGACCTTGTCCACCTGGCTGCTGAACTGCGAGTCGCCTTCGTTGAAGAGTTCCTCGGCCACAACCTGGCCGCCGGCTGCTTCAAAAGCTGCCTTGACGTTCTTTGCCAGACCGGTGCCGTAGGCATCGTTCAGGACAATCATGCCCACCGTCTGGGCGCCACACGTGGCCATGTAGTTGCCCAGCACCTTGCCCTGCAGCACGTCCGAGGGAGCCGTACGCCAGTAAAGGCCCTTGTCATCCCAGGTGGTGAAGTCCGGGGACGTGTTCGCGGGCGAGAACTGGATGACGCCGGCGCCGGTGATCTGGTTGATCACGGTCTTGGACACACCCGAGGAGGCAGCACCGATAATGGCGCTGACACCCTGGCCGAGGAGTGCAGTGGTGGACTGCGTGGCAATGTCGGTCTTGGTGTCGCCCGAGTCGCGGTGGACCACCTGGACCGGCTTGCCGAGTACGCCGCCGGCGTCATTGACTTCCTTGATGCCGAGGTTAACACCGGCGATTTCGGGCGGGCCGAGGAACGCCAGCGACCCCGTCGTCGGCAGGAGCGATCCCAGTTTAAGCGGCGTGGGGGTGATGGTGGTTGCTGCCGGCACGTTGCCGGTCTCTGTGGCGGTGCTGCTTGCCCCGGCCGTGGCGCTGGGAGCAGGACAGGAGATGCCGCCAGTCGCCGCTGCAGAGGATTCTGTCGCGCTTGGAGTGGAACTGCCACCACAAGCCGTGGCCAGAAGGGCGACGCCGATGCTAAGCGCTGTGAGCTTAGCCACCCTGGGCGCCGCCTGGGGGAGTGAAATCATTTAGAGTCTCCTCGATCGAAAGGTGCGAACGGCCTTTGATGCGATTTTTGGTCAGGGGTTCCTGAGCTAAGTTCAAGCTAATCCAATTCGAGCCTGAACATAAGTGACTAAGGTCACATCCTCATAACACTCGTTGCATATTGGAACACCTGCGACGCCGAGGAGAAAAGTTGTACCCCAGGTGGGACTCGAACCCACAACACGCGGATTTTAAGTCCGCTGCCTCTGCCAATTGGGCTACTGGGGCGCCCGGTCAATCGTATCGCCTCAGACGGCGGCCAAGGGCCCGGCGTACCGGAAGGTGCCGTGGACGCCGCCGGGCCACAGTGCGAGGGGCAGCAGCTGGAAATGGTCGCCCCAGTTCTCCTCCGGCGCCTCGACGCCCAGGGACGACGCCGGAACAAAGCCGAACCGCGGGTAGTACTCGGTGCTTCCGAGCAGGGCGATGCCCTTCTCCCCCGCGGCGTTGGCGCGGACAACGGTCTCACGCATCAGCGCCGAACCGATGCCGTGGCGCTGCAGCCGCGGCGTTACCCC
Source organism: Arthrobacter sp. 05T423 (assembly GCF_056396245.1). Lineage (NCBI taxonomy): Bacteria > Bacillati > Actinomycetota > Actinomycetes > Micrococcales > Micrococcaceae > Arthrobacter > Arthrobacter sp. 05T423. The sequence goes on from NZ_JBFTLC010000004.1 coordinate 120,084, forward strand.
GATGGGCCCGAGGCCCAGCAGCTCGAGGTCGTCCACCCATGCACGGGTGCTGATGACGTGACCAACGATTTCGCCCTCGAGTTCGGCGACGATGCTGAACTCGGGCAGGTACTCCTCAGCGACCAACAGCCCGCGGAGCACCCTCACCTCCACCGGCTCCCCCTCCACCGGCAGTCCGGTGACCGGGGAAATGGCGAAGGCGTCTGCAGTCAGTGCAAGGAGGGCGTCGCGGTCGCCCGGCTGCTCGCTACGCAGCACTACCTCCCGTACCGGTTCTGGCCCGGGGGCGTTTGCGGCAGCGAGCTCCGCCAGGACCTCCAGCGCCCGCGCCGAATCGCCGACCGCCACCAGCAGGTGGTCGTGGTGGAAACCGGCCAGCACGTTGCAGCTGATCCGGGCCTGGGTCAGGGCCCTGCTGACCGCCGCGGTCAGGCCCACCGCCTCCAGGGCCGAGTGGACCTCCAGGGTGATCCAGGCCGCCACAAAGTCGTAGGGCAGGTCCAGGGCATCCGCTTCGGCCCGGGGCAGGACCACCGTGAGCCCTTCGGCTTCGCGGACGGCTGCCTCGATGTGTCCAGTCAGCGGTTTGCCGTGCGGCCAGAGCGCGTAGACGTATTCCCCGTCCCGGAGCACCGGATGCATCGAGGCGAGGAGTGTTTGGAGGTTCTTTTCACCCGTCATGCAGCCAGTCTATGTGTGCATCCCGGCACACCCGGAGGACCGCCCCGCCTGGGAAATGCGAAAGCGGCCGTTCCCCGGAAGGGAACGGCCGCCGTCGTCGTCGGTGGGGCCTCCGCCTGGGCCCACACTGCCGCGGCGACCCAATCGAGCTTGCGAGATTGGGGAGGCAGCGGCGAGGGAGGCGGTGGGGACCTACTTGGCTTCAGCCTTGACAGGATCCTTGGCGCCGGCCTGCGGTGCGGCGGCAGGCTTCTCAGCCGGAGCGGCAGGCGCAGCGGCAGCGGGCTTGGGCGCCGGGGTGGCAGCAGCCACGAAGGCACCGCGCGGGTTGTCCAGGTCCAGCAGCTGGGTGGTGTCACGGCCCGCGAAGAAGGCGAGGATCCAGTTGAGGATCACGCGGAACTTGCGCTCGAACGTCGGCATTGCCATCCCGTGGTAGCCGCGGTGTGCCAGCCAGGCGAGCGGACCCTTGAGCCCGATGCGGCCTAGCAGGTTGATGTTCGCAACACCCTTCCACTCGCCGAAGCCGGCCACAGCACCGAGGTTCTTGTGCTTGTAGTCCACCAGCGGCTTGTCCCAGCGGGAAGCCCACAGGTTCTTGGCGAGACGCTTGGCCTGGCGCAGTGCGTGCTGGGCGTTGGGAACACAGGTGCCGTCCGGCAGGCCGGCGCCGGTAAGGTCGGGAACCGCGGCAACGTCACCGGCCGCCCAGGCATTGTCGATGATGCCTTCGTCGCCCGCGATGCGCAGGTCCGGCAGGACGCGGACGCGGCCGCGGGGCTCCAGCGGGAAGTCGGTGGAGCGGACCATCGGGTTGGCCTGCACACCGGCGGTCCACACGAGGGTGTCGGACTCGAATTCCTGGGCCAGGGACTTGTCCGGCAGGTTGATGAGCCTGAGGGAGCTCTCGGCGTTGTCCAGTGAGGTGTTCAGCAGGACCTCGATGCCGCGGCTGCGGAGGTGCTCCACGACCCACTCGGCCTGCTTCGCGGTGACCTCGGGCATGATGCGGCCCATGGCCTCGACGAGGACGAAGCGGACTTCCTCCTGCCTGACGCGCGGGTTGTTGCGGACGGCAGCGCGGGCGAGGTCTTCCATTTCGGTGATGCACTCGATGCCGGCGAAGCCGCCACCCACCACCACGAAGGTCAGGGCGCGGGCGCGTTCGGCGGGGTCGGTCATGGTGGAGCCAACCTCGATGCGGTCAAGGACCTTGTTGCGCAGCGCAACGGCTTCCTCGATGGTCTTCAGGCCGATGCCCTTGTCCGCGAGGCCCTTGATGGGGAACGTGCGGGTGATGGCGCCGGCGGCAAGCACAACGTCGAAGTACGGCACCTCGAAGTTGTCGCCGCCGTCAGCAGGGGCAACCACTGCCGTGCGGTTGGCGTGGTCGATGGACACGACGCGGCCCTGGATGAGCTCGGTCTGCTTGAGGTGCTGGCGGTGGGAGACCACAGCGTGGCGGGCCTCGATGTTGCCACCGGCAACTTCCGGCAGGAACGGCTGGTAGGTCATGTAGGGCAGCGGATCGACGACGGTGACGATGCCGCCTGCGTTCGCGATCTTCTTCTGCAGTTTGAGTGCTACGTAGAGGCCGACGTACCCGCCGCCGACGACGAGCACACGCGGACGATCCTGGAGCTGTGGGGTGGTTGCCATAACTCCAGAGTACCGTACTTTGTGAAAATCTTCACTAACTAGGCTAGTCTGCCCGATCGACCTTGGTCACGGCACCGGTGTCCGGTTCATCCGCGCCGCCTCCGGACCCCCGGTAGGCCCGGCGCAGCTGGACAGCACCGGCCGCGATGATGGCCACGAAGAGCCCGCCGAACCCCAGGACGACGGCCGCCGGAAGAGCACTGTCCAACTGCGACGGCGGCACCGCAACCGGCACGGTCGCCTTGGGCAATGTGGGCACCGCCGTCGGCACCTCGGACGTCGGCTCGGGAGCGGGAGTGGCGAGATTCCCGCGCCGGTGGACGCGGATCCAGTCTGCAATGGAACCCAGCGGGTTGGCCTTTGTCTCCGCCACATCGTCCTTGAGCGCCGCCTCCGCGTTGAGGACGCCGAAGCCGTACAGCGGATCCTTGCCCGGCGCGCCCTCGTCCTTGGCGGTGGAGACAATCCTGTTGATGACCTGCTTGGCACTCATCTCAGGCCACTTGGAGCGGATCAGCGCCGCAACCCCGGAGACGATGGGGGTGGCACCGGACGTGCCGGCCCATTCCGCGTAGCTGCCGCCGGGCAATCCGCCCGCGAGCTTCTCCGCGGGGGCCGCGACCCCGATGCTGATGCCCTGGGAGGAGGAATCGGTGCTGGCCTGTCCGTTCCGGTCCAGCCCAGCGACCGTCAGCACGCCGGGGATGGTGGCCGGAGCCCCCACCTGCACGTTGCCCCCCACCCGGTTGCCGGCCGCAGCCACAATGACCACGTCCTTCTGCTCGGCGTACAGGAAGGCGGCGTCCCAGCTCTGCGGCCATTCCGGCGAGGTGCTGCCCAGCGAAATGTTGATGACCTTGGCTCCGTTGTCCACGGCCCAGCGCACGGCTTCCGGGATCTGGTCCTGGTCGCTCTTGCCGCCGGGGTTGGCCGATCCCAGCCAGGTGGACACGGAGAGGATCTGGGCCTCGGGCGCCACACCCATGATGCCGTCCGGCCTGGCTGTGGACGCAGAAGCAGTGACGCTCGGGGAAGCCTTGGCGCTGGCCGTCGCCTTCTTCGCCGGCTGGTGGCCGCGGCCCGCGAGCATGGTGGCCACGAGTGTGCCGTGCTCGGGCTTGGCACCGATGCTCTTCTCACCGTCAGCGGCGCCGGCGCCGGAGACGTCGTGGCCGCCGGCCAGCACGCCGTTAAGGTCGGGATGGCTGCCGTCGACACCGCTGTCGATGACGGCCACCTTCACGTTGGCGCCCTTGGAGACCTCCCAGGCCTTGGTGATGCCGGCTTCCTTGAGCCAATATTCCCTGTCCCGCCAGGAATCGGCGTACGCGGCCGGTGCTGTGGCGACGGCGGACGCGGCGATGCCACCGGCAAGCACCGCGGACAGAAGGGCCGAGACCGTCCGACGGAACCGGGCTGTTGCTCTGGTCATTCAGGATCCAATACTCGGTTAACTCGGTGCCTCGGCACTTAGGGCAATTCCGTCAAGAATATCGTGCTCGCTGGCAGTGGCCGTAATTATGCGGCCGTCGCTGAGCTCGCCCATGCGGGTGAGGATGCGCCGCCAGACCAGGGCGCCGGCGCCGATGACGTCCACCCGGCCGGGGTGCATGTACGGCAGTTCCGCCCGCCGCGCCCGCGGCATCTGCAGCAAATCGGTGGCCGCCGCCTGGATGGCGGAGATGGAGAGTTCGGTGCCGTGGATGGCTGCCGGCAGGTATTCGGGCAGCTTGAGTGCGTGCGCCGTGATGGTGGTGATTGAGCCGGCCACCCCGACGACGGCGGTGCTGCGTTCCAGCGGAACGTCCAGTTTCGCTTCGGCAAGGGCGGCGTCAACGTCGGCCTCCGCTGCGGCGATCTGGTCGGCCGTGGGCGGGTCCGACGTGAGATGGCGTTCGGTCAGCCGGACACAGCCGATATCCACGGATTTGGCGGCAATCACACCGTTGGCGTCACCGAGCACGAACTCCGTGCTGCCGCCGCCCAGGTCCACCACCAGCACCTTGTCCTCTGCCGAGATAGGCAGCACGCTGCTGGCGCCGGCGAAGGACAGCGCGGCCTCCTCGTGGCCGGTAATCACCTCGGGCTCCACCCCAAGGAGGTCCCGGATCCCGTCCACGAAGACTTGGCGGTTCCGCGCGTCCCGGCTGGCCGACGTGGCTACGAAGCGGACCTTCCTCGCCTGGTACTCGCGGATGAGCGCACCATAGTCAGCCGTGGCCGCAAACGTGCGTTCCAGTGCCTCGGGCGCCAGCTCGCCGGTGGCGTCAACGCCTTGGCCGAGCCGCACCACGCGCATTTCACGCACCACGTCGGTGAGTTTCGTGGCGCCGTTGCTGCGGTCAATGTCGGCGATGAGCAGGCGGATGGAGTTGGTTCCGCAGTCAATGGCGGCGACCCGGGTCATGCTCCGGCCTCCGTGGTGGTCGCTTCCGACGTGGATGTTTCCGCCGTGGTGGCGCCTGCAATCTTTGCGTCCGCCTTCGGTTTCCGGACGGGTGCCGGCCGGCCGACGATCTCCGGCAGCCCCTGCGGGCCGTGACGGCTGAGGTCCCTGGACGGCGCTTCACCGGCCGTGTCCCAGGCGCCGCCGCAGTAGCAGCGGTCGGCGGTCCACCATTCGCTGATAGCCGCGATGGCTTCGTCACCCAGCGGATTCACACCGGGCCCGGCGGCCAGGGAGTGTCCCACCAGGACGTGCAGGCACTTGACGCGGGTGGGCATGCCGCCGGCGGAGACGCCGTCGATCTCCGGGACGTCGCCGATCCCCGACCGCGCCCCGATGTCGGCGCGTGCGGCCAGGTAGGCCTCGTGGGCCGCGCGGTAAGCGGCGGCCAAGGAGTCGTCGGCGGCGAGCCGGTCATTCATGTCGTTCATGAGGCCGGCCGCCTCAAGCCTGGAGACCGCTGACGTGATGACGGGGTGGGTCAGGTAAAACGTCGTGGGGAAAGGGGTTCCGTTGCTCAGCCGCGGCGATGTTGCCGCCACGAGCGGGTTGCCGCAGACGCAGCGAGCCGGGATTTCCACGACGTCGCGCACCGGCCTTCCCAGTTGGCGGCTGAGCACATCGAGATCCTGCGCTGATGGCCTGGATTCCCCGGGGGCGGTTGCCGTGTTGTCGTCCACTGGCGTGGCCGTCCTTCCTGCCCGGATCTGGCTGCCCCGAAAATCCGGTACGCAGTCCCGCGGCGGGCGCCGCTCCTAGTCTGTTGCCGAGCGCCGGATGGACTCCCAGAGGGAATCCACCCATGGCAGGTCGGCGGGGTCTTCTGCTTGTGCTGCACTGGGCTGGCTGCCTGATGAGCCGGCCGGCAGGTCGCCGCCGAACACCCAGTAGCCGGTCTCTCCCGGCATAACCATGTTAATGCGGTCGCGCGCCTGCTGCTTGACATAGTTCGGGTCCTGCCAGCGCGAGACCTGCCGTTTGAGGTTGTCCTGGTCCGCCTTGCTGCCCGCGATGTCCGATTGCAGTGCCGCGATTTCCGCCCGCTTGTCGATGAAGATCTTCACGGTGGGGGCCAGCATGATGGTGATGGCAACCATCACCACCGCCAGCGCCAGCATGCGCCCGGAGAACGCCTTGGCAGGAACGGGGTCGAGGTAGTGGTCCTCCGTGGTTGCCGCCGATGAGCCGGATTTGCCGCGGCCGGGACCCGCACTGCCAGTCTTTCCAGAGCCGCTGTTGGCTCCGGTGCCGGACTTTGTACCGGTGCCGGACTCTGTACCCGCGCCGGCCTGCGCGGCCAGGCCCCCTTTGGTGCGAGCGCCGGCCCCTGAACTCGCGCCCGTGGTACCAGCGCCGGTTTTAGTGCCAGAGCCAGTCTTCATACCGGCGCCGGTCTTCGTGCCAGCACCAGTGCCGCTGCCCGCTGCCCTGCCCTGCGTCTTGGCCTCGTGTCCCGTTCCCGAGTCATGGGCGGCATGGCTTGCCCGCCGGCCGCCGAAGTCCGCCTGGATGACGTCTCCCCCGGCCGGGTCGGCGGAGGACTGCTGTGCTGGTGGGGTCACCCTGGGAACTTTGGGACGGCGGGTAGCCATGACACTCCTGTAACGTGTGGCGCCAAAAACAAAACCGGTGGCTATGGTCTTTCCACCATAGCCACCGGTCAGCTGTTTCCTTGGCTACTAGGCCTTGAAACGCGGGAAAGCACTGCGGCCGGCGTAGCGTGCGGCGTCGTCGAGTTCCTCTTCGATGCGCAGCAGCTGGTTGTACTTCGCAACGCGCTCGGAGCGGGCCGGGGCACCGGTCTTGATCTGTCCGGCGTTGGTGGCAACGGAGATGTCGGCGATCGTCGTGTCTTCGGTTTCGCCGGAGCGGTGCGAGGTGATGGTGGTGTAACCGGAGCGCTGGGCCAGGGAAACGGCGTCCAGGGTTTCGGTCAGCGAGCCGATCTGGTTGACCTTGACCAGCAGGGAGTTGGCCGTGGCGGCGTCGATGCCCTGCTGCAGGCGCTCGGGGTTGGTGACGAACAGGTCGTCGCCCACCAGCTGGACCTTGTCGCCGATGGTGTCGGTGAGGATCTTCCAGCCTTCCCAGTCGTTCTCGTCCAGCGGGTCCTCGATGGAAACCAGCGGGTAGTCGGCAACGAGTTCAGCGTAGTAGGCGCTCATCTCGGAGGCGCTCAGGGCCTTGCCTTCGAACTGGTAGGCGCCGTCCTTGAAGAACTCGGAGGAGGCAACATCCAGTGCCAAAGCGATGTCGGTGCCCGGGGTGTAGCCGGCGTTCTTGATGGCTTCCTGGATCAGGTCCAGGGCAGCGCGGTTGGACGGCAGGTTCGGGGCGAAGCCGCCCTCGTCGCCGAGGCCGGTGGAGAGGCCCTTCTGCTGCAGCACGGACTTGAGGTTGTGGTAAACCTCAACGCCCCAGCGCAGGCCCTCGGAGAAGGTCTCGGCGCCGATCGGGGCGATCATGAATTCCTGGATGTCGACGTCGGAATCCGCGTGCGAGCCACCGTTGAGGATGTTCATCAGCGGCACGGGCAGGACGTGCGCGTTCGGGCCGCCCAGGTACTTGTACAGCGGCAGGTCAGCGGAGGCTGCTGCGGCGTTGGCAACGGCCAGCGAGACGCCGAGGATGGCGTTGGCGCCCAGCTTGCCCTTGTTGGGGGTGCCGTCCAGGTCGATCATGGCCTGGTCGATGCTGCGCTGGTCGGTGGCGTCAAAGCCGGTCAGGGCCGGTGCGATCTGGTCGATGACGGCGTCAACGGCCTTCTGGACACCCTTGCCGAGGTAGCGGCCCTTATCGCCGTCGCGCAGTTCAACGGCTTCGTGCTCGCCGGTGGATGCACCGGAGGGAACGGCAGCGCGGCCGATCTGGCCGTCGGAGAGGAGAACTTCAACTTCGACGGTGGGGTTGCCACGGGAATCGAGGATCTCGCGGGCGTGGATGGCATCGATAAGCGCCATGGATGTGCTCCTTGTGGGCGATTTACTGGGGACTTTAGCGGAAAATGTCGACGTCCTCGTCTGGGACTAGCGTAGTCGAGAGTGGTGCACGTTACGGAAACCTATCCAGAACCCGGACGTCATGATCCGGACGCGGACGATTCCTGCTGGCGGTTCTGGTATCGCCGCACGGCCCGGCGGAGGGCGCGTTCGGCGTCGAACCCCCTGTTACGGGCGGAACGGACGACGGCGAGCAGCAGCTCGCCAAGTTCTGCTTCAGTTTCTATTGTTTCGGCAAGCTCAACCACCGGGGTTTCAACCGGCGGATTTTCTCGAACCCGCGCTGGCAGCCCGGCCCGTTCGGCCCGGTCCAGGGTTTTCTGGGCCTGGGCCAATGCGGGCAGAGCTACAGGGATGCCCTCAAAAGGCGTGTTGCGCTCCGGGCTTTCGGCCTTCTTCACGGCATCCCACTTGAGCACGATCTCCTCCACCGTGGCGGGAAAGGAGTCCTGCAGGGAACCATCCGGCCGAAACACATGCGGGTTGCGTCGGATCATCTTCTCGGTGAGGCCGCGCGCGACATCGCCGAAGCCGAAGACGCCGCGCTCCTCGGCGAGCCGGGCGTGCAGCACCACCTGGAGCAGCACATCGCCCAGCTCACCTTTCAGCTCAGCCTCATCCGCACCGGTTTCGATGGTCTCGGCCACTTCGTAAGCTTCCTCCAGCAGATACTCCACGAGCGACTCGTGGGTGAGGGCGCCCATCCAGGGGCAGTGCTCCCGGAGCGCAGCTATCACCCACAACAGCTCCGCCACCTCACCGGTAGGTTCAGGCTGCCGGACGGTTTCAGCCAAGGTCGCCGTATGCCTCGTTGATGTACTCCACCAGGGCTTCCTTTTCCTCCAGAGGCAGGAAGGACGCCTCGGCCGCGTTGAGCGTGAGCTCCAGCAGGTCATCGAGGTCGTAGTCGAAGGTTTCCACCAGCAGCTCGAACTCGTCGGTAAGCGTCACACCGCTCATGAGGCGGTTGTCGGTGTTGATGGTGACGTTGAAGCCCAGCTGGTACAGCATGTCCAGGGGGTGGCTTTCGATGCCCTCGCCGAAGCCGGCAATGGCGCCGGTCTGCAGGTTGGAGGACGGGCAGATTTCCAGGGCGATGCCGCGGTCGCGGACCCAGCTGGACAGGTTGCCGAGGGTGACCAGGCCGATGTTGTCGCTGTCCTCGTCGTCGGCGTCGTCCTCGTCGAACTCCACCATGATGTCCTCGGCAATGCGGACCCCGTGGCCCAGGCGCAGCGCCCGGCCGTCAACCAGGGCGGACTGGATGCTGTCCAGTCCGGCGGCTTCGCCGGCGTGCACGGTGGCCGGGAAGTTGTTCTCAGCCAGGTAGGTGAAGGCGTCCCGGAAGCGCGAGGGCAGGAAGCCGTCTTCGGCGCCGGCGATGTCGAACCCGACGGCGCCCTTGTCGCGGTGCCGGACGGCGAGTTCGGCGATCTCCTGGCCGCGGTCGGCGTGCCGCATGGCCGTGATCAGCTGGCCCACCTGGATCTCCCGGCCGGTCTCGGCCACGGCCTCCACACCGGCTTCGAGCCCTTCCTGGACGGACTCAACAACCTCGTCCAGGGTCAGCCCCTGCTGCAGGTGCTGCTCAGGTGCCCAGCGCACTTCGCCGTACACCACGCCGTCGTCCGCGAGGTCCTCCACGAACTCCTTGGCGACGCGGAACAGGCCTTCCTTGGTCTGCATGACGGCGACAGTGTGATCGAACGTCTCAAGGTAGCGGACCAGCGAACCGGAGTCGGCGGATTCACGGAACCATTCGCCCAGCGCGGTGGGGTCTGTGGACGGGAGGGTGTGCCCCGCTGCCTCCGCCAGCTCAATGATGGTGGCAGGGCGCAGGCCGCCGTCCAGGTGGTCGTGAAGGGATACCTTGGGCAGGCTCTTCAGGTCGAAATCTAGGGCAGGGGCGGCGTCAACGATTGGCTCAGTCACGTACCAACTCTAGGGTTGGACCGGCGGCAATGCCAACGCGCGCGCCTGCATAGCGACGGGCTGCCGAGAGGGCCGCGCAGCGGAACTGCTAAGCCACGCGGCTGTGCTCATCCGGGATGTTGCCCTTTTCCGGGGCGTGGCTCTTCGCCGGAGCTTCGGGGGCGTCGTTGCGGCCGAGCCGCTTGTGCCACCAGCGGAGCGCGTGGTCGATGATGATGCCCAGCAGGATGGCGAACACGACGGCGATGCCTGCGCCCAGCAGAGGATATTCGTGCAGCAGTGGGACTGAGCTGGCAACGAGGCCGATGCCTATCGAATAGCCCACCCAGGTGAGGCAAGCGAAGGCATCAAAGACGAAAAACCGACGGTGCGGGAAGCCTGTGGTTCCGGCGACGTAGTTCACGGCGACGCGTCCCCACGGGATATAGCGGGCTGTGAAGATCAGCACGGCCCCGCGCTTCTCCAGTTCGTAGCGCGCCCAGCCGAAGACCTTCTGCACTCTGGGCCGGCGCATCCACTTCCAGCGGTTCAAGCCGATCTTCCGGCCCAGCATGTAGGCCATGTTGTCACCGGCCATGGCGCCAGTCAGGGCCGTCAGGCCTAGAATCCACAGGTTGGGCTCGCCGCTGCTGCGGGATAACGCTGCCAGTGCCACGATGAGCGTCTCGCTGGGGACCACCATGGCGAACCCGTCAACGAAGAAAAACATGAGCAAGACGGGATAAATCCACCACTGGCCCGCTGCATGGAGCACAGCATCATTTATAAACTCCACGCGGGTGTTGCTCCTAGGGGCTATAACAAGTCGGGAAGCGATGCAAATCGCTCTTTAGTGTCGCACGGCCGGAGGATAGTCCGCTACGCCCTGCTTGGAAAGTCAACCTTCGCGGGACGGATCCGGAATGCGCCCCCGGACCCGGTTGATGCCGAGATCCACCAGGACGCCCAGCACAATGGCACAGACTATGGCGATTGCGGCCCCCAGCAAATGATTCTGCTCGAACCACTGGCCGAAGAACAGCCCGATGGCCACCGAATACGAGGCCCAAAGGGTTGCAGACAGAACAGTGAGCCCCATGAAGCGCGGATGGGAGTAATGCGTGGCGCCGGCGGTCAGGTTCACGGCCACCCTGCCGATGGGAACGAACCGCGCCACGAGGATCAGCGACGCAGGCCGCTTGCGCAGCTCCCGCCCGGCCCACCGGAACGCCCGCTGCATCCGCGCGCCGCGCATCCACCGCCAGCGCTGCGTGCCCACGCCGCGGCCGATGAGGTACGCGGCGTTGTCGCCCGTGAAGGCGCCCAGCCCCGCCACCGCGGCAAGAAGCCACGGGTTGGGGGCGTCCGCAGTGGCCGCGACGGCGGCAAGTCCCACCACCACCGATTCACTGGGAATGGGCGGAAAGAAGCCGTCGATGATGCAGCAGGCGAGGACTATGAACAGAACCCATGGCTGGCCGGCGGCCGCCAGGATGAAGTCATTGATGGCCTGCACGGTCAGGCGATGCGGTCGATGATCAGCTGCTGGGCGGCCCTGGAACCCTCCGGCGCGATCGTGACGGCGTGTTCCAGGGCCTCCCTGGCCCGGTCAAACTTCTCCAGGGTGTCCGTCAGCAGGGTCATCAGCGGCTCGCCGGCGCGGACGGCGGCGCCCGGCTTGGCGTGCAGGCGGACGCCCGCGCCGGCCTGCACAGCATCTTCCTTCCGGGCCCGGCCGGCACCCAGCCGCCACGCGGCCACGCCTACGGCGAACGCGTCGAGCTCCACCAGAACACCGTCGGCGGGCACGAGGATGGTCTCCGACTCCCTGGCCGCCGGCAGCTTCGCCCGCGGGTTCCCGCCCTGCGCCTCGATCATCCGGTTCCATACGTCCATGGCCCTGCCGTCCCTGAGCGCGGCTGCCGGATCGGCGCCGGAAACCCCGGCGCACCGCAGCATCTCCTCTGCCAGTTTCACTGTCAGCTCCACGACGTCCGCCGGCCCGCCGCCGGCGAGAACCTCAACGGATTCCTCCACCTCGATGGCGTTGCCCGCGGTCAGCCCCAGCGGCGTGGCCATGTTGGTCAGCAGGGCCACGGTCTCAACCCCGGCGTCCTTGCCGAGGGCCACCATGGTTTCGGCAAGCTCGCGTGCCCCGGCCTCGTCCTTCATGAACGCCCCGCTGCCCACCTTGACGTCCAGCACCAGCGAGCCCGTGCCCTCCGCGATCTTCTTGCTCATGATGGACGACGCAAGCAGCGGGATGGATTCGACGGTGCCGGTGACATCACGGAGCGCGTAGAGCTTCTTGTCCGCCGGGGCGAGCCCCGCACCGGCGGCGCAGATCACCACGCCCACGTCCTGGAGCTGGGCCATCATTTCAGCGTTGGTCAGGTCCGCACGCCAGCCGGGAATGGACTCTAGCTTGTCCAGTGTGCCGCCGGTGTAGCCCAGACCGCGCCCGGACAGCTGCGGCACCGCCACGCCGAAAACGGCGACGAGGGGCGCCAGCGGGAGGGTGATCTTGTCCCCCACCCCGCCCGTGGAGTGCTTGTCGGCCGTTACCTTCACGCCGCCGTCGGGCCTCCGGAGGCCCGAGAAGTCCATCCGCTCCCCCGAGGCGATCATCGCCGCGGTCCACTGCGAGATCTCGGCACGGTCCATGCCGTTAAGCAGAATGGCCATGTTCAGCGCGGCCATCTGCTCCTCCGCGATGACGCCACGGGTATACGCATCGATGGTCCAGGCAATCTGCTCCGGACCCAGCGCGCCTTTGTCGCGTTTGGTGCGGATAATGTCGACGGCGTCAAACGCCTCGCTCTGCTGGGTCACGGGGTTCCCTCCAGTTGCTCCGGGCCAAATGCGTCGGGCAGCACCTGGTCCATGGTCCTGATTCCCTGCGTGGTCATGAGCTCCATGCCGGGTGCGCGGAATTCGTACAGCAGCTGCCGGCAGCGTCCGCAGGGCATGAGCACGTTGCCTCCGCCGTCAACGCAGTAGAAGGCCCGCAGCTGGCCGCCACCGGTCATCTGCAGGTTTCCCACGAGGGCGCACTCGGCGCACAGTGTCAGGCCGTAGCTGGCGTTTTCCACGTTGCAGCCGCTCACAATCCGGCCGTCCGCGGTGAAGGCCGCAGCCCCCACCGGGAAGCTGGAATACGGCGCGTAGGCGTTGTTCATGGCATCGACGGCGGCGGCCTCCAGGGCCTTCCAGTCGATGATGCCGTCCGTTTCTCCGGCGTCGTTCTGCACGGCCGTCACCCCTTGGCGTACGGGATGCCGCTGGCCGGCACCCAGGTGCGCCGAAGCGCGCTCATGAGCCCACTTTAGTGTCCTGCGCACCGGCCGGGTAACGCGCCAAGCGCGAACGGACTCGTGCGGCCCCCTCCGACAGGGGGATTAGGTGTCTGTCCGCGCTCGGGGGGGACGACTGTTGTAGTGGTTAGAGCCGGACGAGCATCTTCCCGGTGTTCCCGCCGTCGAGCATGTCCATGAAGGCCTGCGGCGCGTTCTCCAGGCCGTCCACCACGGTCTCGTCGTAACGGACGGTGCCGTCGGCAAGCCAGCCGGCCATCCGCCCGGCGAATTCGGCGGCGTGCTGGCGCTGGCCGCCCACCAGGAAACCCCGCAGCGTGAGCTGCTTGCCGATCGCCACGGCGAGGTTCCGCGGCGCGGCCGGCGGCTCCGTCGCGTTGTATTGCGCGATCGCACCGCACAGGGCCACACGGCCCCCGACGTTCAGGACGGACAGCGCGGCCTCAAGGTGCTCGCCGCCGACGTTGTCGAAGTACACGTCGATGCCGTTGCTGCCCGCCGCGGCCTTGAGCTGGTCCAGGACCGGCGCGTCGCGGTAGTTGAAGGCTGCGTCGAAGCCCAGGTCCAGCAGCCGGGCAACTTTCTCCGGCGTGCCCGCACTGCCGATGACACGGGAGGCCCCCATCGCCTTGGCGATCTGCCCCACGAGCGAACCCACGGCGCCGGCCGCCCCCGAGACGAACACGGCGTCCCCGGGCTTGAACTCCGCCACCTTCAGCAGGCCCGCGTACGCCGTGAGTCCGGTCATACCGAGCGCGCCGAGGAACGCCGAAGCCGGGGCGAGGCTGGTGTCCGCGGGAGTTGTCCGCTCCGCGTCCACCACCGCATGCTCCCGCCAGCCGAGTTGATGGACGACGACGTCCCCCACCTTGCGCTGTTCGGACCGGGACGCGATCACCTCACCCACGGCACCGCCGTCGAGCGCTGCGTCCAGCGCAAACGGCGCCGAATACGATTTGGCATCGTTCATGCGGCCGCGCATGTACGGGTCCACGGAGATGAACAGGTTCCGGACCAGGATCTGGCCCTCTTTGAGGGCCGGGACTGCCGTCTCGGCGAGCCGGAAGTTTTCCGGGACCGGCCGCCCCGCCGGGCGGGAGGCAAGCTGGATCTCCCGGGTGGTCACCGGCAGCGCGGTTGCAGCTCCGGCGCTCACGCTGCGAACTCCACGAGCGTCAGTGCGACGTCCATGTTGCCGCGCGTCACGTTGGAGTACGGGCAAATGGTGTGTGCCTTGGCCATCAGCGCCTCGGCGGTGCGGCGGTCCAGTGCCGGGAGGGCGATTTCCAGCTCAGCGGCCAGGCCGTAGCCCTCGCGGCCCTCGAGGGCGCCGAAGTGGATCTTGGCTGCGACGGCGGAGTCAGTGAGGTCGGCCTTGGCCTGCCGTCCCACCACCCGGAGGGCGGAATGGAAGCATGCCGCGTATCCGGCGGCGAACAGCTGCTCGGGGTTGGTGCCGTGGCCGCTGCCGCCAAGTTCCACGGGGCTGGCGAGGTTGACGTCGAGTTTGCCGTCCTTGGTCCGCGCGGAACCGTCTCGGCCTTCGCCGGACGCGAGAGCCTCGGCTGTGTAGAGAGTCTTCACTGTGTTTCCTTCTGGTTCGGGGGTCTGGTGGTTTGGGGCGGTTTAGGGCGCCGCGCTGGTGAAATGGGACCCGGGCGCGGCCTTAGAGCGAATTGTGCAGGGCTTCTGTGAGCTTGCCGAGGGTTTCGCGCAGCTGATCAAGTTCGCCGGGAGTCAGTCCTGCGGCATCGGCGAGCTGGCGGGGAACCCCGGACGCCTTGCTGCTCAGGGCGCTGCCAGCCTCGGTCAGGTGCACGGCAACCCTGCGCTCATCCTCGGCCGAGCGCCGGCGCTCCACGAGACCCAGCGCCTCGAGCCGCTTGAGAAGGGGCGAAAGGGTGCCGGAGTCGAGCCCCAGCTCCTCCCCCAGCTCCCGCACGCCACGCGGCTCGCTTTCCCAGAGCACCAGCATGACGAGGTACTGCGGGTAGGTCAGGCCGAGGTCGTCCAGGATCGGACGGTAAACGGCGGTAGCAGCCCGCGACGCGGAGTAGAGGGCAAAGCACACTTGGCGGTCAAGACGGGGAGCATCGGGCATGGTCTTAACGGTAGGCCACAATTCAATTGCGCACAACTTACTTCGCCAAAGGAAAGCGCGAACTGGCAGCTGATTCCCTCAAACGTAGAATTTGAGGGCACTGACTGCCAGCTCGCGCGCAGTGGCCTAGAGGTCGCGGATGGTACGGAGGGCAGCGGCGGTGAGGACCTGGATGCCGAAGCCGAGGGCCTGCTCGTCCAGGATGTAGTCGCCGCGGTGCAGGTCGTACTCCTCGCCGCCGGGAGTCTTGGTGCCGAGGCGCATCATGGCCCCCGGCAGCTCGGCAAGGAACCAGGCGAAGTCCTCGCCGCCCATGGACTGTGGCGTCAGCACTACTGCGCCCTCGCCGATCTCGGCGCGTGCCGCGGCCTCGATCAGCGCTGTCTCGTGCTCGGAGTTGACAACCGGCGGGACGCCGCGGGTGTGCTCCAGCCGGACGTCGACGCCGTACGGCGCCGCCACCTGGTGAACCACTTCATCCAGCAATTCGCCGGCGCTGTGCCAGGCGTCGCGGTCCAGGCAGCGCATGGTCCCGGCCATGTAGCCGGTGCCGGGGATCGCGTTGGGCGCTGAGCCGGCGGAGATGTGCCCCCACACCACCGAGACGCCGCTGCGGACATCCACGCGGCGCGACAGGACGGCGGGCACATTCACGGCGATCTGGGCGAGGGCGAACACCAGGTCTTCGGTCAGGTGTGGACGTGACGTGTGCCCGCCGCGGCCGGACAGTTCGATCCGAATGGTGTCCGAGGCCGAGGTAATGGCGCCGATGCGCGTCCCGATCTTGCCCACTTCGATGCGCGGGTCGCAGTGCAGCGCCAGGATGCGGGGCACGCCCTCGAGGACGCCCTGCTCGATGCAGGAGTGCGCCCCGCCGGGCATGGTTTCCTCGGCTGGCTGGAAGATGATGCGCACGGATCCGCCCAGCGGGGACTCCTGGTGCATGCCGTGCAGCACCAGGGCGATGCCCAGCATGGTGGTGGTGTGGACGTCGTGGCCGCAGGCGTGCGTAACGCCATGGTTTTTCGAGGCGAACGGCAGCCCCGTTTCCTCAATGATCGGCAGGGCGTCGATGTCGCCGCGCAGGGCCGTGGCGATCGGACCCTCACCGATGTCCACGGTCAGGCCGGTGCCCTCCAGCCGGCGGGGCTGGAGGCC
Source organism: Arthrobacter sp. 05T423 (assembly GCF_056396245.1). Lineage (NCBI taxonomy): Bacteria > Bacillati > Actinomycetota > Actinomycetes > Micrococcales > Micrococcaceae > Arthrobacter > Arthrobacter sp. 05T423. Next base: position 136,353 of record NZ_JBFTLC010000004.1, read on the forward strand.
GGCAGCTTCGAGCCGCTCCACCAGCTTGTCCGTGGTCCGAAATTCCCTGAAGGAGAGTTCGGGGTGCGCATGCAGATCACGGCGAAAATCGATCAGTTCCGGCAGCAGGGGCTCGAGCCACGGCCCCACCAGGGCGGTGGGCTCAGCTTCAGTAGTGTAATTGCGCACACCTCAACTGTAGCGAGGCCGCAAAAATTAGCGGCATCGCCTTCTCCGCGTTACGTACTGTTCGCGTTATGGCCAGCTAGAGGACGTCGGTGTCGCCGCTTGCCTTCAGCGCATCCACAGCCTGCTTCACCCGCTGTGAGTGCTGTTTGGTAGTAACCAGCAGCGCATCGGGGGTATCCACAATAACGACGTCCTTGATGCCGATCAGCGCGATGACACGCTTGGTGTCCGAGACCACCACGCCGCTGGCATTTTCGGTGAAGACACGGGCGCCCTCGCCGAGGACGGTCACTTCGTCCACTTCCTTGGCGCTGTTCAGCCGGCCCACGGAGGCGAAGTCACCGACGTCGTCCCAGCGGAAGGAACCGGGCACGACGGCGACGTCCCCGGCCGCCGCTGCAGGCTCGGCCACCGCGTAGTCGATGGCGATCTTGGGCAGCGTGGGCCAGATCCGGGCGGTGACCTCGTCACGCTGCGGAGTGTCCCAGGCCTGGGCGATTTCCTGGAGACCGGTGAACAGCTCGGGCTGGTTCGCTTCCAGGTGCTTGAGCATGAGCGAAACCGGCGCCACGAACATGCCGGCGTTCCAGACGTACTCGCCGCTCTCGACGTACTGCTGGGCGACGTCCTCGTCCGGCTTCTCCACGAACTCCACCACGGCCTGGGCACTTGGCGCGCCGGGAATGTGGAGCGAGTTGCCGGACCGGATGTAGCCGAAGCCCGTGGACGGGTGCGTCGGCTTGATGCCGATGGTCACGATCTTGCCGGCCGCGGCGGTGTGGATGGCTTCGCGGACGGCGTCCTGGAAGCGCCCGTCGGGGCTGATCACATGGTCCGCGGCGAAGGAGCCCATGATGATGTCCGGATCGCGCTGGTGCAGGATGGCTGCGGCCAGGCCGATCGCGGCACCGGAGTCTTTCGGTTCGCTCTCGAGCACGAGGTCGCCGTCCTCGACCTCGGGCAGCTGGCGGCAGACCGCGGCGCGGTGCGCCACGCCGGTGACCACGAGGACGCGGTTGCCTGCCAGCGGTTCGAGGCGGTCATAGGTGGCACGCAGAAGCGTGCTTCCGGAACCGGTGAGGTCGTGAAGGAACTTGGGAGCTGCTGCGCGTGACAGAGGCCAGAGGCGGGTCCCCACACCGCCCGCAGGAATCACAGCGATAAAACGGCTGAGAGGTGAATCCTGGCTTGTCACTTTGTCGTTACTCATCAGTGCCTACTTTAGCCGACGTACCTCAAGGCGGCCTTTCGCCGCGGCCCGGAGTGCGGATACAGTGTCCACAGATGTGGTGTTCGTCTCAAAATAGCCGAAAATCCGTACAGTAGCTGGCGGGCAAGGAACGCCTGAATTGAATAAGCTGTGAGCGAAGCCTAGATTTAGGCCTGAGCTACGAGTGCTCTCGCAGTAGGCGTTCCCCCCGCGTGGATCCCACGCCAGCGCCGCTGTGTCGCAGGGAGGTTTATTCAGTGCCGACGAAACCAGCTGGCACCTTGTACCGCGGCCGTGAAGGCATGTGGTCTTGGGTTGGACACCGCATTACTGGTGTAGTGATCTTTTTCTTCTTGTTGGTCCATGTGCTGGACACCTCGCTGGTGAGGGTGTCGCCTGAGGCCTACACCGCGGTAATCGGTGCCTACAAGAACCCGCTGATGGCCCTGGGTGAAACGGGCCTCGTCGCAGCGATCGTGTTCCACGCCTTCAACGGCCTGCGGATCATCGCCGTCGACTTCTGGAAGAAGGGCGCCAAGTACCAGCGTCAGATGCTCTGGGTGGTGCTCGGCCTGTGGGTCGTCACCATGGTCGCCTTCGCCATCCGCCACCTGTCCCTCGCGCTCGGAGGTCACTAAGCCATGTCTGCAACTGAGATCCAGTCCCCGCGCAGCGGACAGATCGGCGGCAAGCCCGAGTCCGGCAAGATCGCCCCGAAGTACCGCCGCACCGGCAGCTCGCGCGGCAACTTCGAAATGCTCGCCTGGCTGTTCATGCGCCTTTCCGGCGTGGTCCTGGTTGTGCTGATCTTCGGCCACCTCATCGTGAACCTCCTGGTGGGCGAGGGCATCCACGCCATCGACTTCGGCTTTGTTGCCGGCAAGTGGGCAGACCCGTTCTGGCAGTTCTGGGATCTGGCCATGCTGTGGCTCGCCATGCTGCACGGCACAAACGGCGTTCGCACCATCATCAACGACTACGCCGAGAAGGACTCCACCCGCTTCTGGTTCAAGATGGTCCTCTGCGCAGCCTCCGCCGTGATCATCATCCTCGGCACCCTGGTGATCTTCACCTTCAACCCGTGCCCGGTAGTGAACGGCGTTCAGCTGCCCGGCGGATTCTGCCCCGCGTAGCATCCCGTGGCGGCCCGCCATCCTTTGGCGGGCCGCAATTTTGTGCGGAGACGGCTCAGACCGCCCGCTGTTTTATTGCGAATTTTGAGAGAAAGAGCGTCTGGTATGCAGGTCCATAAGTACGACGTCGTCATCGTCGGTGCCGGTGGCGCCGGGATGCGCGCCGCGATCGAGTCCGGTCAGCGTGCGCGAACAGCAGTACTGACCAAGCTGTACCCCACCCGCTCCCACACGGGTGCGGCGCAGGGCGGCATGTGTGCAGCCCTGGCCAACGTCGAGGAAGACAACTGGGAGTGGCACACCTTCGACACCATCAAGGGCGGCGACTACCTCGTTGACCAGGACGCCGCCGAGGTCATGGCCAAGGAGGCCATCGACGCGGTGCTGGACCTCGAGAAGATGGGCCTGCCGTTCAACCGCACGCCCGAGGGCCGGATCGACCAGCGCCGGTTCGGCGGCCACACCCGTGACCACGGCAAGGCTCCGGTGCGCCGCGCCTGCTACGCCGCCGACCGCACGGGCCACATGATCCTCCAGACGCTGTACCAAAACTGCGTCAAGCACAACGTTGAGTTCTACAACGAGTACTACGTCCTGGACCTCCTGACCGTCGAGGAAGACGCCGTGCGCGAGGACGGCACGCCGTACAAGCAGAAGCGCGTGGCCGGCGTCGTGTCCTACGACCTCGCCTCCGGCGAGCTGCACATTTTCCAGGCCAAGTCCGTGGTGTTCGCCTCCGGCGGCGCCGGCAAGGTCTTCAAAACCACCTCCAACGCCCACACCCTCACCGGTGACGGCATGGGAATCGCGTTCCGCCGCGGCATCCCCCTGGAGGACATGGAGTTCTTCCAGTTCCACCCGACCGGCCTCGCCGGCCTGGGCATCCTCCTGTCCGAGGCCGCCCGCGGTGAAGGCGCCATCCTGCGTAACTCCGAGGGTGAGCGCTTCATGGAGCGCTACGCCCCCACCATCAAGGACCTTGCGCCGCGTGACATCGTTGCCCGCTCCATGGCCAACGAGGTCCGTGAAGGCCGCGGCTGCGGACCGAACAAGGACTACGTGCTCCTTGACCTGACGCACCTTGAGCCGGCCCACATCGACGCCAAGCTGCCGGACATCACCGAGTTCGCCCGCACCTACCTCGGCGTGGAGCCCTACACCGAGCCGGTTCCCGTCTTCCCGACGGCGCACTACGCCATGGGCGGCATCCCGACGAACATCACCACCGAGGTCCTGCAGGACAACGACACCGTGGTCCCGGGCCTCTACGCTGCCGGCGAGGTTGCCTGCGTTTCGGTGCACGGCTCCAACCGCCTGGGCACCAACTCGCTGCTGGACATCAACGTGTTCGGCAAGCGCGCCGGCATTGCCGCCGCCGAGTACGCCAAGACGGCTGACTTCGTGGAACTGCCGGAGAACCCGGAAGACTTCACCATCCGGCTGCTGGATGTGGCCCGCAACGCGAACGGCACCGAGAAGGTCTCCGCGATCCGCAAGGAACTGCAGGACACCATGGACGCCAACATGCAGGTGTTCCGCACGGCAGACACGCTCAACCAGGTCCTGAAGGACATCGAGTCCTTCGAGGAGCGGTACCAGCGCATCAGCGTCCAGGACAAGGGCAAGCGCTTCAACCTTGACCTGCTCGAGGCCGTTGAGCTCGGGTTCCTGCTGGAACTGGCACGGGTCATGACGGTTGCTGCCCTGCACCGTGAGGAATCCCGCGGCGGCCACTTCCGCGAGGACTTCCCCGACCGCGACGACGAAAAATTCATGAAGCACTCCATGGCGTACAAAGAAGACCACGCACCGGCCGACGGTTCCGCGGAGGAGGCAATCGCCGGTGTGCGGCTTGCCACCAAGCCGGTTGTCTTTACGCGCTACGAGCCGATGGTGAGGAAGTACTAATATGTCCGCTGAACTTGCTGAGCCAGCCTCCAAGATCGAACTTCCCGCCGGTGTCGGCGGCGGCGGGGAAATCCCGACGTTCGACATCACCCTGCGCGTCCGCCGCTACGACCCCGAGGTTTCCGCCGAAGCCCGCTGGGACGAGTTCAAGCTGACGATGTACGGCACGGACCGCGTGCTGGACGCCCTGCACAAGATCAAGTGGGAAATGGACGGCAGCGTCTCCTTCCGCCGTTCCTGCGCACACGGCGTCTGTGGTTCCGATGCCATGCGCATCAACGGCCGCAACCGCCTCGCCTGCAAAACCCTGCTGAAGGACTTGGACACGTCCAAGCCCATCACGGTTGAGCCCATCAAGGGCCTGCCGGTGGAGAAGGACCTGATCGTGGACATGGAGCCGTTCTTCCAGTCCTTCCGCGAGGTCATGCCGTTCCTCATCAACAAGGGCCACGAACCCACGAAGGAACGCCTGCAGTCCGCCGAGGACCGTGAGCGGTTCGACGACACCACCAAGTGCATCCTGTGCGCCGCGTGCACGTCCTCCTGCCCTGTGTTCTGGACCGACGGCCAGTACTTCGGACCGGCAGCGATCGTGAACGCCCACCGGTTCATCTTCGACTCCCGTGACGACGCCGGCGACATGCGCCTGGAGATCCTCAACGACAAGGAAGGCGTGTGGCGCTGCCGCACCACCTTCAACTGCTCCGAGGCATGCCCCCGCGGCATCCAGGTCACGCAGGCCATCGCAGAGGTCAAGCAGGCCATCCTGGCCCGCAAGATCTAAGGATCAACCGCGGACGACGGCGTCGCTCACCACGTACGGGAAACGTACGGTGAGCGGCGCCGTCGTCGTTTTCCCTGCAACGCGACCCGTATTTCCCGGTAAGCCATTTGCCCAGTAAAGCCATTCGCATCATACGAAAGGGGACGCCGTGTCCCGCTCCGAAAAAGTCTCGTTCGAAGGCACCACCGGCGAACTGCTCTCCGGCATCCTCGATGTGCCGGACGGCCCGGTGAAGGGTTGGGGCGTCTTTTCGCACGGTTTCACGCTGGGCAAGGACAGCCCCGCGGCGTCCCGGATGTGCAAGGCCCTGGCGGAAAACGGGATTGGCATGCTCCGCTTCGACAACGTGGGCCTCGGCGGCTCCGCAGGGCAGTGGTCGGCCGGGTCCTTCAGCCACAAGGTGGCGGACACGGTCCGGGCAGCCGAGTACATGCGGGCCGAGGGCCGGGCCATCTCACTGCTCGTGGGGCACTCCTTCGGCGGCGCCGCCGTCCTCGCGGCCGCGTCCGAAATCGCCGAGGTCGATGCCGTCGCAACCGTCGGGGCGCCCTTCTCCCCCAAGCATGTCGCCCACGTCTTCGACGCGGCACTGGACAAGATCCTCAGCGAGGGCAGCGCCGAGGTGGACCTGGGCGGCAAACGGGTGGAAATCCGCCGCCACTTCGTGGAGGACCTCGAGAACGCCGACCTGACGGACTGCATCCGGCGGCTGCACAAGCCCCTGATGGTCCTGCACTCCCCCACGGACAACACCGTGGGCATCGAGAATGCCAGCACAATTTTCCAGACCGCTCGCCACCCGCGGAACTTCGTCTCACTGGAGGGCAGCGACCACCTGCTGACCGGCAAGGGGCAGGCGGCGCGGGCGGCGAAGATTATCGCGGCGTGGGCCGACCAGTACCTCGACGCCGGACACTGACGCCCACGGGGCGCGGATGCTCGGCCGGGTGCTGCCGTTCCACCGGCGTCTTTCCGGGCTGCACCTGACGTGACCCCCACCCCGTGGTTTTGGCTGCCGGAGCCGCCTTCAGGTCCTCCTCGCGGATCGCCGACCATGACGCGGAAACGAGGTAGACCTGGCTGACCAGGTTAAACCAGATCAGCAGGCCGATGATGATGGCGAACGGTGCCAGGATGGGGTTGCGCCCGGCCCCGGCGAGGAGTTCGGTGCTGAAGACCTGCAGGACAGTGGTGCCCACGCCGGCGAGGATGGTTCCTTCCAGCAGCGCCTGCCGGGAGAGTTTGAGGCCTCCTGCCAGACGGAACATGATCAGCGCCGTGATCCAGTTCAGGACGAGCGGCACGGCGATTTTGATCAGCGCCGCCACCGGCCCTGCCACCGCCGGGTCCAGGTGCAGCTGCTCCATCGCCCAGCCCGCCGCGGTGCCGAACACCAGGGAGGCACCCGAGCTGATGACCAGGGCGACGCCGAGCAGCAGCAGCGTTCCGGCGTCGTGCAGTTTGAGGACTAGGGGATTGAGCTTGAGCGGACCCAGCATCATCACACCGCGGAGCCCCTCCCGGAGGCCTGCGATCCAGCCCAGGGATGTAATCACGGTGACGATCGCGGCGATGACGGCCGTCCAGCCAAGACCGTCCGGGTTCAGGAGATCTTTGGGATCCACCAGCCCGTCGCCGCCGTCGACCTTCAGCAGCCCGGGGGCGCTCCCGGCGACGCTGGCCGTGATCCGGTCCAGCAGCGCGGGCTGGCCGCGGAGCGCCAGGCCCGCGATGGAGAACCCGGTGGTCAGCAGGCCGGTGATGGAGAAGAACATGTTGAAGCCGGTGCCCGCGCTCATCAGCGGGCCGTGCTGCCGGGTGTAGTGCTGCCACGCCCGCATCGGGCGGACAGCGTTCAGCCGGGCCTGCAGGAACTGGAGCAGGGCCATGAGCTGCGGAAACGTTCCCTGCCCGGACCTGCGGACCTTGCCCCACTCCACCTGCTTGCGGATGACCTCAAGCTTGAGCTGTGCACGCTCAGTGGGGAGCGGAGGCCCCGCCGGCGTTGGTCGCTCGGAGGGCGTCCCGTTCGTCGTCTGGTTCGGTACCAAAGTCAAGCTCTTCCCGTAGCTGCCAAATACCGTCGGTGTCGTGCTCGTAAAGTCCCATGCTAACCACCGGGAAGGTGGCCCTGTAGTCTTTCAGCACCGTTTCGGCCTCATCAAGGCTTTCAGGTGCTACGTCGTGGGCAATGGTCACATGGGGATGGTAGGGGAAGGGCAGCTCGCGTTCGAGCGGTCCGGTCTGGAGCTTTTCGTGCAGGTCAACACACTCCTGGAAGCCGTCCTCCACGTTGATGAAGACCACCGGGGAGACGGGCCGGAAGGACCCGGTTCCGCAGATGGTCACCATGAACGGCACCTGCGTCCGGGCCACCTTCCGCACGTGGTCCCGGGCGGCTTCCCAGTCATGCGTGGGCGTGGTGGTGACGAGCGTGATGTGCGCCGGAATGACGGTGGCCATGGGGTCCCCGAAAGATGCCCGCCACCGCTGCAGTTCCTCGGCGATCTCAGGCGGGAAGCCCAGAATGACCCCGAGGCTCATTCCGTCGCTGACTCCGCTGTTGGCGGGCATGGGGGCCGGCATCTCGCTAGCGGGCTCCGGCATATGGAAGGAAGCCGGTCTTGGCATAGACATCCTGCAGTGTGCCCGAGGCAATTGCGCGGGCCTTGTCGGCGCCGTGGGCCAGCAGCCGGTCCAGTTCCGCCGGGTCCGCCAGCAGTTCGTTGGCGCGGTCGCGGATCGGGGTCAGGCGCTCCGTCACCACCTCGGCAAGGTCCACCTTAAGGTGGCCGTACATCTTGCCTTGGTAGTCGCCAACGAGCGAATCCACAGACCGGCCGGTAATGGCGGAGTAGATGGTCAGCAGGTTTGACACCCCGGGCTTGGTGTCCCGGTCGAAGCGGATCTCTGTCTCCGTATCCGTGACCGCCGACTTGATCCGCTTGGCCGTGACCTTGGGGTCGTCGAGCAGGTTGATCAGGCCGGCGGGTGATTCCGCGGACTTTGACATTTTGGCAGTGGGGTTCTGCAGGTCGTAGATCTTCGCCGATTCCTTCTGGATGAAGGGCTTGGGCACGGTAAAGGTCTCACCGAAGCGGGAGTTGAACCGGGCGGCGAGGTCGCGGCTGAGCTCGACGTGCTGGCGCTGGTCCTCGCCGACGGGGACCCCGTGCGGCTGGTAGAGCAGGATGTCCGCGGCCTGCAGGATGGGGTAGGTGAACAGCCCCACGCTGGCGTGCTCGGAGCCCTGCTTGTGTGCCTTGTCCTTGAACTGCGTCATGCGGGACGCTTCGCCGAAGCCGGTGATGCAGTTCAGGACCCAGGCCAGCTGGGCGTGTTCGGGCACCTGTGACTGCACGAACAGCGTGCATTTGTCCACGTCCACGCCGCCGGCGATGTACTGCGCGGCAGTGACCCGCGTCCTCCGGGCCAGCTCGGCGGGGTCCTGGGGGACGGTGATGGCGTGCAGGTCCGGGATGAAGAAAATGGCGTCGTACTCATCCTGCATCCGTACCCAGTTCACGAGGGCGCCGAGGTAATTGCCAAGGTGCAATGAATCGGCGGACGGCTGCATGCCGGACAGGATGCGGTGCCGGATTCCGGCGGCGGGCTGGGTTCCGTTTGCTGCTTCGGGCTGCGCAGCTGCGGCGTCGGTCACGGTGGAAGTGGAGGTCATTCGTCGGAGCCTTTGGAACTAGAGCCGGTAGTCCACTACCAGCGGGGCATGGTCAGAGAAGCGGGTGTCCCACGAGGGCGCCCGGTCCACGACGGCCTGCACTGCGGCGGCCGCGAGGGCGGGGGTGGCCAGGTGGTAATCGATGCGCCAGCCTGTGTCGTTGTCGAAGGCCTGGCCGCGCTGGGACCACCAGGTGTAGGGGCCATTGACGTTACCCGCCAGGCCCCTGTGAACATCCTTCCAGCCGATCTCCTCACCGAAGAAGCGGTCAAAGTAGGCGCGCTCCTCCGGCAGGAAGCCGGCACGCTTGACGTTGCCCTTCCAGTTTTTGATGTCCAGCTCGGTGTGGCCGACGTTGAGGTCACCGGTGACCAGGGCGTGGTCGCTGTGCTTGGTGAGCTCGGGCAGGCGTGTGCTCATGACATCCAGGAAGCGGAATTTGTCCTCCTGCTTGGGGGTGCCGGCCTCGCCGGAGTGCACATAGGCGCTCACGACGGTCAGCTGGGACGCGTTGCCTTCGGCGTCGCGGACCCGGAAGTCCGCCTCCACCCAGCGGCCGGCCGTGGCGAAGTAGTCGTCGCCGATGTGGTCGCGGGTGACGAGGGGCTCCTCGCGGGAGGCGATGGCGACGCCGGCGCGGCCTTTTGCTTCGGCTTCGGCATGCAGGATGTGCCACCCCTCGCCGATGAGCTGGCGGACGATGGCATCAGGGGCCCGGACTTCCTGCAGCGTCAGGATGTCCACTTCGCGGGTCGCGAGCCATTCGGCCATGCCCTTTTTGTAGGCAGCACGGAGGCCGTTGACGTTGACTGTTGCGATGCGAAGGTGGTCCTTCTTCAATGCCGAGCTCACCCGTTCCACTCTAGTCGATGATGGTTCCGGTCACGGGCTCGCCCGAGCCGCCGGACGACTTGATCATGTCACGGCCATTGGTGGCGGTGATCTCGATGGTCTCGAGGGCGCGGCGGATGGTGTCCTGGTCCGCGGCTGCGCCCTTGGCACGCTCCTGCTCCACAACGCGGACCTGCACCTGGACAATCTTGAACGAGTGGTCCAGCTTCATGTCCCGGAGCTCTTCCGCCTCGCCCCGTTCGCGGACGAGGCGGGTTCCGCCGTGGTCGGCCGAAACGGTGGAGGGCGCGCGGCCGGTGGCGGCGTTGAACGCGTTGTGCGCCTCGTTGATCTTTGCTCCGGCCTTCTTGGCCGCCCGCTGGATGCTGAAGACCACGAAGGAGGCGAGCGCCAGCCAGAACAGTGCGATGACGGCAACTACCCAGCCGACGACGTCGTTCTGGTTTGCGGCGAAGATCACTGCCACCAGGAAGGCGGTGATCAGGACCAGCAGGCCCGGACCGCTGATGCGGAACATGGAAAATCCGCCCCGGCCCGGGGTGGATGACGACTTGGAGCTGCCGAGAGATTGCATGATGCTATTCTCTCAAATCCGCGGAGCGCCCCGGGACGCTTCCACCGGCGGCGAACACCCGTCTACTTCAGGAACAGGCTCCGCAGCCTGCCGGTGGTGAGCATGAGGCCCAGCACGATCATCACCAGGTAGTAGCCCACATGGATGGCCGTGGCTAGGGTGAAGGAGCCGGCACTGATCTGCCGCAGCAGCTCCACCCCGTGCCATAGCGGCATGGCCTGGATGAGCCACTGGATGTACTCGGGGTAGACGCTCAGCGGATAGAACGTGGCGCTGAACAGGAACATCGGCAGCATGATGAAGTTCACCCAGTCCATCTGCTGGAAGGTCTTCATGAAGCTGGTGATGCCCATGCCGAAGCTCGCGAACCCGAACGCGATCAGCACCGAGGCCGGAATCATCAGCAGTGCCCACGGGGTGCTGATCAGGCCCATCAGCCCCATGACCGCAGTGAAGCCGGTGGCGTACAGCAGGCCACGCAGCAGGGCCAGGAAGATCTCCCCGATGGCCACGTCCAATGGGCCGAGCGAGGTGTACAGCATCCCCTGGTAGAGCTTGGCGAAGTTCATCTTGAAGAAGACGTTCCAGGTGGAGTCGTAAACCGCCCCGTTCATGGCCGAAACCGCCAGTAGCGCCGGTGCGATGTACGCCGCGTAGCTGATCTCCTGGCCACCCGGACCGGTGACGGCGCCCACCACGGCCCCCATCCCGACACCCATGGAAATCAGGAACAGCACCGGTTCGAAGAACCCGGACAGCATGACCAGCCAGTTGCTGCTCTTGGTGGCCATCAGCCCGCGCCCGATCACCGCGCGGGCATTGCGGGAGTACAGCGGGCCGAAGCGCCGGCTCCGGGCCTCGGCCGTGACGGCGTGGCCCTGGGTGAGGACTGTCACTGTCCCATCCTCCTGATGAATTGGCGCTTGGTGAGGGCCCACCCGAACCAGGCCAGGGCCACCAGGAACGCGACGTGGATGATGGTCAGCACCGGGGATTCCTCGTAGCCGAAGGTCATCACCCGCCCGAGTTCCGTGCCGTGCCAGATGGGCGAGATCCAGCCGATCCAGCGGACCAGCACCGGCAGCGTGTCCAGCGGGAAGAACGTGCCGGAGAACAGGAAGAGCGGCATGACGATGAACCGCATCACCATGGCGAACTGGCCCTTGTCCTCCTTGATGGAAGCCGCGTAGGCCATGAGCGGCAGGCCGAACGAGAGTCCGGCAAGTGTTGCCACCAGCACCGATCCCCAGCCCCAGCCGCTCGGTGATGCGCCGAACAGGGCCACGATGACGAAGTAGATGACGGACTGCAGCAGAAACCGCAGCGTGACCGCGATGATCTGCCCGGCCGCAATCTGCTCCGGAGTCAGCGGGGAGGCGTGCGGCCCGTAGTAGACGCGGCGCCATTTGAAGCCGTCCATCACCGGGAACGTGAATTCGTTGGCGGCGGTCATGACCGCCGCGGATACGAGCAGGGCCGGCGCGATGAAGGCGATGTAGCTGACCCCGCCAAACGCGGAGGCAGTATTGGTGTCCACCAGCGTGGCAAGGCCCACGCCCATCGCGAACAGGTACGCCGCCGGCTGGCCCACGCTGTACAGGAAGATCGACCAGCCGTACCCCTTCATGACGCGCAGGACCTGCTCGGCGTAGTAGAAGGCGCCCCAGCGCCGCGCTTTGGCGGCCGACACCTCAGGCGGATGGGCGCGCAAGGTGTGTCCCGCCGTCGGGCTTTCCTGTGGATTGGCGGTGGCGGACCTGGCGGCAGCGCCTGTGGAGCGCCCGGCGGCGGGCACCGCAGGCGACGGCTCAGTCAACGAGGCTCCTGCCCGTGAGCCGGAGGAACACGTCCTCCAGCGAGGACCTGCGCACCAGCGAGGTCAGCGGCCGCAGCCCGCGCGCGGAGACTTCTTCCAGCGCCGCCTCGCCGTCGTGGGTGTAGATCAGTACCCGGTCCGGGAGCGTTTCCACGCGTTCGCCGATGCCCTCGAGCTCCGCGCCGATGCTGGCGTTGCGTTCCGAACCGAACCTCAGCTCCAGCACCTCGCGGGTCGAGTAGTCGCGGATGAGCGATGCCGGCGAGCCCTCCGCCATGATCCGGCCCTTGTCCACCACGATCAGCCGGTCGCAGAGCTGCTCGGCCTCGTCCATGTAGTGGGTGGTGAGGATCAGCGTGACGCCCTGCTCCTTCAGCCGGAACAGCCGGTCCCACAGGATGTGCCGCGCCTGCGGGTCCAGGCCGGTGGTGGGCTCGTCGAGCAGCAGGATGCGGGGCTCGTTGATGAGCGACCGCGCGATGGTGAGGCGCCGCTTCATGCCGCCGGACAGGGCGTCCACCTTGGACTTGGCCTTGTCAGTCAGCTGCGCGAATTCGAGCAGCTCGTCCGCCTTCGGCCTCAGGTAGCTCATGGGCAGGCCGAAGTAGCGGCCGTAGACCAGCAGGTTGTCCCGGACCTTGAGTTCCTCGTCCAGGTTGTCCTGCTGCGGCACCACGCCCAGGTGTGCGCGGACCTCGGGACCATTCTGCTCCGGATCCAGCCCCATGATGGTCAGTTTCCCGGACGTCCGCTGGGACACTCCGCCGATCATTTTCATGGTGGTGGACTTCCCGGCGCCGTTGGGGCCAAGCAGCCCGAAGGACTCCCCCGCGGGAACGCTGAAGGAAATGCCGTCGACGGCGGTGACGTCGCCGTAGGTCTTGGTCAGGTTCTCGGCGGTGATCACATACCGCGGCGCCGCGGGCCCTGGCTCGTTTGCGGGCACAGGCTTCTTGGACGTTCCTTCAGCGGAATGGAGTTCGGGCACCCCATTACGCTAGTACGCGGCGTTGGCCAAAGGAATAGCTAAATCTCAAAAAACGCGGAACAGCAACGCGGGGTCAGATATCGCCCAATTCCGGGGCTCCAGTGGGCGGTATCTGACCCCGCGTTGCTGTTCGCGTTACCTGCGGTTCCCCCGGGAGTCCCCACGGGAGTCCCCGCGCAGGACCTCCAGCCGCTGGCGGTATTCGGTCTCGTCGATTTCGCCGCGTGCGTATCGCTCGCGCAGGACGCTTTCGCCGCCGCGGGAGGTGGCCCACTCGTGATTCCTGCGCCAGGTGCGCCGGGCGAAAAAGATAAACAGTCCGATCACCAGGATCCAGAACAGCGGGAACAGCAGGAACCACGGTGAGAATCCTGTGCCCCACGGGCCGTGGGCGACGGGATCGGCCAACAGCTGCGCGGGCTGGACCACGAAAGTGGTGGCTAGGGATGAAGTCATGTCATGCTCCCAAAATCTCGGTAAGGGCCGTCTTTCGGCTCTGCTTCGAGTCTGGCCGTCCGACGGCGGCGGGTCGTCCGACGGCGGGAGTCACTTTGGGCGCCCCGCGTACTCCGCCGGGAGTCCGGCCGCTACTGCCTTGCCCGGGACCCTCTCTCACCTCCTGCAGCTTTTAAGCGGACCCTCTCTCAGCTCCCGCGGCACACCTTTGGCCGAATGAGAGAGCGTTGCGGGAAACCTGCAGGTAGTGAGAGAGCGTCGGTCGATTTGGTGCAGGGAGTGAGAGAGCGTCGGTGCCGGAGCGCGGCGGGTGGTTGTCCGACGGCGGGAGTCCGGCCGCTGCTGCCTCAGCCGGCCCAGCCGGGCCGCACCAGCCCCGATTCGTACGCCAGCACCACCAGCTGTGCCCGGTCCCGGACCAGCAGCTTGGTCATGATGCGCGAGACGTGCGTCTTGGCCGTGAGCGGCGTGATGACCAGCCGCTCCGCGATCTCGGCGTTGTTCAGGCCCTCGCCCACGAGCCGCAGGACTTCACGCTCGCGCTCGGTGATGTTCTCCAGCGACACGGGAGCCGCCGCAGCCCGGGACTGCAGGGCCAGCTGGGCCATGATCCGCCGCGTGACCGACGGCGACAGCAGGGCATCGCCGTCGTGGACCACCCGGACGGCCCGGAGCAGCTCCTCGGGCTCGGTGTCCTTCACCAGGAACCCTGCCGCGCCGGCGCGCACCGCCTCCGCGATGTATTCGTCCAGTTCGAACGTGGTGAGGATGATGATGCGGGTGCCGGCCATGCCCTGGTCTGCCATGATCTTCCGGGTGGCTTCCAGCCCGTCGGTCTCGGGCATGCGGATGTCCATCAGCACCACGTCGGGACGCTCCCGGGCGGCGAGGCGGACGGCATCGCGGCCGGTCCCGCACTCGGCCACCACCTCCATGTCCGGCTCGGCGTTCAGGAGGGCACGGAAGCCGGCACGGATGAGGTTCTGGTCATCGGCCAGCAGGATGCGGATCACCGCGCCTCCCGTTCCGGCCCCGGCAGGGGTCCGGCCGGGGGCCCCGCCACCGGTATCACGGCCCGGACCCGCCAGCCCGGCTGCAGCGGCGCCAGGTTCAACGGCGCGAAGTGCAGCGAACCGCCGACGGCGGCCGCCCTCTCCCGCATCCCCGTCACCCCGTTGCCTTCGGGCTCCCCGGCGGCCCCGGCGCCGTCGTCGTCAACGGTCACGGTGAGCTGCCTTCCGGGGTTCCCCACCGGCGTCGTACCCTCCAGGGCCAGAACGACGGCGGCCTTCCGGGCCCCGGAATGCCGCACCACGTTGGTCAGTGCCTCCTGGACGATCCGGTACGCAGCTTCCTGGACGGCGTCCGGAAGCTGCAGCACAACGGCCGCCTCGGGCTGGGTCAGGCTGACCTCGAGCCCGGCGCGGCGGGCGTCGTCGGCGAGCCCCGGAAGGCGGTCCAGCCGCGGTGGCGGCGCGGGGGTCAGCGGGGCGTCCTCGCGGAGCACGCCCAGCAGCTGGCGGATCTCGGCCAGCGAATCCTTGCTCGCCGTTTTGATGGCCTCCAGCGCCGGGCGGAACTGGGCCGGGTCCTTCTCCCCCAGGTGCAGCGCCACCGAGGCACGGACGTTGATGAGCGACAGGGAATGGGCGACGACGTCGTGGATGTCGCGGGCAAGTGTCAGCCGGTATTCGTCCCGGGCCGCCTGTTCGCGGGCCTCGTGCTGGCGGCGCCGTTCCGCCACCCGTTCGCGCCGCAGCCGCACCCACTCCCCCATCAGCACGAGAATGGCCAGCCACGACGTGCCGGCGAATGCCCGGATCAGGCCGAACTCGTCGCCGCTGCGCGCCGCCGCGGCCACCAGGACCGCTGCACATGCCCCGGCCACGGCCCACGTCTGCCAGCGCTTGCCGGCCGCGGCCGAGAACACGATCGCCAGTGCCAACGAAAGGAACACCGGGCCCCACGCGTAACCGAGCGCCAGATACGCCGCGACGGACGCCGCCGCGGCAGGAAGCATCACGAGCGGGGCGCGCCGGCGCAGCGACAGGGCCGCCGGCCCCGCCAACAGGAGGACGAACGCTAGGGCATTCAGCGGCCGGTGGTCCGGCTGCCGGGCGGAGGCGAACACCGTGCCCACCACCTCGAAGACGGCCACGGCAACCACGATGGCTGCTGTGGGCGGTCCCCGGAAACGGCGCTGCATAGGTCCGAGCCTAGCCGGGAAGGCCCCGCCCGTCGTCGGCTTAACGGCGTAGGGCGCCTACTCCCGGAGGAGTAGGCGCCCTACGTGGCACTGGTGAGCTGGGCCCACGCCCGCAAGGTTCCCTGGCCGTGGAGCCGCTCCGGCGAGGGCCCCGGCCCGAGCTTGCGAGGGCAGGGAGCCGGATCGGACTTGCGAGGTCAGGGTGCGGTGAGGATTACGCTATGCCCGCGTGGCGTTCCGCTGTTTCCACCACGTTGGCCAGGAGCATGGCGCGGGTCATCGGACCCACGCCGCCCGGGTTCGGGGAGAGCCAGGCGGCGACGTCGGCGGCGTCGGGGTGCACATCCCCGGTGACCACCGCCTTGCCGGTGCCGTCGTCAACACGGCTCACGCCGACGTCGAGCACAATGGCACCAGGCTTCAGGTCCTCCGCCCTGACCAGGTGCGGCACACCGGCCGCGGCGATCACGACGTCGGCCTGCCGGAGTTCGGCGGACAGGTCGGTGGTGCCGGTGTGAGCCAGCACCACCGTGGCGTTGACGTCCTTGCGGGTCAGCAGCAGGCCCACCGGTCGGCCGATGGTCACGCCGCGCCCAACCACGAGGACGCGCTTGCCCTTCAGGTCGATGCCGTGCCGGCTGAGCAGTTCCACGCAGCCCTTGGGGGTGCAGGGCAGCGGGGATTTCATGGGACCGCTGATGTTGGCCACGAGCCGGCCCAGGTTCATCGGGTGCAGGCCGTCGGCGTCCTTCTCCGGATCCATGGCCTCCAGGATGACGTCCTGGTCGATGTGCTTGGGCAGCGGCAGCTGGACGATGTAGCCCGTGCACTCCGGGTTGTCGTTTAGCTCGCGGACCACGGCCAGGAGCTCGTCCTGCGTGGTTTCCTCGGGCAGGTCGCGGCGGATGGAGTTGATGCCCACCTCGGCGCAGTCCTTGTGCTTGCCGCTCACGTACCAGGTGCTGCCGGGGTCAGACCCCACCAGAATGGTGCCCAGTCCAGGAGTGACGCCCTTGGCCTTGAGTGCGGCCACCCGTTCGGTCAGCTCGGCCTTGATGGCAGCGGCGGTAGCCTTGCCGTCAAGGATCTGCGCGGTTTTTGCGGTTTCAGTCATGGATTACCACTGCTCGTGCTGCGGGTACAGCGGGAAGTCGGCTGCGAGCTTGTCAACACGGGCCTGCAGGGCCTCTACGTCGGTGGCGGAGCCGGCCTTCAGCGCGGTGGCGATGATTTCGGCGACCTCGGTGAATTCGGTGGCGCCGAAGCCGCGGGTGGCCAGGGCCGGGGTGCCGATACGCAGGCCGGAGGTGACCATCGGCGGCCGCGGGTCGAAGGGCACGGCGTTGCGGTTGACGGTGATGCCCACTGAGTGCAGGAGGTCCTCTGCCTGCTGGCCGTCCAGCTGCGAGTTGCGCAGGTCAACCAGCACCAGGTGAACGTCGGTGCCGCCGGTGAGGACGGAGACGCCGGCCTCGGCAACATCGGACTGGTTGAGGCGGTCGGCGATGATCTTGGCGCCTTCCAGGACGCGCTCCTGGCGCTCCTTGAATTCGGCGGTGCCGGCGATCTTGAAGGCCACGGCCTTGGCGGCGATGACGTGCATCAGGGGTCCGCCCTGCTGGCCCGGGAAGACGGCGGAGTTGAGCTTCTTGGCCCACTCCTGCTTGGCCAGGATCACACCGGAACGCGGGCCGGACAGCGTCTTGTGCACGGTGGAAGTGACGACGTCGGAGTGCGGGACCGGGCTCGGGTGCAGGCCTGCTGCGACGAGGCCGGCGAAGTGCGCCATGTCCGTCCAGAGCAGGGCGCCAACTTCATCGGCGATGGAGCGGAACGCGGCGAAGTCGAGGTGGCGCGGGTAGGCGGACCAGCCGGCGATTATCACCTGCGGCTTTTCGGCGATGGCCTGCTCGCGCAGCTTGTCCATGTCGATCCGGAAGTTGTCTTCCTCGACCTGGTAGGCGGCGACGTTATAGAGCTTGCCGGAGAAGTTCAGCTTCATGCCGTGGGTGAGGTGGCCGCCGTGGGACAGGGAGAGGCCCAGGATCTTGTCGCCGGGGGTGATCATGGCGTGGAGCGCTGCGGCGTTGGCCTGCGCGCCGGAGTGCGGCTGGACGTTGGCGTATTCTGCGCCGAACAGGTCCTTGACCCGGTCGATCGCCAGCTGCTCGGCGACGTCGACGTATTCGCAGCCGCCGTAGTAGCGGCGGCCCGGGTAGCCCTCGGCGTACTTGTTGGTCAGAACGGAGCCCTGGGCTTCCATGACGGCGCGCGGGGCGAAGTTTTCCGAGGCGATCATTTCCAGGGTGCCGCGCTGGCGGCCGAGTTCCTGGTCCAGTACTGCGGCGATCTCGGGATCGAGTTCAGCCAGCGGCTGGTTGCTGACGAAGGAGGTGCTGACGGAAGTCGGTGAAGTGGTCACGAAGAACTCCTGGCTAGGGATGGGCACTGCTAAGGTCAGGCTACCGGCTGGCACGTTGCGTCGCCCCTCGATGACCACCATCCGGAAAAGGTTCCGGGCGCAGGTCAATCAAGGGCGCAGCAGCGCTGTGGCGTCGCTGCACTTCGAGAAGAGCAGCGTTACCGGCAAAACATGACCCTCGGCCCAGGCGTACGATCCGTGGTCTTCGTGAGCGCCGCTCCCTGGTGGTTAGCCACCCAAACGCCAGTTGCGACGCCACCACACTACCAAAAGCGGGGCCGACGCGCGGGTAGGCTGTTCTTCGTGAATGAAGACCAGCTCGCCAAATCGTACGTAGTAACCCTGTCCTGCCCTGACCGTCCCGGAATTGTCCACGCCGTCGCCGGCGCCCTGCTCGTGGCGGGCTGCAATATTACGGACTCCCAGCAGTACGGCAGCGAGTCCACCGGTACCTTCTTCATGCGTGTGGAAGCCACCACCACCGCTTCCCAGAACGAGGTGGTCGCAGCCCTGGAGCCTGTGGCCGAGGCCTTCGGCATGCAGTGGAACCTGAACCCGGTGGGGCGGAAGGTCCGCACGCTGCTCATGGCCAGCAAGTCGGCCCACTGCCTGAACGACCTCCTGTTCCTGCAGCGCTCCGGCACCCTGCCCATCGAGGTTCCCGCGATCGTCTCCAACCACCGCGACCTGGCCGAGCTGGCCGAGTTCTACGGCATCCCGTTCCACTACATCCCGGTGACGGCCGACACGAAGGACCAGGCCGAGGACCAGCTGCGCAAGATCATCGCCGAAGAAGGCGTCGAACTGACCGTCCTTGCCCGTTACATGCAGATCATCTCCGACGACCTGTGCACCGAGCTGACCGGCAAAGCCATTAACATTCACCACTCCTTCCTGCCGTCCTTCAAGGGCGCCAAGCCCTACCACCAGGCCCATGCCCGGGGAGTGAAGCTGATCGGTGCCACCGCGCACTACGTCACCGCCGCACTGGATGAGGGCCCGATCATTGAGCAGGAAGTCATCCGGGTGGACCATGCGCGCACGCCGGAGCAGTTCGTCCAGATGGGCCGGGACGTGGAGGGCCGCACCCTCGCCCAGGCCGTGCAGTGGCACGCCGAACACCGTGTGCTCCTGGACGGCAACCGGACGGTGGTTTTTAACTGACCGTCTTCGGCAGAACCCCCGCCGCACGGTTCACACACGGCGGCTTTTAACCAAGACTGGTTAACACGATGACTCTGCTGACAGAAACCGCGCTGGAACCCTTTATCGCCCTGCTCAAGGCCCAGGGCAGGCACGCCGTGCTGGACGTATGCTGCGGCCCGGGCGATGACGGCCTCCGGTTCGTCCAGGCCGGAATCCACTACACGGGCGTCGATCCGTTCGACGGCAACGTCCGGTACGCCATGGCCCGGCGCCTGAGCGTATCCGTGGCGGAGCCCGCGCGCCTGCCCTTCGCCGCGAATACCTTCCCCGCGGTCTGGGCAGTCCAGTCGCTGGAGGGGCTCACGGACGACCAGGCGGACGACGTCGTACGGGAGCTTGAGCGCGTGGCAGAACCGGGTGCGCCGATCGCCGTCGTCCTCCCCTAATCACCGGCGGACCCGACCGCTGCGCTAGGAGGCTGGCCGCCGTTCGAGCCTCACGCGGACCGCGCCGCCGGCGCATAGTATGACGGCAAGTCCCCCGACGACGGTGGCCCATGTCAGCTGCTCGCCGAGCAGTAACGCAGCCCAACAGATGCTTATCACCGGCTGGGCGAGCTGGACCTGGCTCACCTGGGCCATCGGCCCGATGGCAAGGCCGCGGTACCAGGCAAAGAAGCCCAAGAACATGCTGACGACGCCGAGGTAAGCGAAGGCAGCCCACTGCACCGCTGTACCTGAAGGCGGCTGCTGGGACACGGAGATTCCCACAAAAACCACCATCAGTGGCGAGGCGAGGACGAGAGCCCACGATATGGCTTGCCACGCGCCAAGCTCGCGGGCCAGCAGCCCTCCCTCGGCGTACCCCACGGCAGCGGCCAGCACGGCGCCGAAGAACAGCAGGTCCGCCCAGCCCAGTTGGCCGAAGCCGCCGGGCTGCGCAAGGGCGAAGGCCACCGCGGCCAAGGCGCCCGCTCCGGTCGCGACCCAGAATGCCGCTTTCGGCCGCTCGCGGCCGCGGAGAACCGCCATCGTTGCAGTTGCAGCCGGGAGCAGGGCGATCACCACCGCTCCGTGGCTGGCCGGCGCGGCAGTGAGGGCGAAGGACGTCAGCATGGGGAACCCGACGACGACCCCTCCGGCGACCACCGCCAGCCGAAGCCACTGCACGCGGCGCGGCAGGCGCTGCCGCGTCAGCGCCAGGGCCGCGCCAGCCAGGACGGCAGCGACTATCGCCCGGGCAGATCCCATGAACAGCGGCGACAGCCCTTCCACCGCCAGGCGGGTAAGCGGAACGGTGAACGAGAACGCCAGCACTCCCAGGAGGCCCCACCAGATTCCGGCGCGTGGGGATCCCGTACGTGACGGGCCGTTGGGTGAAGCACCAGCGGGTGACGGGCCGTTGGCCGCCGATATCACTAGGCGAACAGGAACAGTAGCGCTACTATTGTCTCTCATGAACAACGGTAGCAGTTCGCGGATCGCGTCGCGACTGAGAGAATGGGTCGCCGGGGCGGCGCCGGGGTCGCGGCTGCCGTCGACCCGATCGCTCGTCGCGGAGTACCAGGCCAGCCCCGTTACCGTTCAAAAGGCCCTGCAGGAGCTCACGCGGGAAGGTGTCATCGAGAGCCGGCCGGGCGTGGGGACATTCGTCCGCGCCGTCCGGACCGCGCGGCCCGCGGACTATGGCTGGCAGACCGGGGCCCTGCGGTCACCGCAGGCGCCTCTTTGGCCCGCTTCCGCGGCGATGCGGCCCGCACCGAACGACGTCATCGCGTTCCATTCCGGCTATCCGGACCGCGAACTCCTGCCCGAGCGGCTGGTGCGCGCGGCGCTCACGCGGGCCGCCCGGGCCGAGGCAGCGCTGTCCCGTCCCCCGGCGGCGGGGTTGCCGGAGCTGCAATCCTGGTTTGCCCATGAGCTCGGAAGCTCCACGCCGGCCGGTATCACCCCGCCAACCCCGAGCGACGTCGTCGTTCTTCCCGGCAGCCAAAGCGGCCTCAGTTCCATCTTCAGGGCGTTGGTCGGCCACGGGCAGCCGCTGCTCATGGAGTCGCCGACGTACTGGGGTGCCATCCTGGCCGCGGCGCAGGCCGGCGTCCGGGTCATCCCCGTGCCCAGCGGCGCCGCCGGACCGGACCCGGAGGAAATTGCCCGTGCCTTCGAGGACACGAGGGCACGGATGTTCTATGCGCAGCCGAACTACGCGAACCCCACCGGCGCTCAGTGGGACGGCCGGCGCGGCGAACAGGTTCTGGACGTCGTGCGCAAAAACGGCGCGTTCCTGCTCGAGGACGACTGGGCACACGATTTCGGCATCACCACCACAGCCCAACCCCTGGCGGCCCGCGACGATTCCGGTCATGTTGTGTATCTGCGTTCACTGACCAAGAGCGTCTCCCCTGCCGTCCGCGTGGCCGCAGTCATCGCCCGCGGCCCTGCGCGCGAACGAATCCTTGCCGACCGGGCAGCCGAGTCGATGTATGTCAGCGGCTTGCTCCAGGCCACGGCACTCGACGTCGTCACACAACCGGCCTGGCAGGCCCACCTGAAAAGCCTCCGGCACCAACTCCAGTCCCGCCGCGATCTTCTGCTCACAAGCCTGAGTCAGTACGCACCGCAGGCCCACATTGAGAATGTCCCAAAGGGTGGGCTGAACCTCTGGGCACGCCTTCCCGACGGGACGGACGTCGAACAGCTATCCCGGAACTGCGAAAGCGCCGGCGTCATCATCGCGGCCGGAACGGAGTGGTTCCCCGCCGAACCGGCAGGGCCTTTCATCCGGCTCAACTACGCGGGCCCCAACCCGGGTGCCTTCCCCGAAGGCACCCGGATTCTCGGCCGCGAGCTCTCGCGCACCATCGGGTAAGACCCGTGTCCTGCGCGCACCTAGGATGGGACCTTGGGTGCGGAGCGCCGGCAGCACGCCGCTCGGCTCCAGCAATAAGAAAGGACACATCTCTTGGGCTACGTCTACCTGGTACTGGCGATCGCCGCGGAGGTCCTGGGCACCAGCCTGCTGAAGTCGACAGAAGGATTCAGCCGGCTCTGGCCCAGCGTCTGGTGCCTGACGGCCTACGGGGTTGCCTTCGCCCTGCTGTCGCAGGTGATCAAGAGTGTGCCGGTCGGCGTCGCGTATGCCCTGTGGTCAGGGCTCGGCACGGTGGCCATCGTGGCCATTGGCGCCGTCTTCCTCGGCGAGGAACTGAACCTCATGAAGGTCCTCGGCATCGCCCTGGTGGTCGCTGGCGTCGTCGTCCTGAACGTCGGCGGAGCGCACTGACGGGATTCCCGGTGCACCGTGTCCTAGGCTGGGGGCATGGCTCCCATTTACCCCTTTGCCGGTGACTCGCCGGACATCCACCCTTCCGTTTTCGTAGCGCCGACGGCGTCGATCATCGGCCGCGCCACGCTCGCCGAGGACGCCAGCGCGTTCTATGGCGTTTCGGTCCGCGCAGACACCGCCGCCATCACCGTGGGGACCGGCAGCAACCTGCAGGACAACGTGGTGCTGCACGCCGACCCCGGCTTCCCCTGCAGTGTCGGGGCGCGCGTCAGTGTGGGGCACAGCGCCGTCGTCCATGGCTGCACCGTCGAGGACGACTGCCTCATCGGCATGAGCGCCACCATCCTCAACGGGGCGGTGATCGGCGCCGGCTCGCTCGTGGCGGCCGGCGCTGTCGTGCTGGAAGGGACGGTAGTCCCGCCCCGCTCGCTGGTGGCCGGGGTCCCGGCCAAGGTGCGCCGCGAACTCACGGATGAGGAGTTCGACGGCGTAAAGCGCAACGCGGCGCACTACCGCGAGCTGGCCCAGACGCACCGCAAACTCCACGCCCCCGAGTAGGTCGCAGCACAGGGCGTTCCCAGCGCTGGGAACGCCCTGACGTGCCACCCAGTTGCGGGCCCGCGGGTCAGTCCAGGCTGATCGGGCCCAGTTCGTCCAGCAGGTCGCCGGGGCCGGGGTTGCCCGCCGCCGATGAACCGCCGAGGTGGTTCACCACGCCCCAGACTGCGTTCAGGCCGGTAGTCACGGCGCCCTCGGCCCAGCCGGCGGTGAAGGAGACGTCGTCGCCGGCGAGGAAGATGCCGCGCTGGGCTTCCGGCAGTTTGTCCTGCTTGAAGTGCGTGAAGAGCCGCTGCTGGTAGCGGTAGTGGCCGGGCAGGTTCGCCTTGAACGCGCCCATGAAGTTGGGGTCGGCTTCCCAGGAGACGGTGATGGGCTGGCCCACGATGTGGCTGGCGATGTCCACGCCGGGGTAGATCTGCTCGAGCGAGTGCAGCATCAGCTCCACCCGTTCGTCGGCGTCGAGCGCCAGCCACTTCAGCGCGTCGTCATTCCACGTGTAGGACAGCAGGATCACGGCGGGCTTGTCCGGGCCGTTGTCCAGCAGGTAGGTGGCGCGGTTGAGCCGGTCCGTCAGCGTCATGGACAGCACCTCCCGGCCGGTTTCCGGATCGATGTCCTTCCAGAAGGGCCGGTCCACCATCACGAACGTCTTGGAGGACTGCATGTAGTGCGAGCGCTCGATCGCCGTCCACAGCTCAGCCGGGAACAGTGCCTCCTCGGTGTGGATCCGGGTGGACAGCAGCCACGACTGGCAGGTGGTGACCACGGCCGGGTAGGAGGATTCCCTCCCCCATCGCTCACGGATCCGGAGGTTGCCGTCGGCGTCGCGGCTGATCCGCTCGACGGCGCCGCGCGGGGAACCGGAGTGCAGGGACGCCAGGGACGTCCCTTCCGGCCAGTGCACCATGCCCGACGGCGCGTGGCGCCAGAGTGCCTCGGGGAGCCTTTGCGCTCCCCCGGCGACGAGCCGGTGCTGGTCGTCGGCGTCGGTGTACACGACGCGCAGGATCTCCAGGATGGAGTTGGGGAAGTCCGTGTCCCAGCCGCCGGTGCCGAAGCCGACCTGCCCGAACGCCTCGCGGTGAGCGAAGCCCGCCTTCCGGAACGACTGGCTCCCGGCGATGAAGCCGTAGAAGGTCTCCTCGTCGAGCTCCGGAAGAAGCTCGTTCCACAGTTCCTTGATCCGGGCCGTGTCCCGAGCCCGGATGGCCTCCTGCATCTGCGTGAACTGCGCGCCGTCGTTCACTGCCGCTTTCCATGCCTCGGCCACTTCGCGGAAGAACGGCGGAAGGTCGGCAGAGGTGGCGGCGTAATGCTTCTGCCCCGCCAGCTCGATCACGGTGCTGGAGGTTGCCGGGGCCAGCGGGTTGGGGAAGTCCTGGGTCTCGAGCCCCAGCAGGTCCACATAGTGGTAGAAGGCCTTGCCCGAAACCGGGAACCGCATGCCGCCCAGGTCTGCCACCACCTCCGGTGCTGACGGGAAGCTGGCCGTGCGCAGTCGTCCGCCGAGCTGGTCGGCCTCGTAGAGCACCGGACGCAGCCCGAGCTTCATCAGTTCGTACGCCGTGACCAGCCCGGACAGCCCGGCGCCCACGACAGCGACCTCAGTTCCGTACAGTTCCGGCGGGACCGAACCCAGGCCATCCGGGTGGGACAGGTAGTGGTCGTAGCTGAACGGGAAGTCCGGGTTCAGCATGGTCACCGGGGCCTGGCCCGGCGCTCCGGCCCCGGGCAGGCCGGGCGCAGTGGTGCTCGCGCTGGACGGGTCAGATGCCGGCAGTTCAGTGGCGGTTGTCATGGAAGTTCTGTCTCCGTGGTCTCGTCTGTTGTCTTACTGGTGAAGGATTGCCGCTTCAGCGGGCGCTGGAGCTGGGGAAAAATCACGGCCGGATAGTTCACGGTATTCCTCCTGCCCCAGCGCGGCCACCCGAGAGTGCCGCCTGCCGTAGCCAAAGTAGGCGGCCAGTCCCACAAGCATCCAGATCCCGAAGGTCACCCATGTTTCGGCGCCAAGGTTGGCCATCAGGTAGGCGCACATCAGCGCGCCCAGGATCGGTGTCAGCGGGAACAGCGGAACCCGAAAGGTCCGTGCGAGCTCCGGCCGGGTGCGGCGGAGGTAGATGACGGCCACGTTCACCAGGGCGAAGGCGAACAGGGTGCCGATGCTGGTGGCGTCCGCGAGCGCCCCGAGCGGGACCAGTCCCGCGGTGAGGGCGACGACGGTTCCCACGATCAGCGTTCCGGCAACCGGTGTGCCGGTGCGGTGCGAGACGCGGCCAAAGACGCGGGGAACCAGCCCGTCGCGGGACATGGACAGGAGGATGCGGGTCTGTCCGTAGAGGACGGTCAGCACGATGCTGGCAATCGCGAGGACGGCACCGACGGCGAACACCAGCGCGATCCACGGCTGTCCGGTGATTTCCTCCAGGATCTTCACCAGTGCGGCCTCGGTGCCGTCGAACCAGCCCCACGGACGGGCGCCGATGGCGGCTACGGCAACCAGCACGTAAATGGTGGTGACGATCAGCATGGACAGCATGATGGCCCGGGGCAGGTCGCGCTTGGGGTTGCGGGCTTCCTCGCCCGCGGTGGAGGCGGCGTCGAATCCGATATAGGAGAAGAACACCCGGGAGGCGGCAGCCGAAACGCCTGCGGCGCCCATGGGCAGGAGCGGCTCGAAGTGGCCGCCGTTGAAGGCGGTGAAGGCCACGGCGCAGAAGAAGATCAGGATGCCCACCTTGATCAGAACGATCGCGGTGTTGATCCACGCACTCTCCTTGGCGCCGCGCACCAGCAGGACCATGGCCAGCACCACGATCAGCATGGCCGGGACATTGACCAGGCCGCCGTCCCCGGGTGGCTGCGACACCGCATCCGGCAGGGTCTGGCCGAAGACCGCCAGCGTTTCGTTGACGTACTGGCCGGCGCCCACTGCCACCGCCGCGACGGAAACTGCGTATTCGAGCACGAGGCACCAGCCGCAGATCCAGGCCATGCCCTCACCCATGGTGGCGTACGTGTACGAGTAGCTGGAGCCCGCAGCCGGGACGAGTCCGGCCATTTCGGCATAGGACACGGCGGAGAGCAGTGCCGCCAGGCCGGCGATGGCAAACGAGATCCAGATGGCCGGTCCGGCCAGCGGCACGGACTCGCCCAGGATCACGAGGATGCCGGTGCCGAGGGTGGCGCCCACGCTGATCATCGTCAGCTGCAGGACCCCGAAACTGCGGACCAGGCCGGTTCCGCCGTGGCCGGTCTCGGCTTCCTGGACCATCTGTCCGATCGGCTTGCGGCGGAGCAGTTGGGCCGCCAGTCCGGGGCGGCCTGCCTGCACGGGAGGCCGTTGTCCTGCTTGGGTGGGCACAGTCATCGTTGACGTCCGTTCGTGGGTAGTCGGGGCTTTCCGTGTCTCCAGCCTAGGGGTGTGAGCCGAATCTCATGGGTGTGCAAAATGACCTATAGTGTTCTGGCATGAGACGTATTGCACAACAGACAAGCATGCCCGAGGCGGTGCTTACCGGGCAGGTCAGCGTTGACCTGTCCGCCATTTCAGACAATGTCCGCGCTCTCCGGGAGCTCACGCCCGCGCCGCATTTCATGGCGGTGGTGAAGGGGAACGGCTACGGCCATGGCCTGATCGACGTGGCCCGCGCAGCCCTCGCCGCCGGCGCCGACTGGCTAGGTACCGCGCAGCTTACCGAGGCCCTGGCCCTGCGCCGGGCCGGCATCACGGCACCCGTCCTATCGTGGCTGTACCTTGCCACCGCGTCGAGCGAAACGATCCGTGAGGCGGTCAGCCACGACGTCGACATCTCGCTGGGCAGCGTCACCCAACTGGATATCGTGGCGGGTATCGCGCGTTCCCTGGGGCAGCCAGCCGCTGTCCACCTCGAGCTGGACAGCGGCCTGAGCCGTGGCGGCGCCCGTGCCGAGGACTGGCCTGGTCTGGTGGCCGCAGCACGGGAGGCGGAACTCGCCGGTCACCTTGCGGTGCGCGGCATCTGGACCCACCTGGCGTGGGCGGATGTTCCCGCCCACCCCGGGAATGCCGCCGCAGTCGATGCCTTCGAAGCGGCCGTCCGCCAGGCCCGCGAGGCTGGACTGAATCCGGAACTGCGCCACGTTTCCAGTTCGGCAAACATCCTGGACCGGCCGGAATTTGCGTTCGACATGGTGCGGGCGGGGCTGGCCATCTACGGACTCGCCCCGGCGGACCACCTTGACCCGGCCCATTACGGTCTCCGGCCCGCGCTCACAGCGACAGCACCCGTGGTGCTCGTGAAGAAAGTTCCGGCCGGCACCGGCGTGAGCTACGAGCACCAGGCCATCACCCACGAGCCGAGGTCCCTGGCGCTGATCCCGCTGGGTTACGCGGACGGCATCCCGAAGGGCATTTCCGGCCGGAGCGTTGTGCAGCTGGGCGGCAGAAGAGTTCCCGTGATCGGCAAGGTGTGCATGGACCAGTTCATGGTGGATCTGGGTCCGGAGCCTGGCGGAGTCAGCGTTGGTGATACGGCCGTCCTGTTCGGCGATCCCCGCAGCGGGGCCGCGAGCGCCGATGAATGGGGCGCCGCAATCGGAAGCCACGGCGACGAGATCATCAACAGGATCGCGCCGCGCCTGCCCAGGTCCTACAGCCTCCCGCAGGCGCACGAGTGCCCGGATTACGAGGAGCCCGGGGACGGGGCACCCGATGTCTCCGCCTGAGGCCGGGCGGCGAACCGCCCAGGCAGCCGGTGCAGCGGAGCGGCTGAGTGTGGTCACCCTGGAACAGTTCCTGGCGAAGCTGCCGCCCGAGCTCACCGTTCTGCACGACGGCGGCAACGGCGCAGGCCTGCTTCGCTGGGTTGAGCCAAGTGAGCTGGAGGACCCCACGCCGTACCTGCTCGACGGCGAGTTCCTCCTCACCGCAGGTTTGCCCTTCGTTGGCGACGCCGGTGACGCCGCACGGGTTGACGCCTACGTCGGGCGCCTGGTGAAGGCCGGGGTCGGGGCCCTGGGCTTCGGCCTGGAGCCATACTTCGACGCTGTCCCGGACACTGTGGTGGAAGCCTGCGTCCGGCATAACCTGACCCTTGTGAGGGTGCCCAGCACTGTCCCGTTTGCCGCCATCGGGCTCGAGTTCTCGCAATTGCTGGAGTCGGACAATGCGAAGGTGTTCCGCCACCTCGCGGACACGAACAGGCAGCTGATGCGCGCCGTCCTGTCCGCCCGGCCCGAACACGAACTCCTGGCCGCGCTGGTCCAGAGGGTCCCCGTCTGGGCCGTGCTGGTCGGCGCGGACGGGCGGCTGCGGGCCAGGGCGGGCTCCGGCGTTGAGGTCTCCACCCTGCAGCCCCTGCTCGAGCGGCTCCTGGCCGGCAGCGGGCCGAGGGTGGAGATGGATTCCTACGACGTTCCCGGATCTGCGCTCGTGTTCGGCCACCCGCTGCGCAGCACCCGCGACGCGAACCTTGGCGCGCTGGTGCTGGGTACTGACTCGCCGCTGACGCCCGCGCAGAACAGCGTCGTCTCCTCCGCCGTCGGACTCCTTGAGCTACTGGTCCGGCAACGGACCAGCGGGTCACTGGCACCGAGCCAGCTGGCGACGTCGCTGCTGCTGCACCCGGACAGCCTGTTTGCCGGCGGGGCCCGGCACATCAATGGACTCCGGGACCTGCTGGCCCAAAGCACTTCGGCCACGCGCTCCGGTACGTTGCGCGTTGTCCAGGGTATCCGGGCGGGGCAGGGCATCCGGGCGGGGCAGGCCGCCGGACGCGCGGCGGAGAGCCCGGTGCGGGAGCTGCTGCAGTGGCGCCGCCTGTTCGACACCAAACTCGTGGAAATGACGGACTTCGGCTTTGCTGCCATCACCCGGCTCAGGGTGGACGACGCACTGCTCGCCGAAGTCGAGAAGCTTGGGTGGCTGCTGGTCGTCGGGGACACCACCGAGCTCACGGATCTGGGCAGCGCCTACCAGCGGGTGACGGCGCTGCGGCAGCGAGTCCAGAGGACCGGCAAGAGCGCCAGGGTGGGCGAAGTGACGTGGACTGTCGCGGGACTGCTGGGCCACGAAGCGGGAACCATGCTGGCTGGCCGGCTGCTGGAGCCGCTGCTCAGCCAGGACAGCGACCGCTGCACAGCCCACCTGTCCGTGTTGCGGGCCTGGCTCGGCGAGAACGGCAACTGGGATGCCACCGCCAAGGCACTGGGCCTGCACCGCAACAGCGTCAGGCGGCAGATCAACGCGGTGGCCGAGCTGTTGGACACGGACCTGAACCAGGCTCAGGTCCGTGCCGAACTCTGGATTGCGCTGCAGTACGCGGACGAACTGCCGGCCGCGACCTGACGCTGCCTAACGCAACCTGACGCGCTGCCTAAGACGGCTTTGCGGTGCCTCGGGCTTCTTCCCAGGAGCGGTAAACATCGGGACGGCGTTCGCGCAGATAGGGCACCGCGTCCCGCGCCACGCGGGCCGCCTCCGCGCTGACCTCCGCGTACAGCAGTTCCGGGCCAGGACCGGCAGAGGCGAGCAGTTCGCCGTCGGGGCCTGCAATGACGCTTCCGCCCAGGAAGTCGCAGCCGCCCTCCTCGCCGGAGTGGTTGGCATAGGCGACGGTCAGCTGGCTTTCCAGCGCGCGGGCGCGCAGCAGCACCTGCGGAACAGACTCGAAGCCGTGGGCCAGCGCCGTGGGAACCAGGAGCAGCTCGGCGCCCGCCGCGGCCGCCGCGCGCGCGGTCTCGGGGAACTCCACGTCGTAGCAGATGGCCAGCGAGGTCCTGATGCCCCCCAGATCGACGACGGCGGGGGCTGCTTCCGCGGGGCTGAACGCCTTGCGCTCCTCCGGGCCGAAAAGGTGGACCTTGGCGTAGCTGAGCAGTTCGTTTCCCCGGCCGTCCAGGACCGTGGCGGTGATCTGCCACTGCCCGTCGTCCGTGACCGCGGGCAGGCTGTAGACCAGCGCGATCCGGTGGCGGGCGGCGATGCTGGCGAGAGCCTGCCGGATGCCGGGCAAGACGCCGGGGTCCAGCTCCGCCCGGACGCGCAGCGGGGCGTAGCCCACCGGGAAAAGCTCGGGTGTCAGGAGCACCGCGGCCCCCGCTTCCGAGGCCTTGCGCGCGGCCTGCTCGATGGCTCCGCAGTTCCGGTCGATGTCCAAAACACTGGAGTTCGCTTGCATCAGCGCCAGCTTCACCGTGATCACCTCGAGTCTTCGTGGACGCCCCGCCCAGCACCGGGCGTCGTTTCCTTCAGCGTATCCGTGGGCGGCGGCCGCCGGCCGGTCCATTTGCACCGTCCCGAACTGCCCGCGGGGCGGTTTGCCCGCTGCCCGCGTGCTTCCGCATGCTGGTCCACTTCGCAGGGCATTGCGTTAACTTCTTGACTACAAGGCCGACGATGGTGCAATGTTCATTTCATGCCCTCACCATCGCGCTCAACGAGGAGCCGAACCAAAAACCCCGGGTCGCAATCCGCGCTCAGGCACTTGAACCAGCAACGGATCATCGAATGCCTGCTCAACGGTCCTTCGACCCAGGCGGAACTGGCACGGCAGACGGGACTGTCCACCGCGACAGTGTCCAACATCGTCAAAATCATGCAGGATTCGGGCCTGGCCTCCACCGAGCCGACCACCAGTTCAGGCCGGCGCGCGCTCAACGTCCGGCTCAACAGCAACGGTGCCGTGGCGGTGGGCATCGACTTCGGCCGGCGGCACCTGCGCGTGGTACTTGCCTCGCTCAGCTACCACATCATCGCCGAGGAATCGGTACTCCTGCCCCTCGGACACCAGGCCGAGCAGGGCATCCAGGCCGCCGTCGCCCTGCTCGACAAACTGCTGGCGGACAGCGGAGTGGAGCGCAGCGCGGTGGTGGGTGCCGGCGTCGGAATCCCCGGCCCCATCGACCGCCGGACCAGCACCGTCGCGCAGGGGGCGATCCTGCCCGAGTGGGTGGGCATCGACATCCAGGACCGCCTCGAAGAGGCGTTCCTTTTCCCCATATTCATAGACAATGACTCGAATCTGGGGGCCCTGTCCGAGGTCACCTGGGGACCGCACAGCGGCATCAGCAATTTACTGTTCATGAAGATCGGTTCCGGCATTGGCGCGGGCCTGATCCTCAATGGCAACCCGTACTACGGCAACGTCGGGATCACCGGCGAAATCGGACATGCGACCATCCACGAACACGGACTGATTTGCCGCTGCGGCAACAGG
The DNA here is from genome assembly GCF_056396245.1 of Arthrobacter sp. 05T423. NCBI lineage: Bacteria > Bacillati > Actinomycetota > Actinomycetes > Micrococcales > Micrococcaceae > Arthrobacter > Arthrobacter sp. 05T423. Next base: position 167,739 of record NZ_JBFTLC010000004.1, read on the forward strand.
GGGTGCCTGGAGACCATCGCGTCCACCACCACCATGATCGAGCTCCTGAGCCGGGGCGAGGAGCGCCCGCTCACGCCCGAGGACATCGTCCGGAAGGCGCTGTCGAGGGATGCCGCCACCCTGCGCGTGGTGGACGACGCCGGCCTTGCCGTGGGCAGGGCGCTCGGGAACGTGGCAAACCTGATCAACCCCGAAGTGATCGTGGTGGGCGGTCCCCTGGCGGGGCTGGGCGACATCCTGCTGGACCCCATCCGGCGCGGTCTGGTGCGGCACGCCGTGCCGGTCATCGGCGAAACCACCACCCTGACCATGTCGTCCCTAAATGACCGCGCGGAGGCGCTGGGCGCGGCATCGCTGGTCTTCCAGCACGCCGGAATCAGGCGAACGTAGCGTTTCGTTATCCCGCCGTTGCGTTAAATACTTGACGACAAGGGCATGCTCCATCTACTTTTTTCATCAGACGGCCCTGCGGATTGCAGGGAAGACAACGAAGTCAATGCATTGGAGGCGTAAGGGCAAATGACGTCCCTCAACACGCAAAGCGAGCCGGTTCTTCTGGAGATGCGCTCCATCACCAAGGAATTTCCCGGCGTTAAAGCCTTGTCTGATGTGAGCCTTCGGGTGAAGGCCGGGGAAATCCACGCGATCTGCGGGGAGAACGGTGCCGGAAAGTCCACCCTCATGAAGGTGCTCTCCGGCGTGTACCCCTACGGCAGCTACACGGGCGACATCGTGTACCAAAACGAGGTCCAGCAGTTCAAGGACATCCGGGCCAGCGAGCACGCCGGCATTGTGATCATCCACCAGGAGCTCGCCCTGATCCCGGAGCTCTCCATTACGGAGAACATCTTCCTGGGCAACGAGCCGGTCAAGCGCGGCGTGATCGACTGGGCCGAGGCCCGTACCCGGACCCGCGAGCTGCTCGCGCGGGTGGGTTTGCGGGAGGACCCGGATACTCCGGTCAAGGAAATCGGCGTCGGCAAGCAGCAGCTGGTGGAGATCGCCAAGGCGCTTAACAAGTCCGTGAAGCTTCTCATCCTCGACGAGCCCACCGCGGCGCTGAACGAATCCGATTCCCAGCACCTGCTGGACCTGATCCTGGGCCTGAAAGGCCGCGGCATCACCTCCATCATCATTTCCCACAAGCTCAACGAGATCGAACAGATCGCGGATTCCATCACCATCATCCGCGACGGCAAGTCCATCGAGACGCTCAATGTGAAGGCCGACGGCGTCGACGAGGACCGGATCATCAAGGGCATGGTGGGCCGGACGCTGGAATCCCGGTTCCCGGACCACGAGCCCAAGATCGGCGAGGTTCTGTTCGAGGTCAAGAACTGGACCGTCGGGCACCCGCAGGTCCAGGACCGCATGGTCTGCAAAGGCTCCAACTTCTTCGTCCGCCGGGGCGAAATCGTTGGCTTCGCCGGCCTCATGGGCGCCGGCCGCACGGAACTGGCACGGTCGGTGTTCGGCCGCTCCTATGGCCGCTTCATCAGCGGCCATATCTACAAGAACGGCAAGGAACTTCACCTCAAGAGCGTTAAACAGGCCATTGATGCCGGCCTCGGTTACGTCACCGAGGACCGGAAGTCCCTTGGCCTGAACCTCCTGGATGACATCAAAACCACCACCGTCTCGGCCGCGCTGCACAAGATCAGCAAGCACTTCGTTGTGGACACCAACAAGGAATTCACCGTGGCCGAGCAGTACCGCAAATCCCTGCGCACCAAGACGCCGTCCGTGGAGGAGGGTGTGGCCAAGCTCTCCGGCGGGAACCAGCAGAAGGTGGTTCTGGCCAAGTGGATGTTCACCGATCCGGACCTGCTGATCCTGGACGAGCCCACCCGCGGCATTGATGTTGGCGCCAAATACGAGATTTACGGGATCATCCAGCAGCTGGCCAACCAGGGCAAGGGCGTCATCGTGATCTCCTCCGAGCTCCCCGAACTGCTGGGCCTCTCCGACCGCATCTACACCATCTTCGAAGGGTCCATCACCGGCGTCCTAGATAAGGACGACGCCAGCCAGGAGAGCCTGATGAAGCTCATGACCTCCGCCAGAAAAACCGCCGACCCTCTGGAATCCTCCAGAACCTTCCAGAACAAGGACTGACAAATGAACGCGCTCAAGAAGCTCTTTGGCGGCAACACCCGCCAATTCGGCATGATCTTCGCCTTGGTGGCACTGATCGTCTTCTTCCAATTCGCCACCGCGGGCCGCACGCTGACTCCGGGCAACGTGATCAACCTCTTCAACGGCAACTCGTACATCCTGATCCTCGCCATCGGCATGGTGCTGGTGATCATCGCCGGCCACATCGACCTGTCGGTGGGCTCCGTGGCGGCATTTGTCGGCGTCACAGTGGCCCTGGCCATCAGGGACTGGGGCATCCCCTGGTACCTGGGCATTCTGCTGGGCCTCGCCCTCGGTGCCCTGATCGGCGCCTGGCAGGGGTTCTGGACGGCCTATGTGGGGATTCCAGCCTTCATCGTGACGCTGGCCGGCATGCTGCTGTTCCGCGGCTTCAACCAGTTCGTGGGCAAGTCCAACACCATCCCGGTCCCCGACGACTTCCAGTACATCGGTTCGGGATACCTTCCCGAGGTTGGCCCGAACACGGGCTTCAACAACCTCACCCTGCTGCTCGGCCTGCTGGGCGTCGCGTTCGTGATCTTCAGTGAAATCCGCGCCCGCCGCACCTCCAAGGCGCTCGGCGCCGAGGTCCCCGAGGGCTGGGTCGTCGTCACCAAGCTCGTGCTGGTCTGCGGCGCCATCCTGTACGCCACGTACCTGTTCGCCACGGGCCGGCCGGGAACCTCGTTCCCGATCCCCGGGCTCATCCTTGCCGTCCTGGTTTTGATCTACGGCTTCATCTCCGCCAAGACCGTCGTCGGCCGCCACGTCTACGCAGTGGGCGGCAACCGCCACGCAGCCGAGCTCTCCGGCGTCCAGTCCAAGAAGGTCAACTTCCTGGTGATGATGAACATGTCCATCCTGGCCGGCCTCGCCGGCATGATCTTCGTGGGCCGTTCCACGGCCTCCGGACCCTTCGACGGCGTCGGCTGGGAACTCGATGCCATCGCCGCTGTGTTCATCGGCGGCGCAGCCGTCACCGGCGGCGTGGGTACGGTGATCGGCTCGATCGTCGGTGGCCTGGTCATGGCCGTGCTGAACAACGGGCTGCAGCTCCTGGGTGTCGGCGCCGACCTGACCCAGATCATCAAGGGCCTGGTCCTGCTGGTCGCCGTCGCCTTCGACGTCTACAACAAGAGCCAGGGCAAGCGGTCCATCATCGGCATGCTGACCCAGAGCTTCAACCGCCCCAGCGGCGGCACCGCGCTCCAGCCGGACGAAGTGACCTCCACCAAGGAAACCATCTCCCGGGAAGCCTGAGCACCACCCGCTCCCCGGATCATTTCCCACCCCTATAGAAAGTGAACCGAGCACATGCGAATGATTGGTAAGGCAGGAAAGGCGGCAGCAATCGCTGCCATTGCGGCACTGGCGCTGACAGCCTGCGGCCGTTCCGACACCGGCACAACGAGCGGCGCAAGCTCCGGCGGTGAGGCGTTCCCGAAGGACTCCGCCATCGGCGTCGCGCTTCCCCAGAAGACCAGCGAGAACTGGGTCCTTGCCGAGAAGCTGTTCAACGACGGGCTCAGCCAGGCCGGGTTCAAGCCGGACGTCCAGTTCGCCAACGGCGGCGTCTCGGAGCAGCAGAACCAGATCAGCGCCATGATCACCAAGGGAGACAAGGTCATCGTCGTCGGCGCGATCGACGGCGCGCAGCTCGGCACCCAGCTGAAGCAGGCCAAGGACGCCGGCGCCACCATCATCGCCTATGACCGCCTGCTGCTGAACACACCGAACGTGGACTACTACGTGGCCTACGACAACTTCAAGGTGGGCGAGCTGCAGGGCAAGGCGCTGCTGGAAGGCATGCAGGCCAAGAAGCCGCAGGGCCCGTACAACGTCGAGCTCTTCGCCGGTTCCCCGGACGACGCCAACGCCAAGGTCTTCTTCGACGGCGCCATGAGCGTGCTGCAGCCGAAGATCGACGACGGTACCCTCAAGGTGCTCTCCGGGCAGAAGTCCTTCGAGCAGGCTGTGACCCAGGGATGGAAGGCAGAGAACGCCCAGAAGCGCATGGATACCCTGCTCGCAGGCACCTACACCAGCGCCGCGATAGATGGTGTCCTCTCCCCCAACGACACCCTGGCCCGCGCCATCCTGACGTCGGCGAAGGGTGCCGGCAAGCCGCTTCCGGTGGTTACCGGTCAGGACTCCGAGGTTGAATCGGTCAAGTCCATCATGGCCGGCGAGCAGTACTCCACCATCAACAAGGACACCCGCAAGCTCGTTGAACATGCAATCGTCATGGTCAAGGACATCCAGGCCGGCAAGACGCCGGAGATCAACGATGACAAGTCCTACAACAACAAGGTCAAGACCGTTCCGGCCTACCTGCTGGAGCCGGTCATCGTGACCAAGGCAAACGTCAAGACCGCCTACGAAGGCGATCCGGTACTGGGACCGATCACCAAGTAACACCGCAGACGCTGTCGCAACAGAGCCCCGGCTCCCCCGCACGTGACCAGTTCACAAGGGAGGGCCGGGGCTCTTTGCATGCCACCGACCCTCTCTCACTCCCTGCAACACCTGACCCGACCCCCTCTCACTCCCTGCAACACCTGACCCGACCCTCGCTCACTCCCTGCAACACCTGACCCGACCCCCTCTCACGTCCTGCGCTCCTAGCTAGCTTCACAGGGAAAACATAGGTTCGCCCCGTTCCCTGCACAGCAGCGGGGACCAGTGTGGGATCCGAAGCCGGCCAATCCCCCGGCATGTGATCCCAAGGAGTGCAGTGAGCGTCCTCGCCCGAAGTGTAGGCAATGCGTTTAGAAACAAGGTCCGAACCGCCGCGGTTGTGGCCGTGCTGGCGGTCGCCATCGGTCTGGCCCTTGCCATGCTGGTGGCCAACCAGGCCGTCGGGGCCAAAGTCCATGAGCTGAACGCGTCGGTGGGGACGGTGCTGACCGTGAACCCGGCCGGCGGCCAGGGCTTTGAAGGCGGCGGGGAGCCGCTCACCGCCGAACAGGCCGCGACGGCGGCCGGCGTCCCGAACGTGACCGCCGTCGTCGGAACCAAGGCGCTGCGGCTCCGCAACGCGACCGAAGCTGCCGCGCAGGCGGCGGCCGGCACCCAGGCCGGTCCGGGCAGGCAGGGCGGCCTGGGCGGCCAGACCACCACCACGCTGACCACCAGCCTCACCGCGGCCGTCGATGCCGGAACGCTCGGCGCGCGCAACCAGGCCAGCTCCGGAACTACGGGAACCACTGGGACCACCGGAACCGCCCAGCCTGCACGGTCCCTTCCCATCACCGCCACCGGCACCGGCGCAGGGGTGGACAGCACCGGCAAGGCACTCGAACTGACCTCAGGCATCGGGCTCGGGGACTATACGGCCGAGTCCACCAAGGCGCTGCTGGGCACCACCCTCGCCGAAAAGAACAACCTCAAGGTCGGCTCCACCTTCACCATCAACAGCAAAACCTTCACCGTCGCCGGCCTGTTCGACGCAGGCACCGCGTTCGGCAACAACGCCCTCTACGTCACGCTCCCCACGGCCCAGACCCTGGCCGAGCTGCCCGGCGAGCTGTCCACGATGATCGTCACGGTGGACAGCATGGAGCACGTCGACGCAGCCAAGACGGCACTGCAGAGCGCGCTCGGCACCAACAAGGCCGACGTCACGCAGGGCCAGCGCAACCTCGAAACCGCCGTCACATCCCTGGACAGCGTCAAGAACATCTCCATGGTGGCGTTCATCGCAGCACTCGGCACGGCCGGGCTGATCATCCTCCTGATCATGGTCATGCTGGTCCGCGAGCGCCGCCGTGAAATCGGCGTGCTCAAGGCCATCGGCGCGCCGAACCGCACCATCGGACTGCAGTTCGTGCTCGAGGCCCTGGTCCTGGTGGCCCTCGGCAGCGTTGTGGGCACCATCATCGCCTCGTTCGCCAGCGGCAACATCGCCTCCGCACTGGTCAGCTCCAGCACCAGCACGACGGCGGCCCCCACCGGCCAGCGCATCGGCGGTTTCGCCGGCGGCTTCCGCGGCGGCCAGGGCGGACCGTTCGGCGGCGCGTCCCAACTGCTCACCTCCGTCACCGCCAGCGTGTCGCCGGGCATCCTTGCCGCCGGCATCGCGGCAGTGTTCGGCGTCGCCATCATCGGCGCGCTGGTTCCGGCCCTGCTCACCGCCCGCATCCGCCCCATCGAAGTCCTCCGAGGAGAATAGCCATGATTGAAGTCAAGGATCTCGTCCGCACGTTCAAGTCCGGCGACCGCACCATCAAGCCGGTGAACGGCGTCAGCTTCGAGCTGGAGCAGGGCACGCTGGCGTCCATCGTGGGCAAGAGCGGCAGCGGCAAAAGCACGCTGCTTTCCCTGCTGGGTGCGCTGGACAAGCCCACCAGCGGAGACGTCGTCGTCAACGGCGTGAGTCTGGCGGGCATGCCCGACGGCAAGCTGACGGAGTACCGGCGCCGCGACATTGGCTTCGTGTTCCAGCAGTTCAACTTGGTGCCCAACCTCTCCGCTCTGGACAACGTCATGCTGCCCATGGAGTTCGCCGGAATGCGGAAGTCCGCCCGGGCCGAGCGGGCACGGGCACTGCTGGAACAGGTGCAGCTCGATCCGGACAAGCACGTCCGGCGCATCAACCGGTTGTCCGGCGGCGAGCAGCAGCGTGTGGCCATCGCCAGGGCCCTCGCCAACGAACCCAAGCTAATCCTCGCCGACGAGCCCACGGGCAACCTGGATGAGCAGACCGGCGAGCACATCATCGAGCTGCTCAGCTCCCTCAGCCGCGACCACAACACCACCATCCTCGTTGTGACGCACGACCGCACGCTTGCCAACAAGACGGACCGCAGGTTCCGGCTGCAGCAGGGCAGGCTCACGGAGGAACCCGTCCGCGGCCGGGCTGCCGAGCCGGCGGCAGTCGGGGCAGCCACGGCAGTATAGTTTGCGCGGCAGCGTCGTAGTTGGCGCGACAGGTGGGGGCGGCCCGGAAAACCCTCCCTCACCTTTCGCACGTTTTAAACCAACGCTCCCGCACCCGGGTGAGAGGATGGCGTCATGACGTCACCGATCGCCAAGCCGTGGCTCTTCAGCCAGTCCAACCAGGATCCGCTCGCCGCCACGGGCCGCCAACTGCGGTGGGGTGTCATCGCCACCGGCCGGATCGCGTCCCTGGTATCGCGGGATCTGGCGCTGCTGGAAGACGCAGCACTGTATGCAGTCAGCTCCCGCGCCCAGCACACCGCAGACGCATTTGCCGCCGAGTTCGGCTTTGCTGTGGCGTACGGGGACGACGGCGGACAGCACGGCTATGAGCGCCTCCTCGCCGACGACTCGGTGGACGTGGTGTACGTGGCCACACCGCACGCGCAGCACCACCGGGTGGTGCGGGCGGCCCTTCGCGCGGGCAAGCATGTGCTCTGCGAAAAGGCGTTCACCATCAATGCCCGCGAGGCTGCCGAGCTGATCGAGCTGGCCCGCGAAAAGAAGCTGTTCCTGATGGAAGCCGTGTGGAGCCGCTTCCTGCCCAGCATGCAGAGGGCTTTCGACATCGCGCATTCGGGCGAACTCGGAACTGTCCAGTGGGTGACTGCGGACCTTGGCTTTCCGGCACCCTACTCCCCCACCGCCAGGCTCTGGGCTGTGCAGGACGGCGGCGGCGCGCTTCTCGACATCACCGTCTACCCGCTGCTGTGGGCCCTCGGTACCTTGGGTTTCCCGCAGACAGTCAGTGCCATGGGCACCTTGAACGACGACGGCGTAGACGCCCAGAATGCGCTCACCCTGGGCTACCACCATGGCGCACAGGCGCAGCTCACCTCATCCCTGCTCGCCCACGGCCCCCGCACCGCGACGGTTGCCGGAAGCCTGGGATACCTGCAGACACTCGGGTCGATCAACAACCCCAAGAAGCTGGTGGTGGGGATCGGACAGGAGACACCGCGGATAGAACTCTTCGAGGTGGCGGGGCGGGGCTATACCTACGAGCTTCGTGAGGTCACTCGATGCGTCCAGCAGGGCCTCACCGAAAGCCCGGTGATGCCCCTTGAGGACTCACTCAATACGATGCGGCTGTTCGATGGCGTGCGCGCCCAGCTCGGTGTCGCGTACCCCAACGACGCCCACTGAGCCTCTGCGTCCTTCATCCAATCGAAAGAATCATTCTCCCGGGTCTGGACTCTCACTTTGGGGCAGGCTTAGGCTGTAGTCGATCGTCGATTCATTCGGTGAGCTGGGGGGTGTTAAGCATGACCATAGCGGCTTTGTCGTGGTCAGCGTTGCGCCCTGTGCGCCCGGCTCTTTTTGCCGGTGCTGCTGCTATTGCCTGGCTGGCTGTGTCGGCGCCGGCCGCCGACGCCGATAATTCGCACCAATCCGATCCATTTGGCGGCCGTATCTCCTCGGCGGTCTCGTCCGTCGAAGGCAGCACGGACAGTGTGGCGGGCAGCGTCGGTGCGCTGGTTTCCTCAAATGCACACCAAGCCCGAGCTGCTGCTCAACCCACACTGGCCATAGCTCCGCTCCCACTTCCGGCCGTCGATCCGGCAGCCCTCCCGGCATCATTGCCGGTAACGGTTGCGCCGGCTCCGGCTGAACAGCCGTCCATCGGTACGGCTCCGCCAACAAATCCACCTCCTTCCGTGCCAGCGGTCCCAACACCCGTGGCCGTCGTGGCTCCCGTTGTGGGAGACGTTGTCGAGCCTGTTGACGCTGCCCTTGGCGGACTGCCCCTGGCAGAGGCACTTCCCGGCGACGGAGTGGGCGGCGTAACCGATCCTGTCGCCTCTGCGGTTGCCGGCGCGCTGACGGACCCAGCCGGAACTGTCGCGAAACCGGTGTCCGAGGTTGTGAAGCCAGTGACCGATGCCATGAGCCCGGTGCCTGAGGCCGTACGCCCGGTAACTGAAGTCCTGCCTGTCGAGCTTCCTGTCGCGCCGGTCTCTGATGTGCTCACGCAAACACCGCCTCTGATGGCTCCGACAGCTGCGCCGGTCGCGGACGTCAAGGCGGGCCTTGTCGTGGTTCCCGAGCGGCGGCCTCTGATTAACCTCGCCGATACAGGACGAGTTCCCGCAGGTCCCGTGGCCGTGTCTGGCATCGCTGCCAGGCCCTCCGTGGTGTCTGCACAGTATGTCCAGCCTGCCGCCGGATTCCCTGCGCATTCGAGCCACCCGGTTGCGCCGAAAGCCGCCAACCACCAGGGGCCTGCCCCGAAGCTTCCCGCTGGCGGAGACTCGTCATCCGGTGGAGACGGTACGCCGTCGCCCGAAGCGCTGCTGCCGTCTCCGGCCTCAGGCTCGGGCAGCGGCCCGTCCTCCGGCGGCCCTTCTGCTTCGGCCGCCTGGCTAAACAGCCCCTTTGAATACCTGCCGCTCATGGGCTTTGTCCCTGTCAGCGGACCCCTTCAGCACGTTCCTTCGCCGGTGGCCATCGACCCCGGCTCCTCTCCTGACTAGTTGGGCCCTTTCTGCCTCCCCGGGGCAGACACACGGCCAATCGGGTTGCCCTGAGCGCCTGACAACAACTTTTCAGGAGACACCACAATGCACCAGACAATACGCAGGGGCCTATTAGGCACCCTCTTCGCCGGGGGGCTTCTTGCGCTCGGCGCAACCGCGGCGAGCGCGGACACCACTGCCACAGGCGCGGTCAACATCGCGTCTGCAACCGCTTCGGCGGACCTTAATGCTTCGACGTCGCTGGGTCTGCTGGGTGGCCCAGCGCCGTCGAATTCTTCCGCGGTGAGCGTTTCTGCCGACCTCGGCCTCAACAGCGGTACGTCGAACAGCGGTACGTCGAACGGCGGTACGTCGAACGGCGGTACGTCGAACGGCGGCACTGCCGCGGCGGCACCAGACGCGACGGCCCTGGTAGACGTCAACCTCGGCGGGACCGGCACCGGAGGCGGTACGGCTGTTCCAGCCGCTGTTGCCACGGCTGCGGTGGACGTGAACATCGGCAACACCGCAGTGACCGGAACAGACACCACCGTCCCCGCCGCCGACGTCGCAGCCGCCGCGAACGTCAACCTCGGCAACACCGCAGTGACCGGAACTGGCACAACGGTTTCCGCCGCCGACGTCGCAGCCGCCGCGAACGTCAACCTCGGCAACACGACGACGGGCACCGGGACAACCGTTCCCGCCGCCGCCGTGGCAGCCGCCCTCGACGTCAACCTCGGCAACACCGCAGTGACCGGAACTGGCACAACGGTTCCCGCCGCCGCCGTGGCAGCCGCCCTCGACGTCAACCTCGGCAACACCGCAGTGACCGGAACTGGCACCGGGACAACCGTCCCCGCCACCGACGTCGCAGCCGCCCTCGACGTCAACCTCGGTAACACCGCAGTGACCGGAACAGACACCGGGACAACCGTCCCCGCCACCGACGTCGCAGCCGCCCTCGACGTCAACCTCGGTAACACCGCAGTGACCGGAACAGACACCGGGACAACCGTCCCCGCCACCGACGTCGCAGCCGCCCTCAACGTGAACCTCGGCAACACCGCAGTCATGGGGAACGGCACTGACGGCACCCTCGCTGACGCCCTCGTCGACGTTAGCCTCGGTAATAACAGCGGCACCGGAACAGGCAGCACCACGCCTGACCTGTCCGGCGTCGTCGACGTCAACCTGGGCAACACCGGGTCTCTCGGAAATGGTGCTGAAGGCACCGTCGATTTGGGCCTCGGTACGGGAACTGACACGTCTGTAAATCTGGGTGTCGACCTCGGCATCGGACTTGGCGCAGGAACTGTGACGGCGCCTCCTGCCACTGATCCGGGTGACGGAACCGGCAACGGCTCTGATCCGGGTGAAGGAACGGGAACGGATGGCACCACCGGCGCCGACGGCACGGCAACCGGGACCGACGGGACCGACGGCACTGACGGCACCGGAACCGGGACCGACACCGCCGGCGGATCCGCAACGGGTACGGGCAGTGGCACGGCGACCGCCACGACGGGTGCCGCCATCCTGCCTGCCGGCTCGCTGACCACGGGCGTCTCCGCATCGGAAAGCACGGCAACCACGGCAAACATGGCCAACGGAAACGTAGCCGCCGCGCAGCAGACGCTCGCCAATACGGGAGCCGATGCTGGGTTGCTGCCGATCGCCCTGGTCCTGCTCGCCATCGGCGCACTTCTGGTGATCCGCAGGAAGAAGGCATAGCAGTCCGGCCTCTGCCCCGACAGGAATAGCCGCCTTTCGTCGGCGGTCCGCATCACGGCAGTCCTCGGGACTGTCGGATGACGGGCCGCCGGCGAAGCCGCGCCCCGTCAGCACGGCTCCTCACGGGTCCGCGTCGGGCCGCTCCCCACGCACCAGACAACGGCGTCAATTACTAAGTAAACGTATTACCCTTAACACCGAGCCAGAGCTGATAAGGATGGCAACGTGTTAGAAGAAACGCCCACCGGGGTGACAACGGATGTACTGGGCGGGCGTTACCGGCTGGGCGGGGTGATCGGCCGCGGCGGCATGTCGTGCGTCTACGCGGCCCGGGATCAGAATCTGGGCCGGGAGGTGGCACTGAAGCTCTTCACGCCTCACGCCGCAGAAGCCGATGAACTCAAGCGGCAAGAAGCCGAGATCCGGCTCCTGGCAACGCTGAACCACCCCAGCCTCGTCACTCTTTTCGACGCCGGCGTGGACACCCGCGTGCCGGAACAGCCCAGGCCCTTCCTCACCATGGAACTCGTGGACGGGCAGGACCTGCGCAGCCGCCTCCGCTTCAGCCGCGTTCCGCTCGACGAACTGTCCGTCATCGGCGCCGGGATCGCCGACGCCCTCGCCTACGTCCACGGGCTGGGCATCATCCACCGCGACATCAAGCCCGCCAACATCCTCCTCGTCCAGGTTCGTCCCGGCGAGCCGGTGCGGCCCAAGCTGACAGACTTCGGCATTGCCAGGATTGTGGACGGCACCCGGCTGACCGCCACCGGCACCATGGTGGGCACGGCTGCGTACCTAAGCCCCGAGCAGGCCATGGGCTCGCCGCTTTCGCCCGCCTCGGACATCTACTCGCTCGGCCTTGTGCTCCTGGAATGCATAAAGGGCACTGTTGAGTATCCGGGCAGCGCGGTGGAATCAGCGGTGGCGCGCTTGCACCGGGCCCCCGAAATACCTGATGACCTGCCCACGGAATGGCAGCACCTGCTGGCCTCCATGACCGCTCTCGACCCGCTGGAGCGGCCCTCCGCCGCGGACCTGGAAGTGGCCCTACGGCATGCACTGGTATCTCCGGAGTCAGCCCCGGCGGACTTGACCGAGGAGCACACCCGCGTTCTCCCCGCGCTGCCGGCCCGGCCGCCGTCGATACTCCCGGCCGGGCTTTCGGAAACGCAGCCCACCGCCAAAACAACAGCCAATACTCCCGCCGGCCCGAACATCACAACGGTTGGAGCGAAGAGGCGGCGGGCCTTCCGCCTTGGCGCCGCACTTGCGGCAGCCGTCCTGCTGGGCGGCGCGGCGGCGATGACCGTCGCTGCCAACTCAGCTGTAACGCCCGCCGTCGTCCCCTACCCCAGCGTCACCGGCACCTTGGGCGACCATCTCGTGGAGCTGCAAAGGAGCGTTCAACCATGAGCCCACGCCAGGCACCGGCAGCGTGGCGGCGTGCGCTGGCCATCCTCACGGGATGCATGTTGGCAGCAGGACTCGCTGGCTGCGCCGGCGCGCCGGAACTCGAGGCAGACGCGGCCGCAAAGCTTCAACAGCGCGTTCTGGAAGTCAGCAAGGCTGCAGCCGGAAGCGACCCCGCCGCCGCCTTGAAGTCCCTGGACCGGCTGTCCTCCGAACTGGATGCTGCGGCGGCTGAAGGGCAGGTTTCCTTCAAACGCCACCGGAGCATCACGGCGGCTATCACTTCTGTGCGGACCGACCTTGCGGCAGTCCAGGCCGCCAGGAAGGCTGCCGCCGATGCAGCCGCGCAGGCCGCGGCAGCCGCCTCCGCGAAACCTTCACCGACAACCGCGCCGGCAGCCGTGGTCCCGCTTCCAGCCCCCGCCCCCGCCCCGGTTCCCGCGAACGGCGGAAAGCAAGGCAACGCGGGCAAGGGCAGCCCGGGTGGAAACAAGGACAAGGGTCCCGGCAAGAACAAGGACTAGTCCCCCGGGACCAGTCCCTGTTCTTCAACACGCAGGACGGTTCCTCGCCCGTCAGGACGTTTGTCCGCCCGTCAGGAAGTTGCTGCCGGGAAGCGCTCCCACGCCCGGTGGGAAGCCAGCAGCTCCTGGATCTGCGGAACCACCTGCTCGGCGCTGTCGCCCAGCACCACCCCGGCCGCGTCGTCCCGGATACTCGCCGCGGCCGCACCGGCGGAGCCTGATCCCCACGCCCCGATGGCCTTGGCATGGCGGAAGGCCTCGGACAGCAACAGCACGACGCGGGGATCAAGGGATCCACCGGGGTCACCGGCTTCGGCGTCCAGCCCCTGCTCGGCGTCGTCCGCCGGCGCTCCGGAGCCCGCCACAATAACCGCGTCGAACTCGGTTGAGCGGGCGGTGAGGTAGGTCCGCTGAACCGGGATGCCGCCGTCGCCCTCTCCCCCGAGCGTCCCACCGGACGGTGCGATCACCAGCGGTACGATGCCGGCGTCGTCGAGCGCCTTGCGGGCGTCCCGGATGGCTTCGAGGTCGCTGGACCCGTCCGCCACGATCCCGACGACGCGGCCCGCGACCGGCCAGGACCTCCCCAGTTGCGACAGGGCAGGGCTGGTCTGGGCGTCCGGCACGTCCTCGGTGCCCTCGGGAGCTGGCATGCCCAGCCCACTGGCCACCGCGGCGCACAGCGAGGCGTCGATGTTGGCCAGCGCGAGCAGCTGGCGCTCACGGACCGTCTTCTCGTAGCACTTGCCCAGCTCGAACGTGTAGGCCTGGATCACGTGGTCCCGCTCCACCGGCGTGAGGCTGCGGAAGAACAGCCGGGGCTGGCTGTAATGATCGTCGAAGGAGGCCGGATTCTTCCGCTGCTTGATGGCTTCCGCCACGGCTTCCGGCACATCGACGAAGGCCCCGACGTCCGCCCCAGCCTTGAACGGGCAGCCGCCGTCGAGGGAATTGGGCCGGTAGGGCGCCACCCCGGCGTGGACGGCGGTCTGGTGCATGCCGTCGCGTAGCATGTCGTTCACCGGGGCCTGCGGACGGTTGATGGGGATCTGAGCGAAGTTCGGTCCGCCCAGCCGCGAAATCTGGGTGTCGAGGTAAGAGAACAGCCTGACCTGCAGCAGCGGATCGTTGGTGACGTCGATGCCCGGCACGAGATGCCCTGGGTGGAAAGCCACCTGCTCCGTCTCCGCGAAGTAGTTGACCGGGTTGGTGTTGAGCGTCATCAGCCCGATCGGCTGGACCGGGGCCAGTTCCTCGGGCACAAACTTGGTGGGATCCAGCAGGTCGATTCCCTCGAACATCTGGTCCTCGGTGTCCGGGAAGGTCTGGATGCCCAGCTCCCACTCCGGGTAGGCGCCGGCCTCGATCGCGTCAGCCAGGTCCCGCCGGTGGAAGTCCGGATCCATGCCGTTGATGATCTGGGCTTCCTCCCACACCAGGGAGTGCACGCCCTGCTTCGGCTTCCAGTGGAACTTGACCAGCGTCGTGGCGCCCTCGGCGTCGACCAGGCGGAACGTGTGGACGCCGAAGCCTTCCATGGTCCGGTAGGAACGCGGGATCCCGCGGTCCGACATGTTCCACATGGTGTGCGCCTGCGCCTCGGTGTGCAGGGACACGAAATCCCAGAACGTGTCGTGGGCGCTCTGGGCCTGCGGGATCTCGCGGTCCGGATGCGGCTTCGCGGCGTGCACAATGTCCGGGAACTTGATCCCGTCCTGGATGAAGAACACGGGAATGTTGTTGCCCACCAGGTCGTAGGTTCCCTCGTCGGTGTAGAACTTGGTGGAGAATCCGCGGGTGTCCCGAACGGTGTCGGCAGAGCCGCGGGAGCCCAGGACCGTGGAGAACCTGACGAACACCGGAGTTTCGACGTCCTTCGCGAGAAAGCCTGCCCTGGTGATATTGGCGGCAGTGCCGTACGAACGGAACACGCCGTGGGCCCCGGCGCCCCGGGCATGCACCACGCGCTCCGGAATCCTCTCGTGGTCGAAGTGGGTGATCTTCTCCCGCAGGTGATGGTCCTGGAGCAGGATGGGTCCCCGCGGACCGGCCTTCAGCGAGTGGTCGGTATCCGCCAGCCGGAGGCCCTGCGCTGTAGTCAGGTACTGCCCGGACTGCGCCCGGGAGTGTTCCGGCGCACCTGTGGGGCTGCCGGTCGGGGACACCGCTTCCGGCCCCTGCTGGTCCGGCTTGGGCGGCAGCGGTTCCCGCGGCGTAGTGGGTTCGACGACGGCGGGTTGCTCGCCTGCCGGTGCTCCCGGAATGTTGATTGCTGTTTCTTCAGGCACAGAGATGATCCTTTCCGAAGCGGCGGCTAACCGGACTCGGCATTGGGGCGCTGGGCACCCACCGAAAGATAAGCCTGCTTAGTACCCTATGAAACCCGGTGGTCACCACAACCACAGTCCGTCATTTAGGCGGCCTGCGCTTCATAGTCAGCAGACTTACTTCTCTCTTCAAATGCCGGCGGCTTCCGGCTACGTTGGAGGTGTTCCATCCGAACAAGGGCAATCAGAACCACGGGTCATCCGCCCGTACGCTGAAGGAGTGAACCAAGCATGGCAACTGTCCAGGAATCGATCACTGTCGATGTTCCCGTACGCCAGGCCTACAACCAATGGACCCAGTTTGAGGATTTCCCGAATTTCATGAGCGGCGTGGACGCCGTCCGTCAGCTTGATGACACCACTGTTCATTTCGAAACCAGCATTGCCGGCGTGAAGCGTGAGTACGACGCCCAGATCACCGTCCAGCAACCGGACCAGCGGGTCACGTGGGAGAGCCTGAACGAACCGCGGAACTCGGGCACCGTGTGGTTTGAGTCCCTGGAAGCCAACCAAACCAAGGTCAACGTGGAACTGACCTGGGAGCCCGAATCCGCGATGGAGAAGCTCGGCGCAGCCACCGGTCTTGATTCCCGGCAGGTCGCAGCGGACCTGAGGAAGTTCAAGAAGTTCATCGAGGAGCGGGACACGGAAACCGGCGCCTGGCGTGAAAGCGTCAGCGGCGGCGATGTGGAAGGCGACACGGGCTCGGCGACGGCCGGCGTTGGCGCTACGGCAGCCGGTGGCAATGGCGACCCCGGCGCGGACATCGGCTACTCGGAGGCGGCTGGCATGGACGCGGTTCCGGGCCGCAGCTACGAGTCCGGCGACGCCTACGACGCCTCGGCAACGGAACGGCCCGTGGATACGGACCCGGACATGGCCGTCGACGCGCCCTACGGGGACACCGACGCCGGCGAGCCGCGGACCGAAACCCGGCACACGGACACCCGCCGCGACGACATTCCCGACCGGTAGCCCACGGTTCCCGCTCGTCCAAGCAGCCGCCGGTCCCAGCAGGGACAAAAACGCCCCGCCACTCAAACGAGTGGCGGGGCGTTTCCTTGGCTCGGTATCGAAGCCGGGAGCCAAAAAGTTAGCTCAGGCTGGCGACGATCTTGTTGAGCGTGGCGGACGGCCGCATGACGGCGGCAGCCTTCTCGGCGTCGGGGCGGTAGTAGCCGCCGATGTCCACCGGCTGGCCCTGGGCCTCCAGCAGTTCGGAAACGATGGCTTCCTCGTTGGACGTCAGTGCGTCAGCAACCGATGCGAAGGCGGCTGCCAGTTCGGCGTCCTCGGTCTGCTTGGCCAGTTCCTGTGCCCAGTACTGCGCCAGGTAGTAGTGGCTGCCGCGGTTGTCGATTTCGCCGACCTTGCGGCTCGGGGATTTGTTCTCGAGCAGGAACGTGCCGGTGGCGCGGTCCAGGGTGTCGGCCAGGATCTGCGCGCGGGGGTTGTCGGTGGTGTTGGCCAGGTGCTCGAAGCTGACGGCCAGCGCCAGGAATTCACCCAGGCTGTCCCAGCGAAGGTGGTCTTCCTTCAGCAGCTGCTGGACGTGCTTCGGGGCCGAGCCACCGGCACCGGTCTCAAAGAGCCCGCCGCCGTTGATCAGCGGAACGATGGACAGCATCTTGGCGCTGGTGCCGAGTTCCAGGATCGGGAACAGGTCGGTCAGGTAGTCGCGCAGCACGTTGCCGGTGACGGAGATGGTGTCCTCGCCCTTGCGGATGCGCTCCAAGGTGAAGGCGGTAGCCTTCTCCGGGGACAGGATCTCGATCTGCAGGCCCTCGGTGTCGTGCTCCTGCAGGTATTCGCGGACCTTCTCGATGAGCTTGGCGTCGTGGGCGCGGGTCTCGTCCAGCCAGAACACTGCCGGAGTCTGGGACGCGCGGGCGCGGTTCACGGCCAGCTTCACCCAGTCGCGGATGGGCAGGTCCTTGGTCTGGCAGGCACGCCAGATGTCGCCCGGGGCAACTTCGTGCTCGATCAGGACGTTGCCTGAGCCGTCCACCACCTGGATCTTGCCGGGGACCTGGGCCTCGAAGGTCTTGTCGTGGCTG
The DNA here is from genome assembly GCF_056396245.1 of Arthrobacter sp. 05T423. Lineage (NCBI taxonomy): Bacteria > Bacillati > Actinomycetota > Actinomycetes > Micrococcales > Micrococcaceae > Arthrobacter > Arthrobacter sp. 05T423. Next base: position 185,324 of record NZ_JBFTLC010000004.1, read on the forward strand.
CCGTATTCCTCGGCAGCCTGGGCCATGAGGCCGACGTTCGGAACCGTGCCCATGGTGGTGGGGTCGAAGGCGCCGTTGGCGCGGCAGTCGTCGATGACAACCTGGTAGATGCCGGCGTAGGAGCTGTCCGGGAGCACCGCCAGGGTGTCTGCTTCCTTGCCGTCCGGGCCCCACATGTGGCCGGAGGTGCGGATCATGGCGGGCATGGAGGCGTCAACGATGACATCGCTGGGGACGTGCAGGTTGGTGATGCCCTTGTCGGAATCGACCATGGCGATCGCGGGGCCTTCTTCGAGGCCCTTCTTGATGGCGGCCTGGACGCCTTCGCGGACGTCCTCGGGCAGCTCGTCCAGTCCGTTGAGGATGGAGGCGAGGCCGTTGTTGGGGCTGAGGCCTGCCGCTGCGAGCTGCTTGCCGTAGGTGTCGAACAGCTCGGAGAAGTAGGCCTTGACGACGTGGCCGAAGATGATGGGGTCGGAGACCTTCATCATGGTGGCCTTCAGGTGTGCGGAGAAGAGCACGCCCTCGTCCTTGGCGCGGGCTACCTGTGCTGCCAGGAATTCGTCCAGGGCGGCGGCGCGCATCACGGTGCCGTCGATCACTTCACCGGCGAGGACCGGGAAGGCCTTCTTCAGGACCTTGACCGTGCCGTCCTCGCGGACCAGCTGGATTTCGATGGTGCCGTCGGCCGGAACCACCACAGACTTTTCGTTGGAGCGGAAGTCGCCGGCTTCCATGTGTGCCACGTTGGTCTTGGACTCGGGAGTCCAGGCACCCATGGAGTGCGGGTTCTTGCGGGCGTAGTTCTTGACCGACAGCGGCGCACGGCGGTCCGAGTTGCCTTCACGCAGGACCGGGTTTACGGCGGAGCCCTTGATCTTGTCGTAGCGGGACCGGATGGCGGTCTCTTCGTCGGACGTGGGGTTGTCCGGGTAGTCCGGCAGCTTGTAGCCCTGGGACTGAAGCTCGGCAATGGCGGCCTTCAGCTGCGGCACGGATGCGCTGATGTTGGGCAGCTTAATGATGTTGGCTTCCGGCTTCTTCGCCAGTTCACCGAGTTCTGCCAGTGCGTCGCCGATCTGCTGCTCTTCAGTGAGGTAGTCGCCGAAGACGGCGATGATGCGCCCGGCCAGCGAAATGTCGCGGGTCTCCACCTGCACACCTGCCGTGGACGCGAACGCCTCGATGATCGGCAGGAACGAATATGTGGCCAGCATTGGCGCTTCGTCGGTGTGGGTATAGATAATTTTGGCCATGCTCGGGCGTCTCCCTGAAGGTCGGCTTGTATCTGGTATTCCGGCTATTTCACCAACCTTTAACTTACCCGAGGTGAACCGGATGAACCTTACCCGGACGGCCCGATGCCCTTGAATGACCCCGTTCCCGTGTCTTCGCTCACACTATCCATTGTCCCCGGCGCCGTGGACCTCTAATCTTTCTCTCATAAAGAAATACCGCTTCGGCGGCTGAACCCAGTTGGAACCCCTTGCGGCAGGGGCAGATCAATCAGTCACCCGGCGTGCCTCCAGGGGCCCGCCCCACCTGATAGGTAGGACCGCAATGACGAGCAAAAAGACTCTGGCTGGCAGCCTTCTGGGCCTTTCCACAGGGCTGCTGCTGGTATTGAGCGCCCTCGGCGGCGCCACAGCCTCTTCTGCAACGTCGCAGGACTCAACCCAACTGCAGGTCGCAAGCACGCCCGCGTCCAGCCCGCAGGGCTACTGGACGCCCGAGCGCATGCGCGCCGCCGTCCCCGGCGATGTACTGGCCGCCAAGGCCGTGGCCCGGCAGGACAACAAGGGCCCCTCCGCGGCTGCCGTGGAGTCGGGAGCGCTAACGAGATTCGCCGGTACCGCCCCGCAGACCACGGTAACCACGGCCCTGCACGCCAACGAAGCGCCGGTGAAGCACGTCGGCAAGGTCTTCTTCACCCTCGCCGGAAACAACTACGTCTGCTCCGGCAACTCGATTTCCGCCGACAACAAGAGCCTGGTGGCCACCGCCGGCCACTGCGTCAATGAGGGACCGGGCGCCTTCGCCACCAACTGGGTCTTCGTTCCCGGGTACATCAACGGCACGGCCCCCTACGGCCAGTGGCCGGCCCGCTCCCTGCACGCCGCACGGAACTGGACCTCCGGCGGCGACATCCGGTACGACACCGGCTTTGCCGTGGTGGCCCGGGTGGGAGGCAAGTACCTGGCCGACGTGGTGGGGGCATCCGGCGTGGAGTTCAACCAGTCCCGCGGCCTGACGTACAAGTCCTTTGGCTACCCGGCCGCGGCCCCGTTCACCGGCCAGACCCTGGTCAGCTGCACGGGCACGGCCAGGGACGACACGATCAACCCCCAGTTCAATTCGCAGGGCATAGCCTGTGACATGACGGGCGGCTCCTCGGGCGGCCCGTGGTTTGCCCAGGGCAGCAACCCGGACGCCGTAAGCGGGGCGGACGGCTTCCAGAATTCCGTCAACAGCTACGGGTACGGAACGAGTTCAACCACCATGTTCGGGCCGTACTGGGGCTCGACCACCATGAAGGTCTACGACAGTGCACAGAAGAAGTGAGGAAAATGCGGGTTCCGCTGACGCTGCGGTGAGCCACAGCGTCAGCCAGACGCCCGAAGAGGTCCTGGCCTACTGGACCCCGGAACGGATGGCCGAAGCTGTTCCCAGGGACATCCGGTTGCCGGTCCCGGAGGAACGGCAGCCCGAAACTGACGAAAGCTAGACCAGGTTAAAGCCCGACGGCGGCCGTCCCCTTAAGGGGGCAGCCGCCGTCGGGCTTTGCATTCTTAGTGAAGCTTTGCTGGGCCCACGCCGCCCGGGTTCCCTAGCTGAGCGCAGCGAGGTTAGGGCGGGGGGATTAGTGGAAGAAGTGGCGGGCGCCGGTGAAGTACATGGTGATGCCCGCAGCGTTGGCCGCCGCGACGACTTCCTCGTCACGGACCGAACCTCCAGGCTGGACCACGGCCCGCACGCCGGCGTCGATCAGGATCTGCAGGCCGTCGGCGAAGGGGAAGAACGCGTCGGAGGCTGCCACCGCGCCGCGGGCGCGGGCAGGGGCGCCGCTGGCGTTCGCGTTTGAAGCCCCGCCGGCGCCGTCGACGTCGGACTCAACCTGGAGGCCCAGTGTGTTGGCCCGCTCAACGGCAAGCTTGCAGGAGTCCAGGCGGTTGACCTGGCCCATGCCGATGCCCACCGCTGCACCGTTCGAGGCGAGCAGGATGGCGTTGGACTTGGCCGCGCGGCAGGCGGTCCAGGCGAAGGTGAGGTCGGCTAGCGTGGCGTCGTCGGCTGCCTCGCCGGCGGCGAGCGTCCAGTTGGCGGGGTTGTCGCCGTCGGCGTCCACCTTGTCCGTGACCTGTACCAGCACGCCGCCGGAGACCTGGCGGATTTCAGCCGGGTAGCGGCCGTAGCCCTCGGGGAGGGACAGCAGGCGGATGTTCTTCTTCTTGGAGAGGATCTCCACGGCCTCGGGCTCGAAGCCGGGGGCGATGACCACCTCGGTGAAGATGCCGGCCACGGTTTGGGCCATGCCGGCCGTCACCGTGCGGTTCGCGGCGATGACGCCGCCGAAAGCGGAGACGGGGTCGCAGGCGTGGGCCTTGGCGTGGGCATCGGCGATCGGGTCGGCGGCGTCGGCGGACGCCACTGCCACACCGCAGGGGTTGGCATGCTTGATGATGGCCACGGCGGGCTCGGCGAAGTCGTAGGCGGCGCGGAGTGCTGCGTCGGCGTCCACGAAGTTGTTGTAGCTCATGGCCTTGCCGTGGATCTGGTCCGCCTGGGCGATGCCTGCCGGGGCTGCCTTATCCACGTAGAGCGCGGCCTGCTGGTGCGGGTTCTCACCGTAGCGCAGCACCTCGGAGCGTTCCAGGGCCAGGCCGGCGTAGGCGGGCCAGTCAATGACGCCGTCACCGTCCTCGTCGAGGAACTGGCTGGCGGTCCAGGTGGCCACGGCAGTGTCGTACGTAGCGGTGTGCGCGAACGCCTTCGCTGCCAGCCGGCGGCGGGTCTTGAGGTCGAAGCCGCCCTCGGCGGCCGCGCGGACCACGTCGCCGTAGAATGCCGGGTCCACCACAATGGCGACGGCGGCGTGGTTCTTCGCAGCGGAGCGCACCATGGCGGGGCCTCCGATGTCGATCTGCTCCACGACGTCGTCCTGCGCGGCGCCGGACTTCACCGTCTCCACGAACGGGTAGAGGTTCACCACCACGAGGTCGAAGGCCTCGATCTCCATCTTGGCGAGGGTTTCCATGTGGGCGGGGACGCGGCGGTCGGCGAGGATGCCGCCGTGGACGCGCGGGTGCAGGGTCTTGACCCGGCCGTCGAGCATTTCCGGCGAACCGGTGACTTCTTCGACTTCCTGGACCGGAATGCCGGCCGCGGCGATCTTCTTGGCGGTCGAGCCGGTGGAAACAATTTTGACGCCTGCTGCGTGCAGGCCCTTGGCGAGCTCCTCCAGACCGGTCTTGTCGTATACCGAGATCAGGGCCCGGCGAATGGGAACACGGTCAAGCTGCGTCAAGCTCACGAAAGTCTCCGTCTTTATCTCGCGGTTGGTGTGCCGCGGTTGGTGGGGATACGGCCCAGTTTATCGTGTCGACGGGCCCTCTCCTGCTGGCGGTCCCAGTGTGAAGACCCCGGCATCCCCCGGCCTTCTGCCCCAGCGCGGCCAGGCGTTCCGGCCCCGGTGCCCCGGGGCCTTCCGGGGCCTTCCGGGGCCTTCCGGGGCCTTCCGGGGCCTTCCGCACCGTAAGGTTTAAGCAGGAGGCCGAGATGAATATTTATACCGCTGTGCCCAGTGGCGAGCAGGTAGTCCAGGAACTGCCTTGGCGCTGGAAGGTTCAGGGCCGGATCTTCGTGATCGGCGGCCTCGGATTCATGTTCGACGCCTGGGACGTCACCCTCAACGGCATCCTCATTCCTTTGCTGTCCACACAGTGGAGCCTCACCCCGGGCGAGGCCGGCTGGATCGGCACGGCAAACCTGATCGGGATGGCCGTGGGCGCCTTCATCTGGGGCACCATCGCGGACACCATCGGGCGCAGGAAGGCCTTCACGGCCACGCTGCTGATCTTCTCGGTCTTCACGGTTCTCGGTGCCTTCTCCCCGGACTTCCTCTGGTTCTGCGTCTTCCGCTTCATGGCCGGATTCGGCCTGGGCGGCTGCATTCCCGTGGACTACGCGCTCGTGGGCGAATTCACACCCCGAAAGCAGCGCGGCAGGGTCCTCACCGCCATGGACGGCTGGTGGCCTGTGGGTGCGGCGCTCTGCGGCTTCGTCTCCGCCTGGCTCGTTGCCGCCTTCGCGGACTGGCGCCTGACCATGCTAGTTATGGTGCTGCCTGCCCTGCTGGTGTTCTGGATCCGGCGCAGCGTGCCCGAGTCGCCGCTGTTCCTGATCCGCAAGGGCCGCCGCGACGAAGCGGCCCGCGTGATTGACGGCCTGGTCGAGGCCACCGGAGCCGAGGCCCGCGCCTACAGCCTGCCCGAGCCGCAGACAGTGCCGCGGCTTTCCGCGGGCAGCGCGTTACAGCAGCTGCGCGGGGTCTGGCAGTTCAACTGGAAGATCACCGCCGCCGCATGGGCCCTGTTCATGAGCATCCTGCTGGTTTACTACCTGTCCCTCACGTGGATGCCGCGGATCCTGATCGGCGCCGGGTTCGCCGAATACAAGGCGTTCCTGACGACGGCGGGGATGGCCGCCGTCGGGCTTCTGGGCGTCATCGCGGCAGCGCTGCTCGTGGAGCGCGTGGGCCGCAGGTGGCTGCTGGCCATCACCGGGCCACTGTCCGCGCTTGTCCTGGTGGTGGTGGCGTTCGTGGTGGATGTGCCCGCCGCCGCGGTCTTCTGGCTGCTGGTGTTCGGGTTCGTGGTGCAGGTGGCCATTCCGGTGCTCTACACGTACGTTTCCGAGCTGTACCCCACGGAACTGCGGGGCAGCGGCTTTGGCTGGGCTTCAACGTTCTCGCGGCTGGGGGCAGGCTTCGGCCCGCTCATCTTTGCGAACTATTTCTGGCCGCAGCTGGGCCTGGCAACGTCGTTCGCCCTCGCCGGCGCACTGGTGGTCCTGTCCGTCCTGTGGATGGCGTTCTTCTCCCCCGAAACCCGCCAGCGCCGCCTCGAGTAGCGCTCCTCTTCTCCCCAACTGACYCGCAGTTGTTGTCGTTTTGAGCCCTCAAAACKACAACAACTGCGAGTCAGTTGGGCTAGCGGCACGTTGGCCTGTGGATAACCGCCGAAGCAGGTTTCAGGTTTGCGACCATGGTCCCGTGAAGATTCCTCAACCTCTTCCCGAGCCGCTTGCCCTGGCACCATTCACGTTCCAGGAAGCGGTCGACGCCGGTGTCAGCCTGAGGCGCTTGCGGCACGGTTCGCTGTACTCACCCAGCCGGGGCATCAGAGTGCCCACCTACGGAACCAGCCGGGGGTTAGCGCCGTTCCCGCCGGAGACAATCCGGCCATTCACGAGGGTGACCGAGTTTTCGGCTGCATCCCACGCCACCGCCTTTACCTTCTGGCAGTTCCCTGGGTTCCTCCCCGGTCAACGGGATCCGCGTGTCCATATCTCCCGGCCGGATACGATGGCCATTCCGCGCCGCACGGGCGTCGTCGGTCATGTGGGACAGTTCTTCGACGACGAAATCGTTTGCGTGGATGGACTGCTGGTGACAAGCAGAGTCCGTACCTGGCTGGACGTCGCGCGGAAGATGAGTGTTGATGAGTTAGCTGTGGTGGCGGACCATCTCCTGCGAGTTCCCAGACCCGAGTTTGAAGACAGGACGGAGCCGCACTCCACGCTGGAGCAGTTGGCCGACATGCTGGACAGGCATAAAGGTACACCGGGCATCCGGAAAGCCAGACTCGCCCTCGACTTGGCGAGGGTCGGTGCGGATTCGGCGCCGGAAACGCGGCTACGGCTGGCGCTGGAGCAGGCTGGCCTGCCGGAACCGCAACTCAATGTACGCACCGAACTCTGTCCCGGCGTCGTACGTCAACCCGACCTTGGCTATCCCGAACAGCGGGTGGCGGCCGAATACGAAGGTGAGGGCCACTCGGGAGCCGAGCAGATCGTCCGTGACATTGCCAGGGAGGAGGACTACAGCCGCGCCGGCTGGCTGCTTGTCAGGATCTCCAAGCGCCACATGCGGAATGATGCTCGGGCCGCCATCGCGAAAGTCCGCGCCGCGCTACTCAGCAGGGACTGGTCACCCAASTGACTCGCAGTTGTTGTCGTTTTGAGGGCTCAAAACGACAACAACTGCGRGTCAGTTGGGTACGTGCGCGGCGGCGAGGGACGTCAGGGTGGAAACCAGCAGCCGGCGCTCCACCACCTTGATCCGTTCGTGCAGGGATTCCTCGGTGTCGCTGTCCTCGATGGCCACGGCCTCCTGCGCGATGATGGGCCCCGTGTCCACGCCGGCGTCGGCCCAGTGCACGGTGCAGCCCGTGACCTTCACGCCGTAGGCCATGGCGTCGCGGACCCCATGGGCGCCCGGAAATGATGGCAGCAGCGCGGGGTGCGTGTTGAGGTATTTACCGTCGAACGCGTCAATGAACTCAGGGCTCACGATCCGCATGAAGCCTGAGGACACCACCACATCCGGCTGGTACGCGGCAACCGCTTCGGTCAGCGCGGCGTTCCACTGCGCGCGGTCCGGGTAGCCCTTGAAGTCCACCACGAACGTGTCAATACCGGCGGCAGCAGAGCGTTCCACGCCGTACGTCCCGGGGCGGTCCGCGCCCACCGCGGCGATCTCCACGTCCAGGTCCCCGGCTTGCACGGCGTCGATGACGGCCTGGAGGTTGGAACCGGTTCCGGAGACGAGGACTACTATGCGCATTGCTCAAGCTTAGGCGGCTGCTCGCGTAGGCTGGAAAACATGAACCCCACTCCGGGCCCCCAGGGGTCGCAGCGGACCGCGCGTCCGCTCAGCGAGGAGGCCAAAGCCTCGCTCCAGAAGACGCACACGCTGTTCCGCATGTTCATCGTTGCCGTGCTGGGCGCCTTCTTCGTGTTCCAGCTGGACATCGCCTACCTGTGGCTCACGGCCATACTGACGGCGGCGGCGCTCGTGCTGGGGATCGTGGTGCTCATCCGGGCGGTCCGGTTCAGGGAATCCAGGCTGGTCCTGTTCGGAACGATTTCCGGCCTGGTGGTTTCGGCCGTGATGGTTCTCCTGGTCCTGACCTCGGCGCTGTTCTTCAACCAGGTCCGGGACTTCCAACACTGCTCCCGCCAGGCATTGACGAGCAAGGCAAGCACGGAGTGCTTGGCCCAGCTGGAGAACTCACTGCCCGGCCCGCTGCAGCAGCCAGTCCGCTAGGGCTCGCGAACCAAACGGCGCGCCGAGGTTACTTGCTGCTCGGGGCCGCCCCCACGTCGGCGGTCCGGAGCTGCCGGCGTTCCAGCCACGGTCCCGCTGCGTAGCCAATTACGACGCCGATTCCGACTTCCGCGGTAAGCCAGACTGCCGTCCACAACGGGTCCGGGCCGATGTCCCTGAGGCGGCCGATGCCGGCCGAGCCGCGCGCCAGCCAGGTGAGGGCTGCCGCAAGCACGCCAGCCACGGCCCCGATGATGAGGGCCAGGAAAAGCGTGGACGCGGCCGCGGTCAGCCAGCGGACGTTGACCTTGATGGACAGCCATTCATCGAAGTGGTTTTCACCTTCGCGCAGGAACCACCAGCCGGCCAGCACTCCGGCGAGCACGGGAACCACCAGCGCCACCAGCCCGAAATGCAGGGGGCCGGCCGGGATCGCCGCAAAAACGGGGATGGTCGGCAGCGGTCCCACGGCGGTGCCCAGCGGACCCACCTGCGAACCTGCGCCCAGCGCAAATCCCGAGCCGGTCAGCCAGGCGAGGGCGAATACCGCCAGGTTGGGAAGAAAGCCGAGCTGCGCGATGGTGAGTGCCGCGCCTCCCACGGGTCCGGCGTCGAGCGCTTCATAGACCGCCACCACGAGGTTCCAGTGGATGAAAAGGTCGACGGCCAGCAGCGTTGCAGAGATGGCGAGCGCCGCGATAACGGCCACGAAGCCCGCTTTGGCTGCGGAGGCCAGGTACGAACCTGCCCATCGCGAGTGCTGGCTGGTGCGGGAGATCCAGTCAACGGCATCGACGCCGATCAGCCGGCTCCACGAACCGGCCTCCCGCCGCGCGCCGATCACCATGCCGAGGCCGAACGGAACCAGCGGGAGTAGCCCGGCCCACCACAGGAAAACCGCGACGTCCTCGGTCCGGCAGATAAACCCGGTGGCGATGCCAAAGCCCGCATAAACCAGCCACGAGCCGAGCAGCGCCTGCCAAAGTTGGTCCGTGTACGACGCCCGGGCCAGGCGCCGGCCCGCCCGCCAGGCCAGAAGGAACGGGATAAGGGTCAGGCCCAGCGGAAGGAGCGTCAATGTGCCGGTCTCGGGCCGCGCGGCAGCGCCCTCCCCCACGGTGGTGAGATAAAGGGGTACCCCGTGGATGGCCAGCCAGGCCTGGCCCGCAAGCCGCGCCAGGGCCTCGAGGCCAATGCTCCCGAATCCTGAGGTCGCCCACACCGCAACGATGGGGGCCATGACCACCAGCGCCGAAATGATGGCCGCCTGCGCGGACTCGAGCCCGCCCTGCAGCCACAAGGGCATGGGAAGGCCACGGTCTCCGGTCTGGTCAGCACGCAGTTTCATCGCCTCCCATCGTGCCATGCGCGGCCCGGCTCCCCTGTTTTCGACAGGCTCAACGGCGCGGGAATATCAAACGCTAAGTGTGCCCGCGCCGGTCCACGGCAAGCCCAACGGCGAGCGCTTTTTCGGAGGGCCCGACGTAAAATTAGCTTGTCCGCATTCAGTGGTTGGAGGCAGAAAATGACTACCGCATCCCCACATGCACACGGCGTCCACTTTGGCAGGACTGACGTCCAGAACGCTGGCATGGGTGTAGGTACTGTCTTGATGGTGGCCGGTGTGCTCGGGTTCATCCCGGGGATCACCGCACGGTATGGCGAAATGATGTTCCTCGGGCCCGATTCGCACGCCATGGTGCTCGGCCTGTTCCAGGTATCCATGCTGCTCAACATCGTGCAGCTGGTCATTGGGGCAACCGGGTGGGGCATGTCCCGCGGCGAGATGGGCGCGCGGAGGTTCCTCATGGGCGCCGGTGCGCTGTACATCGTCCTTAGCATCTATGGGCTCAGTGTCGGAGTGGAGTCGGCGGCCAACTTCCTGTCGCTGAACATGCTGGACAACTGGACGCACATGGTGCTGGGCGTGCTGATGATTGCCGCCGGCTGGATGTTTTCACGGCATTCGGTCGAGGACAGGAAATAGCCCGGAACGCGAACGCCGGGAACTAGGAGCCGCGAATGAGTAGATATCTAATCTGAGTATTCGTACTACCGGTTGGTGCAGGCGGCCACGCAGAGTCGTGGGCGGCTGCACCAACTTTGCGTCCGCTCTTTCCTGGCCATGCGGGGGCAGTTAAAAGCCCGACTTGAAACGGATACGGGCGTAAGGCTCGCTGGGCAGATTCCCGGCAGTCCAGGGCTCCTCGGACGGTTCGGGGCGGACTTTGCCGCGCCCGTCGCGCAGGACGGCAACCACTGTGGCCGCAATGGCGACGACGGCTATTACGGCAAGCAGCACAAGGACGACGACGATGGATCCTGACATCCCTAAAGCACCTTCTGCTTCAATTTTATTGCGATTTAACGCACCCGCCAGCATGCGCGAATGATTTCCCTCTGGACGGAACCGGGCGACGGGCATATTCTGGCCTTCCATTGCGCTGGGGGGTGATGCAAATGGGCAACAGGGTGCGCTTACTCAAAACAACCATCCCGCGCGCCCTGCTGCTGCCCGTTCTCCTGGCAATGGCTTGGATTATTTGGGGCGCGGCATCCGCCGATGCAGCTTCCGGGGACACTGTGACGGCCGATTCACTTGGCGCTGGCTCCCTGAACACTGGTTCCCTCAATACGGGTTCGCTAAATGCGGGTTCGCTGAACACCCCGCCCGTGTCTGCCACCGCGAAGCCCGCAATGTCTGCTCCTCTCGCTTCCACCGGTCCCCGAGCGGCTCAGGCCACCAAGCTGCTGCCGGTCGTGCCTGCCCTGCCGGCGGCTCCCGGTCTCCCTACGGCAGTCACCAAACCTGTATCGACGGTGGTCGGCACAGTTGCAGGCGCCGCCGGAACCGTCGTTAGTGAGGCGTCAAGGGCGGTTACCACGGTGACCACCGCGACGGCACCCGTGCTCGGCAAGGTGGACAGCGTAGTCACAGCCACAAAAGGCGCCATTTCGTCCGTGCCTCAGCTGCCAGCAAAACCGGCGGGGCAGGTCATTCCGTCTGTTCCGCTCCCCGCCTTACCCGTTCCATCGGCGCCCGTCCCTTCCGTACGTGTCCCGACAGTGTCTGTTCCTTCCGTACGTGTCCCGGCGGTGCCCGTCCCGTCCGTCTCCGTCCCGTCAGTACCGGGGCTGGAACAGCCGGTGGCTCCGCAGCCGGGCATCGAGCCTTCGACGCCGGGTCCCGGCACCGGGGGCAACCAGCCGGATGTTGCTGCGCCGGCTGGTTACGCTTCGCGCCCGGCGGTTAGGCCGGGGACGACCCCTCGGAAGACCGCAGACGGGGCTCAGGCCGCAACATCGGTAGAGACAGTGCTCGAGGACATGCCGGCGACCGTCGCCGGCCTGCCGCTCGGCGGCACGGGCCTCTCGCTGGCCGAGCTTCAGATGACCACGCCCGAGCAGCGAGAGCTCGCAGTCGTCAGCGCCGCCGCACCCAAACCGCACCGCGACACGCCGCCCGGCGACAGCCATCTTCAGTTCTTTGCCGTGAGCGAGGGAGCCTCAGGGAACTCCTCCTCAGGTTCCGAGGGCTCCGGCGCACAGACCGCTGAAACGGCAGGAGATTGGGACCGGACGCCGCTGCGAGCCGGTGCCCGCGTGTTCGATCCTGCCCAGGACCTTCCTGCCAGCCCAGCCTCCGACCCGGGGTGTTCCCCCGACTGAACAGGTCAGCTCTGCCCATGTTCCGGGCAGAAACGACCGCCTGCGCAGTTCTGCGTATGGACCATCAGTTCAGTCAGGAGAAAATATCATGTCTACCCACGCCCCGCTGTCTGCTGCCCCCCGCCCGTCCCGTCCGCAGTCCGGAGTCCAGAACGGCCGGACCGGAAACTGGCCCGACCCCATGCGCGGCCGGATCGGAAACTGGCCCGACCCCATGTCCAGCGTCATCGGCAACTGGCCGGACCCGATGCAACAGCGACGCTAAGGATTGTCCCAGTCAAGCTCGAGTACAGTCCTGCCCTGCGATCGGACGCTGTTGGAAGCCAGCAAGGATAAGTGTCGCCGCGCGCGGCGCGGCGACACTTATCCTCTCCATGACTAGTCCGCCTCAGTTCGGGCTGGTGTCGCCCGATGCGTTTGACTTATGACCGGTGCCGGCTCGGCCCTGCGACTCCTGCGTGGAGTCCTGCGCAGCAACCTCGTCTGCCCCTGCGGGCAGTGCCGCCTCCGCGGGTTCTGCTGACATGTCCGCATTCGAAGCCTTCTGCACACCTTCTGTGGGCGCACCTTCTGTGGGCGCAGCCTCTGTGAGCGCCGCGCCTTTGGTGGGTGCACCGGCTACGGGAGAGTCCGCTTCCGCGGCGTCGTCTGCGGCTGGATCTTGGTTCCTGCCCGAGACGGCTTTGGCACGGCCGGGAAAGTAGCTGATAACCCGCGCCAACTCCCGGCTTAGGACGGTGCCCTCGACGACATCAGGGGGCAGCGCGTCCTGCTCGGCTTTCCGGGCTGCCTCCAGCGCCTGGCGGCCTGCTTCGGTAATGGATACCTCGTTGTGCCGCCTGTCCAGGGAACTGGACTCACGCGCCACCAGCCCAGCCGCCTCAAGGCGAACCAGAACCCTGCCGATGGACTGACTGCGGACCTTGATGTCGGCGGCCAACTCTTCCTGGTTCAGCGGCCCTTCGACGAGGCCCTGCAGTGCGATGACCGCGGCGTGGGTAAGGCCGAGTTCGGCCAAGGCCTGGTCCTGCCTGCGCTGGACAAGCCTGGCGGCCATGGACAGCAGCTGGTGAGGTCCCCACTGCTCCGCGTCAGGATTCGGGACCATCGGTTTTAACCTTCTTTCCCTTTGAGCCCCGGCCGGCAACGCCGCCAGCCTGAAATGCCGAGAACACCGGGGCCGGAAACCCCGGCCCCGGTGTGGGCAACGTCAGCGGCGGGTGTCGTCTACGCCGTCGGCCTCAATGCGCTCCTTGCGGACCTGTTCGTCTACCGTCACTTCGTCGGTGACGGTTTCCGTGTCCAGCCTGACCCGCTCAACGGGAACGGTTTCCTTGTCCACCACGGGACGTTCTTCGTGCAGGACCACTTCGTGTTCGGCTCCGCTGATGCCCGGACCGCTCCGGGCAGCGCCTTGGTTTCCTTCCGTGATCAGTTCACGTTCCAGCCGCACCTCCTCGCGCCGCACGGGAACTGTCCGAGTAACGTTTTCCGTCACCACGTATTTGCGCAGACGCGCCCGGCCGACAGCGTGCCTCTCCGTGCCGACATCCAACCGTTCCTCTGAACGGGTCATAGCGTCATCGTCGGCCGGTGCTGCCGTGTCAATACCAGCCCTGTCATCCGCCGCGCTGTACGTACCGCCGCCCCCTGCAGCAGCGAATCCTGCATCCCGCTCAGTGGCGGAAAGGCCGGCAGCTGACCTGCCCGGTGCGTCGCTGGTGCCGGCGGTGTGCCCGTTCCTGGCTTCGGTGTATGTTACCGTTCCGATCAGCTGGTAGTGCTCATAAAGCCGGTCCTCTTCTGCCGGATCAAGGTGTCCCTCCGCCTCCACGCGCGGGGCATCCCTAACCTGGTCCTTGCTGTAAGGGACCACAATGTCGGCTCCGTCAACGCGGGCACCTTCGAGGGGGATGAAGGACTCGGACGTACCGAAAAGGCCTGTGCGTACGGTGACCCACGTTGGCTGTCCGTTGTCGTCGTCGGCATAGACCTGGCCGAGAGACCCTATCTTGGCGCCGTCCGTGGAGAGAATGTTTCCGTTCTTGTTGAGCAGGTCGTCGATGTGTTCCTTGGCGAGCATTCTGTCTCCTTGGATGTTGACTACTTGTTCACTTTGGCTGTTCACGTTCAACCGGCGGCGGCGATGGGCCGCTACGGCGCCATGGCCACGAAGACCGGCAGGTGCCGTGCGTGGCGGGAATCCACCGTCGCGCCGTGGCAGGTCATCCGACCCCACACCTACACCCTAAGCATGCTTACTATCAGGTTGGCAAGCCTGCTTAGCTTTTTTCTTGGGATCAACCGCCCCCGGGCGCCCGGCAACCCGCGCCATCCTGCGGCACCCTACCCCCTCATGTCAGAACCAAGAAAGAAGGGGTGGGAAAGAATGACAAGCGTGCTTACTATTTATTAGTAAACATGCTTACCATTACATGCCAGCAACGCTGGTTCCTGTACAGCAGCTGCCCCTTTCGGAAAGAGAGAGCGAAGATGACTGAGAACCAATGGCCGCAGGATGAAGACCTCACCACTCCCCCGGTCACACAGAACCCGGCTTACGACCCCAGCACCACCGGTTATGGCGAAACTGGAGCGGGCACCGCCGGCTACGGCACCACCGGCGCAGGCACCTCCGACTACCCAGGCACCACGGGGTACCAGGATGACGCCTCGAAGAAGGACGTGGCGAAGGACGAGGCCGCGAACGTGGCGGGCCAGGCTGCCGGCGCCGCGCAGAACGTGGCCGAGACGGCCAAGACCGAGGCCAAGAAYGTCGCGTATGAAGCCAAGAACAGCGCCAAGGATCTGCTGCACCAGGCGAAGTCGGACCTCACGGACCAGGCCGGCACCCAGCAGGCCARGGCCGCCGAAGGCATCCGCACCATCTCCTCRCAGCTGCGCACCATGGCCGACGCSCCKGACCAGCAGGGGGTGGCCGCGGACCTGATCCGGCAGGCCGCCGACCGCTCCGAATCGGTCGCTTCCTGGCTGGACAACCGGGATCCGGGCT